>JAIPJA010000002.1 GCA_021734405.1 Minisyncoccota bacterium
TTAAATATTCTTTTCGAGTGTTTATACTCATTTTTTCTATAACCATAACTTAAAGCCTTAATTATTAATCGTTTATGGTTACATTTTACAATCATTTATCGTATAGGAGTATAGTTACATTTTGCATCATTTAATTCGGCTTGGTTTATACTAATTAAGATTAATGATATAATAAATAAGATAATTAATTACTTAAAATAAATATGTTAGAGATAAAAAATATAGTTAAAAAGTTTAATAATAAAGTGGCAGTCAATAATATTAGTTTTACTGTAGGTAAAGGAGAAATAGTTTCTTTAATTGGCCCTAATGGGTCAGGGAAGACTACTATAATTAAAATGATCAGTGGTTTACTGTCTCCAAGTCAAGGAGAAATATTAGTCTCAGGTAATAATGTAGTTGATAAGCCTAAAGAGACTAAAAAGGATATTGGCTATATTCCTGATGAACCAGCTATTTGGCCCTATATGACAGGAGAAGAGTTTTTACGTTTTACTGGGGCTTTATTTAATATGAATGAAAAAGATAGAGATAGAAGTATTTCCCAGCTCTTAGATATGTTTGATTTAAGCGGAGTTGAGAAAGAATATTTTGAAAATTATTCTAGAGGTAATAAGCAGAAATTTAGTATCTTAGCAGCTCTTTTGCATAGACCTGAATTACTTTTAATTGATGAGCCAATTGTGGGCTTAGATCCTTTAAGCGCTATCGAAGCTCAAAAAGAGTTTAAGAAATTTGCTAATGAGGGTGGCTCAGTTTTACTGGTTACCCATACTCTATCTGTGGCTCAAAAAATTTCTAATAGGATTGGTTTACTGGATAAAGGTAAATTAGTGGCTATAGATACTTTTTCAAATTTATGTACTCTAACCAAATTACCAGCTACAGCTTCTCTAGAAGAGGTATATGAAAAATTAGTTAAATAATTATGTTTAAATTTTTACTTTACAATCAATTCCAAAAAGTTCTTAGATATTATAGAAATAATGGTTTGGCTAAAATTATTACCAGCTTATTATTTTTAGTAGTTTTTGTTTTGGTGGCTTATGGCATTTATTTATTTTTAAAAGCAGGTTTTTTATATATTTACATCAACGAACAAAGCTTAGAACCATTTTTGTTGTATGTATATGAAATCTTTTTCTTAATTTTAGGCGTAATATTCTTTTTATCAGCCATGATAACAGGCATGTTTTCGCTGTGGAAAGGTAAAAATGATGATTGGTTGGTAGGTTCTTATAGTTATGATTATTTGCCAAAATTGGTGTTTATAAAAAGCTTTTTAAATGGTCTTTGGCCTCTGTTAATAATCGCCATTCCCATGGTTTTAGCTTTAAATGCAGTTTTTTATTTATCTGTTTTTAGCATGCTAATAATATTAGTATTTTATGTGCTATATTTATTATTTGTTTCCGCTCTAACTTTGCTGTTTATTTTAGCAGTGGCTAGGCTATATCTGGCTTTGAGCAGGGAAATAAAAGGGCTTAAATTTAATTTTAAAATTTACTTTATTATTTTAACTGTATTAGTTTTAGCTTTAGCTTATTGTGTTTGGTCTAGTGCTTTATCTTTAGATGTAGTAGAACTTTTTCAAGCTAGTGATACTAGTGTGTCTTCAGTTAACTTATCAGTGATAGTTAACAATTTTATTTATCTGCCTTCACATATTATAGCCATGGGTATTTTTTATACTCAAACAGCCGTAACTGGAGCTTTAAGCTTATATTTAGTCATTACTTTAGCTTTAAGTTTTTTAAGTGTGTATTTGTGGTTTAAATTATCAAAACTGTATTTATTGCCTTGGCAAAAATTAAAGGAGGGGAAAGGTTTTGAAGCTGGTAAAAAAAATCAGTCTAAGCTTAAAGTTTCTGGGTTTAAATTTTCTGGCTCTGTCTCTGGAGCTTTATTTAAAAGAGAATTATTAGTTTATATTAGAAATCCTAAAAATTTAACTTGGTTTGGTTTTTTGCTGTTTATTTGGCTAATACAGGTAGCAATTAACTATATGTTGGCTAATACTTTGAATATAAATGATATTAGTCCCAACATTAAAGATACGGCTTTTCAAGCTTTATCTTTTGTGGTAGCAATTTATTTTATTTCTGCTTTTGTCCTGCGTTTTGTTTTTCCAGCTTTTAGCTCTGAGCGAAAAACTTTTTGGCTACTAAAAAGCGCACCTATTGACTACAAGAAGATATATTATATGAAGTATTTATTTTTTGCTGTTTTCTTTGTAATCTTTGGTCTAGCCTTGCAATATTTAAGTCTTGATATGTTAAATTTAACTTGGGTTAGTTTGTGGCAATCACTTTCCATGTTTTTTGTTTCTATACTTTTTATAACAGCCCTTGGCTTATCTGTAGGAGCTCTTTTCCCTAATTACGAGACCGATGATCCTTATGTTATGAGTACTAGTTTGCCAGGCATTTTTTTGCTTATAGGCTCTCTAATTTATGGTTCTTTAGCAGCTTTCTTAATTTATTCTTACCAAAACACTTTAAATGATTGGCCCATATATGCTTTTATAATTATATCTTGTGCTTTAATTTTAGCTTTATTAATATTTACTCCTAAGTTTTTGATTAATAAAAAAAGCTCTAGAAAATTAATCAGTTAATTTTTAAAATAGCTCGGTTTTGGTAGCTTAAATAGAGTTTTTAGGTATAAAAAAGTTGCCTTTTTAGACTTGACAATCGTCTATTATTCGTCTATAATATGTATATATGTTTAATCCAAAATATACAATTTCCCATAGATTATTAGGTAATATAAAAAGAATTGCTGGACTTGTTTCTGATTTAAATCATCGTAGTTTTTCGAATATAATTTTAACTGAGTTAGAGATAAGAGCTAGGGAAATATCAGTTTTTTCTTCCACTAGTATTGAGGGTAACCCTTTGCCTTTAACAGAGGTGAAAAGAATTTTAAAAAATAAACCTGATAATATTCGTGATAGTGAAAAAGAAGTTTTAAATTATAATCAAGCTTTAACGGAATTAAATTTTTTAATTAAAAAAAATAGAATTAACTTTGATGCAAAATTAATTTTAAAAATTCAAAAACTTATTACCGAAGGTTTAATTGAAAAACATCGTTGTGGTCAAACTAGGCAAGAGCCAGTATTTGTTAATAATCCAAAAACTCGTCAAGTTGTTTATTTGCCACCTGATCAAAAGGAGGTTTTGCCTTTATTAAATGAATTAATTCATTATTTGAATGAAAATAAAAACAAAGTTGACTCTTTAATTTTAGCAGGTATTTTTCATAAACAGTTTGTTATAATTCATCCTTTTGTTGATGGTAATGGACGCACTGCTCGTTTAGCAACTAAAATGTTATTAGCCCAAATGGGTTTAAATACTTTTAATCTTTTCAGTTTCGAAAATTATTATAATCAAAATATTAGTAAGTATTTTCAAGAAGTTGGTGTTTTCGGTAACTATTATGATATAAAAGATGAAATTAATTTTACTTCTTGGTTAGAATATTTTAGTGATGGTATTATCGATGAACTGCTTCGTGTTGGTAAAGAATTGGATAGACAGGCTATTTCACCTAAGACTGAATTAAAAGAGCATCATCAACAAATTATTAATTACATTAAGAAACGAGGATATATTACTGATAGACAGTATTCTCAATTAACTACTAGAGCTAAGCCGACTAGAAATTTAGATTTTAGAAAATTAATAGATTTGAAAATAATTGAAAAGCTGGGACAGGGAAAGGCAACTTATTATAAGTTGAGGTAATTTTGATTATAGAATTTTTTTATTTTATATTTTTACAATCAATCTTAGTGGTTATTTACTGACTTTATATAATCTCAAACTATTGGCAACCACAGATACGCTAGAGAGACTCATAGCCACAGCAGCTATCATCGGGCTAACTAAACCAAAGATGGCTAAAGGAATGGTTATGATATTATAGATAAAAGCCCAGAATAGATTTTGTTTAATTATTTTGAAAGTTTTTTTAGATAATTTAATAGCGGAATATATTTTTTCTACTTGGCTGTTTATGATAATTATTTGTCCCGACTCCTTAGCAATATCTGTCCCAGAGCCCATAGCAATACCTAGGTCGGCTTTAACTAAAGCTGGGGCATCATTTATGCCATCACCAATAAAGATAATTTTTTTACCTTGACTTTGTAAGTCACTGATGACTTGAAGTTTTTCTGCTGGCATTAATTCAGCTTTAAAATCATTTAACTTTAATTTATTAGCCACTTCTTGAGTGGCACTTTTATTGTCCCCACTTAGAAGTAGGGTTTTAAGTCCTAGACCTTTAATTTTCTCTATAGTTTCTTGAGCTTTTCCTTTAATTTCATCTTTTAAAGTGATAGCACCGATTATTTTTTTATCCTGAGCTACAAAAAGAATATTTTTTCCGGTTTCTGTTTCTTCAATTTCTTTTAGCCACTCATCGCTGATATTGTGCTTAGCCATTAATTTTTTATTACCAAGATACAGGGTGTTTTTATGATCTTGGCATTGACCAAAGATGCCTAAGCCTGGCTCTTCTTTAAAGTTAATAATACTAGCCAGGGGCAGAGTTGTTTCAGCTTGATAATTACTTAAAGCTTGAGAAAGCGGGTGATTGGAGTTTATAGCTAAAGACTGTGCAATTTTTAATATTTGATTTTTATCTATATTAGAGTCAAAATGGCTTAATATTTTTTGTACACTAATTTTACCAGTAGTTAAAGTCCCGGTTTTATCAAAGATAACAGTGTCTATATTTTTAGCTAATTCAAAACTCTCTCCATTTTTTATCAGTATCCCTTGTTTAGCGCCTATGCCGGTTCCTACCATAATAGCTAAAGGCGTAGCTAGACCTAAAGCACAAGGGCAGGCAATGACTAAAATAGTTACTGCTCTGATAATAGCCATAGAAATTGAGCCACTAACAAAAAATAAACTTATAGCTGTGATTAGAGCTATAGCAATGATAATTGGTACAAAAACAGAGGATATTTTATCAGCTAGTTTTTGCATGGGTGCTTTAAATTTCTGAGTTTCTTCAACCACTTTAATTATTTGGGATAAAGTTGAGTCTTGGCTATTTTTGCTTACCTCTATAGACAAAGTACCATCAAGATTAATAGTAGCGCCAAAAACCTTTTTCCCAGGCTCTAAATTTAAAGGTAAACTTTCTCCAGTTAACATAGACTGATCGACTGTGCTAGTTCCAGAAATTACTTTACCATCTAGGGGAATTTTTTCTCCAGGTTTAACTAGTATAATTTGTCCTACTTTTACTTCTTCAATTTTTACATCTTTAGATTTATCTCCCTCTATAACTCGAGCAGTCTCAGCTTTTAATTCCAGTAGTTTTTTAATAGCTTGAGAGGCTTTTTGTTTACCTCTACTTTCTAAGTATTTGCCCAGAAGTATTAAAGTGGTAATAGTGGCAGCACTTTCAAAATATAGGTGTTGATTATTTAAAAGAGCCCAAAGACTAAAGAAGTAGGCTGAAAGTGTTCCTAGAGAAATTAGGGTATCCATATTGGTTTGTCCTTTTTTAATTAAAAGGAAAGCGTTTTTATGGAAATTATAGCCTAAGATAAAAACGACTATAAAGCTAAGATGATGTTGTAGCCAAGGATTCATTTCTAAGCCAAACATAATTAATAACAAGGGCAGGGTAAGGATAGTTGCTAAACTAACCCTTATGAGCGACCAGTTATTTTCTTTTTTGCTTTTATTATTTTCTTCATCCTCTTCACTGATAACTTGGTAGCCGACTTTTTTCACACTTTGTTTCAACTTATCTAAATCTATTTTTTCAGGATTATACTTTAAGCTAGCTTTTTCACTAGCATAATTTACAGATACGTCTTTTACGCCATCTAGCTGGCTGAGACTTTTTTCAATATTGAAAGCACAACTACTACAGTGCATACCAGCAATTTTTAAATTTATTTCTTTCATATATAAAGTGATTATTTGTGTATTAGTTTTTCCGCTTTTTATCTGAGATTTTTTAAATCTATAGCTAATTAGCTAATTTATTTAAGTTTTAACAACTGCAATTTTTAACTTTTAGCTTCAACAATAAATTTTCCCCTGATCATACCCATCCAACAACTAAAATTAATAGTGCCTTCTTTGTTAGGGGTGAATTTTACTATGTTTGTGCCTTGGGTAAGTTTTTTTCTAATTCCCATACTAGGAACAATAATTTCATTATTACAACCAGTAATTTGTTGACCATTAATAATCCATTTTACTGGTACGCCTGACTTTAATTTAATTACGCTGGGAGTATAGCCTCTATAATCAACAATCATATTTACTACCTGCTCATCTTGTGTCTCTTTAGCCTCTACCTTAGCTTGAGAGCTTAAATTAATATTTACACCTTGCACAGCTAGAGCACTGCTTAAGGTGTAGAGGGCGAAAATAATTATAGCTAGTCCAGCTACTTTCTTAAATAAGTTTGATTTAATACGCTTAAAACGATTGCTAGCAATGCCTACACCCATTAAAACTGGCAAGGTGCCCAGAGCAAACATAGTCATAATTAAAGCTCCAGAAATAAAGGAGCCACTAGCCATGGCAAAAATTTGCATTGATTGAGTAAAGCCACAAGGAAGAAAAAAGCTCAGTGCGCCTAAACCTAAAGGTGTCCAGGCTTTATCTGAGTTTTTTAGCTTTTGCCATTTACGTCCCACCTTTTTATTTAAACCGCCTTTAAAAAGATTAATGGCTGGAGCTAGGTTTAATATATCTAAGGCTAACCAAATAAGTATTAAAGCGACAATTATTGAAACCCAAGACATGAAAGTAGCAGAGATAGTAAACAAACTGCCAATTACACCCAAGAGTCCCCCTAAAAGGAAAAAAGCTAGAAGTCTGCCTAAATGAAAAAGACCGTGAGGTTTAATACTACTTTGATAGAAATTACCTTTATTTTCATATTTAGCACTAAAGCTAATAACTACAGCCCCTACTACCATTAAACAAGTGCTAAGTGAAGCCACTATTCCTACTATTAGAGCCATGCCATAACTTAAATTTTCTCCAATTATTACTTCAGGTATTATATTAGTCACAGAGAGAAGTCTGTATAGAAGGTATAGGCTGGTTAAAATTAAAAGAGTGAGCCCCCATTGTTTAAGGTTAATTTTCTGGTTAGCTTTGACTGGTTTTTTATTATTATCAATTTCATAGCCTAACTTTTCAATAACAGCTTTTATTTTTTTGGAATTTATTTTAGAGCTATCATATTTAGCCGTACATTGACCCGTTTTGTAGTCTACTCTAATATCCTTAATACCTGCTAGTATTTCTACTTCAGATTCAATTAAGGTTTTACAGCTAATACAGCTAGTACCTTTGATTTTAAAGCTTATTTTTTCCATATATTTAAAAAGACTTTAGTATAAATTATTAATTTTATTTATTATATAACTTGGTGACTTGTAAAATTTCTTTAGTCATTTTATCTTTTTGTTTTTCATTACTGCTTTTCATGGCTCTGGAAAAACAAGTTTTTATGTGATTTTCCATGAGTTGAGCATGGGCGGATTTTAGAAGTCCTAGGGCAGCTAAGTTTTGTTGCATAACATCAATACAGTAATCTTGTCTTTCCATCATCTCTGTTATTTTATAAATTAAGGAATGGGCCTTTTTAAGAGTAGTAAGGGTTTTTTTATACTCTAAACTATTTTTGTTCATATTTTTTAGATAAGTATTTTTTAATATAAATTATATATTTAATACCTGGGGGGTAGGTATATATAATTTAGCATTTATTTTAAAAGCTAGCAAATTAAATGGAAATATTTGCTATAATTTGCTAAAATACAAAAGTATTATTTAGTAATATATTTTCTTATGTTTTATACAGTAGTTTCTTTTATGCTTTTATTTCTATTTATAGCCTTGGGCATCTTTTTAGCAGGGAACTTAATAATTACAGCTTTTTCCCTGGTTTCCAGAAATAAAAAGCTTTTTGTTTATTTATTAGTTTGCCTAAGTGTTTTTTTCTTTATTATTAGCTTGCCTTTAATAAATACTTATTCTAGTACTTTAGCTATTTTATTTCACATAATTGCAGCGCTCCTTCTGGGCTTAAGTTCTCAGTTAATGCTTTTTGGCTTGTTATTTTATCTTATAAGTTTTTTTAAATTTAAAAAGAAACTTCTAGCTAAAATTGCTTTAGGTTTATCTTTAATATTTTTCCTTTTAGGGCTATATAATGCTTTTTATCCTAGAGTTAAAACTATTGTTTTAGATGATTGGCTAAAGGAGAATAAGGTGGTGCATTTATCAGATTTACATTTAGGTTATTTTCACGGTGTTAAATATTTAGATCGTGTAGTTAAAAAAGTTAATAGTTTAGAAGCTGATGTTGTAATTATCAGTGGTGATTTATTTGATGGTAATGATAAAGATATAGCTAAATTTATAGAGTCTTTAAGTAAATTTAAAAATCCAACTATTTTTGTCTATGGTAACCATGATGTTTATTTATCTGATGAGTCGGTAGGCTCAGTTATTTCTCAAGCAGGCTTAATGGCTTTAAGCGATGAGGCTAGGGTAATAAATGATTTAGAGATTATAGGCTTTGACTATTTAAGTCGTGAAGATAGTAATATTAGAAGAAAAATTGATAATTTATTAGTAGAAAAAACCTATCCTCGCATAGTAGTTAATCATGTTCCAGTTGATAGAGCTGAGGCCAAAGCTTTAGAGGCTAATTTAATGTTGTCTGGCCATGCCCATAGAGGGCAAATTTTTCCACTTTCGCTGATTGTTAGGCTTATGTATGGCAAGTATTCATATGGGCTAGAAAATTATGAAGGTATGTCAACTTACACTAGTGCCGGTACAGGCACTTGGGGGCCGCCTCTTAGAACTTTATTTCCTGGAGAGATTATTTTCTTTCAGGGAATTAAATAAATAGTTAAAATTAGTGATCTTGTAACATTTTTCTGGTTTTAACGAATACTACTGTAGAGGATAACTTAAAAATATGATGCATAGATTTGAAACAATTAATTTAATTTCTGGGGATAAAATGTATATCCCTGCTTTTGTTGTGGCCAAGTTTAGTTGGGCCAGGAAAAAATTAATTGTTTTAAATAGTTTATATGATTAAGGATTAAATCATTTCAAAGAATAAATAATAATTAAACAATATTTTTCCCGGCTTAACTAGTCGGGATTTTTTGTTCTTTGAAATATTAACCTTAAAAAATAAATGTTATGGCTAGAAAAATTTTATTTAAGTACTTTATTGGCGCTCTATGGCTATCTTTTAGCAACTCCTTTTCCTTTGCTGTTTATCAATTATTTCTTTATTCCTTTGACCTGTCTTTATTGCAAATAAATTTAGTTAACCTAGCTTTTATGATTTCAGTTTTTTTATTGGAAATTCCTACTGGAGCTTTTGCTGATAGTTTTGGTCGAGGTAAGTCTGTAGCTTTAGGTGCTTTTATAACAGCTTTAGGGTTTACCATTTATTTTCTCTCTGGAATCTTCTATCTATTTTTATTGGCTGAAATAGTTGTAGCTTTAGGTGTTTGTTTTATGTCTGGGGCCATGGAGGCCTGGATGGTAGATACCCTAAGAGATTCAGGTTGGAATAAAGATTTGCGTCCTATTTACCAGAAGGAAGCCGGTTTTAACTTAATAGGGATAATGTCAGGAGCTTCTTTAGGGGCTTGGGCTGGTAATTCAGATTTATCTTTGCCTTGGCTTTTAACAGCTATAGGTATGATGATTTTCGCTTTTTATAGCTATTTTGTTTTTAAAGATCAAAGTTCTAAATCTAAAAAGATAAGTTTAAGCTTGGCTCCAATTAAGAAAGTTGCTAAAGAGAGCTTGCATTACGGCTTTAGGCACAAAGAAATTTTTTCAGTAATTGTTTTTAGCTCAATTTTAACTATTAGTTTCCAAGCTTTTAATATGCAATGGAACTTATTGCTTTCCACTCACAATGTAGAAGTTTTTAAAATGGGCTGGATTTTTGCTGGTATTAGCTTAGCTTTGTATTTAGGCTCACAAGTCGCTGTGTTTTTAGCTAAACCCTTTAAGTCAGAGAAGCTATCAATAGTTTTTCTGCAACTCATCACGGCTTTAGCTATGATTTTGGCAGCTTCTTTTGCTAGTTTGTTGGGAATTTTAAGTTTTTTCCTTTTACATGAATTTGGTTGAGGAATTATTAGACCACTGAAAAGAGCTTATTTAAATGATCGTATTGAGGGTAATAAGCGGGCCACAGTTTTGTCTTTTGACTCTATGATGGTTAAACTGGGGGCAGGTATAGGCCTTATAGCTTCAGGAGTCTTGGCTGATATAAGTTCTATTTCTACCACTTGGTTGGCTTCAGGCGTTGTGGCTCTAATTGCAGTTGTTTGGTTTTCTGGGCAAGAGTTAAAGGTTATAAAAAAAGAAAATTTAAAGTTAAGGAACAAAGCCTTGTCTTTAAAAAGCTAAAATAAATGGTTTATGAAGCAACTTTTAATAAGTTGCTTCTTTTTTTAAGCCATTTTTGCTATAATATATTTAGCTTAAATTAGATAATATATAATTAAAATTAATTTTATGAAAATTAAAATGAACTTAAAAAAAGGCTTAGTTTTAAGTATAACTTTAGCTATGCTTTTTTCTGTTTTTAGCTATAGTGTTAGCGCTTCTACTGATAGTTCTGATTTAACTTTAATATTAGCTGAGGCTGAAGCTGATGAAAGTGATGATGTAAATTTAGATGACTTTACTGAAAGTGAATTATTAGAACCAGAACCAAGTGATTTACCTGAAGTAAAGGAAGATGTAAATTTAACTAACCGTCTTAAGGGATCTTTACTTTTAGATGTAGAAGGCAATGGTGAAGTATATTATGTTGACCCGGATAGTGAAGGTAAAGAGTATTTAGCAGATGGAGCTTCTGCTCATAGATTACTAGAGAGACGGGCCTTAGGTATAAATGAAGTTAATTTTTCTAAATTAGAGTTAGGCAGTGAGGCTAATGAAACTAATGTTTGCGCGAATTCTGAGTTAGCCTCAAGACTTAAAGGTAAAATTGTTTTAAGAGTGGAAAGTCATGGTGAAGCTTATTGGATAAATCCTAATAATTGTCGCGCTTATTACACTGGTACTTATGAAGCTGCCTATAACTTAATGAAAAAGATGAGTTTAGGTATTAAAAAGGCTAATTTAGCTAAAATTAAAGATAATGTTAGACAAAAAGCTAAAACCGCTTTTAGACACTCAGTTTATGCTTATGCCGCTGAAAATGAGATTGATTTAAAACAAGCTAAAGATGAAGTTAAAAATGATTTAAAAGATATAAATGATTGTTTAAAGGTTAAACAAGCTTTAAATAACCAGGCTTTAAGTGTTCAAAATCGTTTAATTTTAACTAAAGAATGTTCTCAAGGAAAAATTATTTCTTCTATTAATGAAGAAAAGAGAGAGAAAATAAAAGAAGCTATAGAAGCAGTTAGAAATAGTAATAGGGAGGCTATAGAAAGCGAAGGAGAGGAGTCAGTGGCAAGTAAGCCTAGTTTAGGGCAGATGATAAAAAATATTATTAAACCAGGCACAGATTCTAATGTTCAATAGCATAAAAGATCTGATTATAAAGTGATAATATATACAAAAGTGGAAGCAGTTAGTTTCCACTTTTATTTTTACAAACTCATAATTTATATGCTATACTTTTAAAAGTTAAAATATTATTTGTAAATTAAGGCAGGTAAAGAAGCCTGTTTCCTTTTTTAAAAATTATGGCTAAGAGAAACAAATTTTTATTTCCTCTGTTTAGAAAATACTTTAGAGAAGTAGAAAAATTTAAAAAAGAACCCTTTAAAGTGCAAGAGGTCTTGTTTGATTATCTTTTAAAAAAAGGTTCTAAAACTGAATGGGGAAAAAAGTATAACTATAGAAATATTAGTTCTGTGAAGGAATTTAAAAATAGGGTACCTATTTCTTCTTATTCAGACTTAGATCCATATTTTTTGCGTTTGCTTAAAGGTGAGAATTATTTGCTTTGGCCAGAGAAAATTAAGTTCTTTGCCAAGTCATCAGGTACTACTAGCTCTAAAAGTAAATTTATTCCTGTTAGTTCCAGCGCTCTAAAAGATTGTCACTACTTAGGTGGCAAGAATTTATTTGCTTCTTATTTTAATCAAGTAAAAGATTCTAATGTTTTTAAGGGTCAAAACTTCGCTTTAAGCGGAAGTCGGCAAAATGAAGAGATTGCTAGAAATAAATACATTGCTGATGTGTCCGTGATTATTATAAAAAACTTGCCTTGGTGGGCTAAGCTTAGAAGAAGCCCTAAATTTTCTTTAGCTTCTATGTCTAATTGGGAAGAAAAGATTCCTAAAATAGCTGAAACAATATCTAAACAGAATATAACTAGCTTGTCAGGAGTGCCTTCTTGGAATTTATTGTTACTTAAAGAAGTTTTAAAGGTTTCTAAAAAAGATAATATTAGCGAGGCGTGGCCTAACTTAGAATTATTTGTTCATGGAGGTGTTAATTTTAGCCCCTATAGACAGCAGTTTAAAGAACTTATCTCTTCAGCTAATATGCATTATTTAGAAGTCTATAACGCTTCGGAAGGTTTTTTTGCTTTCCAAGATGATTTAAACAGAGAAGATATGCTTTTATCTTTAAATAACGGTATTTTTTACGAGTTTATGCCCATGGAAGAATTAGATAAGGACAAACCAAGAACTTTGTCTTTATTAGAAGTAGAGTTAAATAAAAATTACGCTTTAGTAATTTCAACTAATGCTGGTCTGTGGCGCTACTTAATAGGGGATACAGTTAAATTTACCAGTTTAAAACCTTTTAGAATTATTTTTAGTGGTAGAACTAAGAGTTTTATAAACGCTTTTGGCGAAGAATTAATTGAGGATAATGCTAATAAAGCTATAGACTATGCCTCTCAAAAGACTGGGGCTGTAATTAAAGATTATACAGTCGCTCCAGTTTATATTAGCTCCAATAGCTCGGGCAGACATCAGTGGTTAATTGAGTTTTCTAAATTACCTAAGTCTGTAGAGGAGTTTACTGGTTTGTTAGACAAAAAGCTTAAAAGTTTAAACTCAGATTATGAGGCTAAGCGTTACAGAGACATGACTTTAGCTCTACCAGAAATTATAGTTGCTAGACAAGGTCTTTTTTATAAGTGGCTTAAAAATAATAATAAGTTGGGTGGTCAACATAAGGTCCCTAGACTAGCCAATGATCGCAAAATAATTGAGAAAATTTTAGCATTAAATTAAAAAGTTTAGCTGTATACTTTTTTTATACGATTTAATCTATCGTTTTTATTTTGATTATTTTGTAATCTTGTATATAGATTAAGCTATGGTATAATTTTAGTTAATTAATAGATCTAAATATTATGGAGAAGATTTTAGAAGTAGAAAATTTAAGTAAATTTTATAAAGATTTTCAAGCTGTTAAAGATGTTAATTTTAATGTTTTTAAAGGTGAAATCTTTGCTTTAGTTGGTCCTAATGGAGCTGGCAAGTCCACTAGTTTAAAAATGATAGCTACTATTTTAAATCCTAGCGCTGGCAAGATAAGAATAAATGGTATTGACACCTCTAAAGATTCAGAAGAGGCTAGGAAATGTATAAGTTATTTGCCTGAAGATGCTGGTGCCTATAAAAACTTAAGTGGTTTAGATTATTTAAAGTTTATGGCTTCAATGTATAATGATGATAAAAAGGCACAAAAGACCCAAGTAGACTTTGCTGCTAATTTATCAAATTTAGGTAAAAAATTGAAAAATAAAGTTAAAACCTATTCTAAAGGCATGACTAGAAAATTATTATTGTCACGAGCTATTATGACCAGACCAAAGCTGTTAATTTTAGACGAGCCTACTTCAGGTTTGGATGTTATAAACGCTGTTAATGTTAGAGATATAATTAAGAATTTATCTCGTCAAGGCGTAGCTGTATTGCTTTCAAGCCATAACATGTTAGAAGTAGAATATTTATCTAATCGTTTAGCTATTATTGATAAAGGAGAAATTAAAGCTGAAGGTAAGGCTGATGATTTAAAGGCTAAATTTCAAAGTCAAAACTTAGAAGAGGTTTTTATGAAAATTACTAAATAAAGATTATGCAGAAATTTTTCTCACTAGTAAAGAAAGAAATAAAAGAATTAGTCACCATACAAATGGTTGTACCTTTAATTATCATGGTGTTAGCCTTTTCCTGGTTAGGTAGTATTTTAGCTACCGAGACAGAGAAGTCTCAAGCTCCTTTAGATTTGTGGGTTATAAACAACGACAGTGGCGAGCTTTCAGAAAATATTATTGTTGACTTAGAAGCTAATAATTTTAAAGTTGAAACCAAATTTGAAGATTTAGAAACAGTCAAGTCTTTAGCTTTAGCTAATGATATTTCCATGCTCTTAGTAATTGATGCTGGTTTTTCTCAAGCTTTAAATAACTACCAAGCGCAAAACATAGAGCTCTATAGCTTGATTTCTAATTTTTCTTTAACCACCATGACAGCTGGATCTAAATTGCAGGCTGTGGGTAATATTATAAATACTAATATAAAAAATTATTGGGTTAATAGCTTAAATTTAGAAATTTCAGCTAGTGATTTAGAAAAGCCCGTTAATTTAGAGGAGTATGTGGTTATTGGTGAAAAGGAAGCTAAAGTACCTTTAATGGCGGTTAGTGGCTTTATTTCTCAACAAACAACCTTTGTTCCTGTTATACTTTTTATTATCATAGTCATTGCTGCTCAAATGGTGGCCACTGCTATTGCTAGTGAAAAAGAAAATAAAACTTTTGAAACCCTTTTAACTTTACCAGTGGGGAGAAAAACTATTGTCTTTGCTAAGTTGTTAGCGGCTGGTATTATTTCTATTCTTTTTGCTCTATTTTATTTAATTGGTCTTAGTCGTTATATGGGAGGATTAACTGGTGGAGCAGGGGCGGTTATGGATAATTTTGCTGGAGCCTTCCAGTCTTTAGGAATTTCTTTTTCTTTTATTGATTATACTTTCTTAGGTTTATCCCTGTTTTTAGGTATTATGACAGCTTTATCTTTAGCCCTGCTTTTAGGTTTAATGGTAGATAATGTTAAAGCTGTGCAGGCAGCTACCACGCCTTTAATGGTTTTAGTTTTAATTCCTTATCTTTTAACCATGTTTATTGATATTGATAAAGCTAGCTTGTTTATAAAATATTTAGTCTATGTTATACCCTTTTCTTATCCTTTTTTAGCAGTGCAAAAACTAGTAATAGCTGACTATAGCTTTATTACCTTTGGTTTAATTTATCAATTATTCTTCTTTTTATTAGTAGTAATTTTAACTACTAAAGTATTTTCTTCAGATAAAGTTTTAAGTTGGAGATTTAATTTTAAAGGTCTAAAAAAATAGTTTTTAGTTTTTGCCTTTAAAAAAAACAAGTGCTACAATAAAACTATGAAGATTAAGTTAAAAAGGCTAATTTATCTAGTTTTAATATCTTTTTTGAGTTTGTCAATTGTTTCTCCTTTGCAAGCTGAGACTGAAAATCAAGACATTAGTTTTAAGGCTAAGGTTTTAGAGGTGGTGGAAGAAGATAGAAAAACTCTTGCTGGAGGCAGGGAAGTAATTCAGCAAAAACTTAAGTTAAAAGGCTTGGAGGAGCCTTTTTTAAATGAGGAAATTATTTTTAATGGTATAGGTGATTTAGATGTTTTAAATACTAAGGTTTATAAGGAGGGTGATAAGCTACTTATGGTAGTTAGTTATGGACCTGAAGGGGAAGAGTTTTTTTATGTTTTAGATTATGTTAGGTCTAACAGTCTTTGGTATTTAGCTATTATTTTTTTATTTTTATTAGTGATTATTGGTCGTTTTCGAGGTTTTCGATCTTTTCTATCTTTAGCTTTAAGCTTTTTAGTAATTACTAATTTTATTATCCCTCAAATTTTAAAAGGCTCAAATCCTTTGCTGATTACTATTATAGGGTCAATTTTTATTCTTTTAGTAGTTATTTATTTAACTGAGGGCTTTAAGGCTAAGTCACATTTAGCAGTTACAAGTATATTAGCTAGTTTGTTATTTGCTATCTTCATTTCGGCTTTATTTGTTAATTTAGCCAAATTAACCGGAGCTGCTAGCGAAGAAGTACTGTTTCTTTTTAATTTTCAAGATACAGTTATTAATTTAAAAGGACTTTTACTGGCAGGTATTATTATTGGTGCTTTAGGCGCTTTAGATGATATTGTCATTTCTCAAATTGCTACTTGTGAAGAATTAGCTAAAGCTAATAAAGATTTAAGCTACAAAGAACTTTTTACAAGAACCTATAACGTTGGCATTTCTCATATTGCTTCTATGACTAATACTTTATTTCTAGCTTATGCTGGAGCTTCCTTGCCTCTTTTAATACTTTTTGTCTCCGGGCAAACTGTTCTAGGTAATTGGCAACAAGTAATAAATACAGAGCTAGTAGCTACTGAGATTGTAAGAACTTTAGCCGGCTCTATAGGCATAGTTTTATCAGTCCCTATAGCCACAGCTTTAGCTGCCTGGTATTATAGTAAAAAGAATAAAGAAAAAAATATTATTTAATTTTATGAAAAAGAGTGATTATATAATAGAAGTTAAAAATTTAAGAAAGAAATTTAAGGAAAATATGGCAGTAGCTGATATTAGTTTTAAGGTGAAAACTGGTGAAGTCTTTGCTTTTTTAGGACCTAATGGCGCTGGTAAAAGTACTACTATAAAGATATTAACAACTCTTTTAAAACCTACAGAGGGAAGTGTGCATTTAAATGGATTTAATGTTTTAAAAGATAAGGCTAAAGCTAGAAAATCTTTTGGTATAGTTTTTCAAGATCAAAGTCTGGATATAGATTTAACAGCTTATGAAAATATGTATTTTCATGCTACTTTGTATAAAATTCCTAAGGCGGATCGTTTGGAAAAAATAAAAAAATTAATGGAAATGGTGGATCTTTGGGAAAAAAGAAAGCAGATAGTTAAAAAATTTTCTGGGGGCATGAAAAGAAGATTGGAGATAGCTAGAGGATTATTGCATCATCCTGAAATATTGTTTTTAGATGAACCTACCTTAGGTCTTGATCCGCAAACTAGACAACATATTTGGCAGTATATAATGAATTTAAATAAGTCTGAGGCTTTAACCATTTTTTTCTCTACTCATTATTTAGATGAGGTAGAAAAAATTGCTGATAAAGTTGCTATTATTGACCAGGGAAAGATTATTGATATAGGAACTGTTAAAGAAATAAAAGAACGTAATCAAACTTTAACTTTAGAAGAAGCCTTTATTAAATTAACTGGAAAAAATATGAGGCAAGAGGAAGGAGATAATTTAGCAGTAGTTAAACAATACCTGAGAAAAAGGTAATTATAATTTTATGTTTAGTACTATTTACATATTATGGCTCAGGCAAATAAAAAGATATTTAAGATCTAAATCTAGAATCATTGGTTCTTTAGGTCAACCTATTTTATTTTTAGTAGCTTTAGGTTTTGGTTTTGGTCCTATGTATTCTGCTAGTGGTCAAGGAAATTTTATAGAATTCTTAGCCCCAGGGATTATAGCCATGAGTATTATTTTCACTGCTATGTATAGTGGCATGGAAGTTATTTGGGATAAACAGTTTGGTTTTTTAAAAGAAACTTTAGTAGCTCCAGTTAGTCGTTTTAATATAATGCTAGGCAGAACTTTGGGAGGTGCTAGTGTAGCCATGTTTCAGGGTATATTGGTTTTAATTATTTCAACTTTTTTTGGTTTTCAAATTTTAAGTTTTAGTGGCTTGCTTTTAGGATTTTTGTTTATGTTTTTAATTGCAGTTTTTTTTACAGCTTTAGGCACAGCTATTGCTTCAGTTTTAGAAGATATGCAAGGCTTTCAACTAATTATGTCTTTTTTAGTAATGCCAATATTTTTTCTTTCAGGAGCACTTTTTCCCATAGAGGGCATTAACAGAACTCTTTATTATATTATCAGAATAAATCCTTTAACTTATGGAGTAGATGGTTTAAGACAAAGTTTAATCTCAGAAGGATACTTTAGTCTAGGTCTAGACTTGGTTGTCTTAGCAATTTTAGCTATAATAACCTTAATCTTAGGAGCGAAGCTTTTTTCTAAAATACAAATTTAAATAAGATAACTTAATTATAAATATATGAGATTAAAAGATAAGGTAGCTATAGTAACTGGAGCTAGCTCTGGTATAGGTAAAGCTATTGCTGATAGCTTTGTGAAAGAAGGCGCTAAAGTTGTTTATAGTGATATAAATAACATTGATAATTTACCTGAAGGTGCTATATTTTTTAAAGCTGATGTTTCCAGTAGTGAACAAGTGAAAACTTTAATTTCTGAGGCTGTTTCTGTTTTTGGCTCTCTTGATGTTATGGTTAATAACGCTGGCATTGGCTCACAGGGCTCTATTTTGGAAGAAAGTGATGCAAACTTTGCTAAAACTATAGCGGTTAATTTATCTGGAACTTTCTATGGTAGTCGTGAGGCTGGAAAATATATGAAAGAGCAGGGAATTAAAGGTTCGATTATAAATATTAGTTCAATTTTAGGACAGGTTGGCTTTCAAGGAGCAATTTCTTATTGCGCTTCTAAAGGTGGGGTGATGCAGCTTACTAAAGCTGGGGCACTTGATTTAGCACCTTTTAACATTAGAATCAATGCTATCGCCCCTGGCTTTATTGAAACCGAAATGACAAAAGAAATTTTAAAAGATGAAAACTTTAATAATTTGGTTTTAAGTTCTACTCCTTTAAATAGAGTGGGTAGTCCTGAAGAAATTGCTAAGTCGGCTGTATTTTTAGCTAGTGATGAGTCTAGCTATATTACTGGTGAAACTTTATTTGTAGATGGCGGTTGGAGAGCTAAATAATTATTTAATTAATATATATTTATGAAACAAGAAAATTTAAACCAAGAACCAGAGGAGTTTTTGGAAGCAGAGGAATTTAATGAAGAGCTAGAAGATGAAAACAATGAAGAAAACTTAGATTATGAATTTGATAGTAAGCCCAAAAAGAAAAAATTTAAGAATAAAGTGATTTTAATTGAGTTAATTATTATTTTAATTTTAGGAGCAATTGTCTATTTTCAGTTTTCTAGTTTTTCTGATAAAAAAGTTGAAGTGGAAAACAATTACCAGGCTTTACAAAAATTAGATTCAGAGATTAATTCTTGTCGAGAATTAATCAGTCAAAATCAAGGAGAGTTTGATCGCTATGACTATTGTCGTCAATTAATACAAAGTTTTGATAATTAATATTTAATTTAAATAATAATAATTTACATGATTGGAGTTTTTGATTCAGGTTTAGGGGGACTGAGTATTTTAAAGCATTTTTTATCTGATTTGCCTGAATACGACTATATATATTTAGGGGATAATGCTCGAGTACCTTATGGCAATAAGTCTAGTGAGCTTATCTACCACTATAGCTGTCAGGCAGTAGATTTTTTATTTTCTCAAGGAGCTAAATTAATTATTTTTGCCTGCAATAGCGCTTCTAGTCAGGCTTTGAGAAAAATACAAACAGAGTATTTGCCTGTAAAATACCCAGGTAAAAATGTTTTAGGTGTAATAGTGCCTTTAGTGGAAAAAGTAGTTTCAGATCCTAAAATTTCTAAAGTAGGGGTAATTGGCACTAGAGCCACAATTAATTCTCATATCTATAGAGAGGAGTTGTTAGAGCTAAAGCCAGATTTAGAAGTTTTAGAAAAAGCTACGCCTCTTTTAGTCCCTCTAATAGAGGAGAATTGGTTGAAAAGACCTGAGACTCGAAAGATTTTAAAATATTATTTACGTGAGCTAAAAATGAAAGAAGTGCAAGCTTTAATTTTAGCCTGTACGCATTACCCTTTTCTTTTAAAGGAAATAAGGCAAATTATGGGGAAGTCTTGTAAAGTGTACAATCCAGGTGAGGTGGTAGCCTTTAGTTTAAAAGATTATTTATCTAGACATTCGGAATTAGACATAAAACTAGTTAAAAAACCGCAAAGAAAATTTTTTGCTACAGATAAAGCTTCTAATTTTAAACAATTAGGAGAGAAGTTTTTGGGAGAAAAAATTGAGGACATAAATTATATTAATTTAAATGACAAGCTATAATATACAACCTTTAGCTGATAAATTTAGACCCAAAACTCTAGAGGATTTTGTTGGTCAAAAAGAAGCGGTTGGTAAAAATAGTTTTTTAAAGACTGCTATTTTAAAAGACAGCTTATCTTCTTTAATTTTTTGGGGTCCAGCTGGGGTAGGTAAAACTACCTTAGCTTTAATAATAGCCAATCAAACTAAAGCTGAGTTTTTAAAGTTAAGCGCTACTTCCAGTGGCCTTAAAGATTTAAGGGCTTTAATTGAAAAAGCTGAGGTTAATAAGAGATTGGGCAAGAAGACAATTTTGTTTATAGATGAAATACATCGCTGGAGTAAATCCCAGCAAGACGCCTTACTTCCTCATGTTGAAAGTGGAACTTTGATTTTAATTGGAGCTACCACGGAAAATCCTAGTTTTGAAATTAATTCAGCTTTGCTCTCCAGAGCTCAAGTAATAGTTTTGGAGCGTTTAGAAAATAGTGATTTAAAAAAGATTATAAACAGGGTAGAAAAAGATTTGAAACTTAAAATAAGTGAAGAGGCTAAAGATATTATATGCCAATTAGCTAGTGGTGATGCTAGACAAGCTTTAAATATATTAGAAAAAGCCTTAGTTCAGGGTAAAAAAATCACTAAAGATACCTTAGCTAATACTATAAAAAAGCTTCCTATTTACTATGACAAAAAGTCTGATGAACACTATAATTTAATTTCTGCTCTACATAAATCTATGCGTGGCAATGATGCTAATGCTTCAGTTTATTGGTTAACTCGAATGTTAGAGGGCGGAGAAGATCCCCTATATATCGCTAGGCGCCTTATTCGTTTTGCTTCAGAAGATATTGGTTTAGCCAATAATAGTGCTTTAATGCTGGCAAACAGCGCCTTTGAAGCTTGTCATAAAATTGGTATGCCTGAGTGCGCAGTTATACTTTCTCATACCGTTATTTATTTAGCTAAGTCCAAAAAAAGTATTTTAGCCTATAGCGCCTATAACAAAGCTAAAGCCGAGGTAGAGAAAAGTGGCAACCTGAGGCCACCACTTCATATTCTAAATGCTCCTACAGATTTTATGAAAAAATTAGGTTATGGTAGAGACTATAAGTACACACCTCTAGAAGATAGTTCAGACCAAAACTATTTACCTGAGATAATTTCTAAAAAGAAGTTTTTAGATCAGTAGGCTTTTAAAGATAATTTGTAACCTCGGCCGGGCACAGTATGAATTAGCTTAGTCCGGTTTTTTGTTTCAATTTTTCTCCTTAAGTTTAGAATATGAGACTCAATAGTGTTAGAAAAAGGATCAGCGTTTATATCCCAGACATTTTCTAAAATTAAAGCTCTAGACAAGACCCTGTTAGGATTTTCTAAGAAATATAACAATAGACAAAACTCTTTTCTAGTTAGATAAATTGCCTGTTTGCCTCTTTTTACTTCATGGGTTTCAGTGTTAAGCTTTAAATCATCAATTTGTAGTATTTTTTCTTTAATATTTTCTTGTCTTTTAGTTAAGGCTTTAATTCTTAAAAATACTTCTTCAAAAATAAAGGGCTTAGTTAAAAAGTCGTCAATCCCAGCTGTAAACATCTCTGACTTGGTAGGCATGTCAGCTTTAACAGTTAACATTAAAATAGGAGTGTTAATTTTTTCTTTTCTAAGTTCAGTGCAAACTTCTAAGCCGTTTTGTTTAGGCATAATGTAGTCAAGCAAGATGATGTTATAGGTGTTGGTTTTAGCTAAAAAGCAACCTTGCTCTCCATTGCTGGCAGTGTCTACGACTAAAAATTCTGCTTCTAAACTTAATTTTAAAAGTTTTAACAGCTCTTGGTCATCGTCAATTAGTAAAATTTTCATAGTTTTTTAGTTTAAAAATTTATTATATATTTACTCTTATTTTAGAACATAATAGATTAAATAAATCTAAAGTTAAAATTAAGATAAAATTAAGAGATAAAACATTGAATAAATTCAATTTCTTAGCTATTATTAAAATATAAATATTTTAAGAAAAATAATAAATTTTTATGAATAACATTTCTAATCAACCCCCTAAAGGAACTAGTGACTGGTTACCAGAAGAATTTGCTATTAGGCTCTATATTTTTAAAACTTGGATTAAGGTTTGTCAGTCTTATGGTTTTGACCGGTATTTAACACCCTTGTTTGAAAATGCTGATATATACAGGGCTAAGTCAGGTGAGGATGTAGGCGTTAAAGAGTTAATGCTTTTAACTGATAGGGCTGGTAGAGAATTTGCCTTGCGTCCAGAGATGACCCCTAGTGTTACTAGATTAGTTTCTAGAATTTTTGATAAATACCCTAAACCTTTAAGGCTTTTTTCAGTGGCCAACTTTATCAGAAACGAAAAACCGCAAAGAGGTAGAAATAGAGAATTTTGGCAATTAAATTGTGATATCTTTGGTAGCTCTAGTCTAGAAGCAGATAAAGAGATATTGCAATTAGCTATTGATATTATGTTGGCTTTTAAGGCTCCTAAAGATTCTTTTGTTTTATCTTTAAATCACAGAAAGCTGGTTGATGATTTACTTTCTTTAGCTAATATACAACCAGAAGCTAGAATTCCAGTTATTAGGTTAATGGATAAATGGAATAAGTTAAAAGAGGAAGAGTTAGAAACTGCCTTTAAAGATTTAAATGTTTCAAGTAATAGTTACAAAATGATAGAAACTTTTATGAAAAGTCAGCATTTATCTGATATTGCCAAATTTTTACCTAAATTAAAAGATAGTCAAGGGTTTAAAGAAATTGATGAGATTATAAGTTCAATGATCGATACGGAATATTCTACTTGGGTACGTTTTAATTCTCAGGTTATAAGAGGTCTTGATTATTATGATGGTATAATTTTTGAAATTTTTGATAAACATCCTGACAATAGAAGAGCTATGTTTGGTGGAGGCAGATACAATGGTTTAGCAGAAATTTTTGGACAAAAAAGCTTTCCAGCTGTAGGCTTTGCTCCTGGCGATGAAACTACTAAATTATTTTTAGAGTCTTGGGGACTGTTAGAAAGCATAGAAAGACCAGGTAAGTATTATTTTCCTCTTTTAAGTAATGATTTAAAAATTCCTTTTAATTTACTTTTAAAAAAACTAAGAAAAGATAAAAATATTGAAGCAGGCTTGGAAGAGCAAAAAATTAACAAAGCTTTGAGTTATGCTAATGCTAAAAAGGTGGATAAGGTGATTATTATGGGAGAAGAGGAGTATAAGAATAAGGAATACAAGATTAAAGATATGGAGACTGGAAAAGAGGAGACTTTTAAGGTTTAAAGATTTAAAAAATAAAATTTTTAATTAAATCCTTGATTTTTATTTATTTTTATGCTATAAATATCTAATTAAATATTTATTAAAATAAATGATTAAAATATTAGGGCAAATTAATTTAGAAAATTTACCCCAAGAAAAACCTAAGTTTAATTTTGAAAAGTATAAAGGGTTTTTACAAGAGAAAATGTCTGCTTTAGCAGAAAGGGTGAATAAAGAGCATGGGGAAATATTAAATGCGGATGGCAGTATTAAGGTTAGTAATCAAGATGACTTAGCTTTAATTAAAGCTCAAGAAGAAGCTTGGGCTAGTGAGACCGGTATTGGTAGGGAAGCATGGTTAGAAAAAAAAGAAAGTAATAAGGCAGAGATGACTGAAAAAGTTATAACTTTAGTTTTAGATAAAATGTTAGGTGATGATTTTGTAGTAGTAAGAGCTTCTAGTTTTGATGATTATAATAATGGGGTAGATAATGTAATTTTAGATAAAAGAACTGGTCAAGTAGTTTGTGGTTTTGATGATGTAATTAGCAGAGACGGGGAAAATGGTAGTGAAAAGAAAGCTGAGAAGGTAAAGAGAGTTATGGCTAAAGGCGGGGCTAAGTTGAAGTATGGTTTAGATTTAAAAGGTGATGGTAGCATAGAAACAGGACAATTAAAAAATTTACCAGCTTTTTATTTGGCTTTAAGTAAGGATGATTTAGCTTCAGCTTTAAAGGTTTTGGAAAATAATGGTTCTGTGTCTGATTTTCAAGAGTTAGGGTCTAAACTGTTATTATCTTTAGATGATCAAATAAAAAATGTGGATAGAGATGATTTAGATAATGATTTACTTTTTAATTTAAGTGAGTTTGAACATTCTTTGTTTGAAATTAAACAGTCTTTTTTAAGTAAATTAGAGAAATAGGTCTGGTTTAGTTTTGTAATTTTGGTTAATTGAGTATTGATTTTTAAAGCAATTTATTTATAATAATTATATTGTTCATTTTAAAAAATAACTATGAATATGAAAGATGTTTGGCAGTATTATTGGCAGGATATTGGCTTTTTTTGGGATTATAAAAAGGAGGATTTTTTAAGCTCAAAAGGTTTGGCCGTAATAGGTAGTATTATTTTTACGGTTATTTTTACTTTTGCTCAAATACTTATCAGTTTAGTGTTTGTGTTTTACAAGCCTTTAGCTTATAGGCAGTAAAGATTTGTAACCGTCTCTAAAAAGGGGCGGTTTTTAATAAATTATAATTTTATAATTGTAATTTGTTTATATTTCATGCTAAACTTTTAATATAAAAAGTGTTTTTAATGTTATGCAAAAATTATCACTACATAACACCCTTAGTCGAAAAAAAGAAGAATTTAAGCCCATAATTGATGGGGAAGTCGGACTATATACTTGTGGCCCAACTGTATATAATTTTGCTCATTTAGGTAATTTACGCACCTATTTGTTTGAAGATTTTTTAAAGAGATCTTTGTTTTTTGCTGGCTACAAAGTAAAACATGTAATGAATATTACTGATGTTGGTCATTTAGTTGGAGATGGGGATATGGGTGAAGATAAATTGGAGAAAAGATCTAAAATTGAGAAAAAAAGTGCTTGGGAAATCGCTGATTTTTATTTAGAAGCTTTTAAGTTGGATTTATCTCATTTAAACATTATTTTTCCCTCTAATTGGTATAAAGCAACTGAGACTATCTCTGAGCAAATAAAGCTCATAGAAGAGCTTGAACTAAAAGGCTATGCCTATAGAATCTCTGATGGTATATATTTTGATACTTCTAAATTTAAAGATTATACTAAGCTAAGTCATCAAAAAATTGAAGACTTACAAGAAGGTGCTAGAGTAGAGAAAAATCAAGAGAAAAGAAACCCAACTGATTTTGCTCTATGGAAGTTTTCACCTGAAAATGAGAAACGACAAATGGAATGGGAGTCCCCTTGGGGACTAGGTTTTCCAGGTTGGCATATTGAATGTAGTGCTATGAGTTTAAAAGGTTTAGGTAAGCAATTAGATATTCACTGTGGTGGAGTTGATCATGTAAATATTCATCACACCAATGAAATTGCGCAGTCTGAGGCTGCTACAGGAGAAAAGTTTTTTAATTATTGGCTTCATGGAGCTTTTTTAATTGTTTCTGGTGGTAAAAAAATGGCTAAGAGTAAAGATAACTTTTTAACTTTAAAAAATGCTTTAATAGATAAAAATTTACATTCTTTAGCTTTTCGCTTGGCTTGTTTACAAGCGCATTATCGTAAACCTTTAGAGTATAGTGAAGATATGCTTCAAGCTTCAAATAATGCGCTTTTAGCTATATATGATAAGGTTAATTTCTTGGGTAGAGAGGTGGCGGAAGTAGATAATAATTATTTACAGGAGTTTAAAAGTTTAGTATTTGATGATTTAAACTTACCTCAAGCTTTAGCGGTTTTTCATAAATTACTAAAAGATGAGTCAGTTAAAAAAGCAGTGAAATTAGCTACTGCACTGGAGATGGATAAAGTTTTAGGTTTGAATTTAAAGTCAGTTATAGAAAATGAAGAGGATATTGAAATTCCCGATGAGATTGAAAAATTAGCTAAAGCTAGACAATTAAGTCGTGAACAAAAAGACTTTAAAGAAGCGGATTTAATACGAGAAGAAATAGAGGCCAAAGGTTATATCATAGAAGAGAGCCAGCAGGGCTTTGTTATTAAGAAAAAACGTTAGAGAAGAGTGAAGATGAAAAATAATTTTTGGCAACAACTTGAAAAACCTATTATAGCTTTAGCGCCCATGGCGGGTGTAAATGATCTGGCTTTTAGGCATGTTTGTAAAAGTTTTGGCGCTGATGTTATATATAGTGAAATGGCCTCAGCAACGGCTTTAGCTAGAAACCCTGAAAAAACCTTAAAGATGTTAGAGTTTGAACAGGTTGATAGGCCTTATGTCATTCAGATTTTTGGCTCTAAAGTAGAAGATTTTTCTCCAGCTGTAAAAAGATTAGAAAAGGAATTAGACTTTGATGGTATTGATATTAATTTTGGTTGTCCGGTTAACAAGGTTATTAAACAAGGGGCAGGGGCTATATTAATGCAAGAAAAATTAGCTGCTAAAAAAATAATAGCTAAAACTCTTGAGGTTGCTTCTTTGCCTGTTTCTATTAAAACTAGAATTAAATCAGGAGAAGTAGAAGTTTTGGATTTTTTAAAATATATTCAGGATTTGCCAGTTTCTGCTTTAATGATCCATGGTCGTAGTTTGAGTCAAGGTTTTGTTGGAGAGATAGATTATAGGGTGATAAAAAAAGCTAGAAAATATTTTTCTGGCATTATTTTAGCTAATGGTGGTATAAATAATTATAGTCAAGCTGAAAAAACTTTGAAGCTGACAAGATCTGATGGTTTAGGTATAGCTCGTGGAGCTTTGGGACGTCCGTGGTTGTTTAAAGAAATAAAAGAAGGAAAAGAACTGGAGCTATCTTTATCTGAGATAGCCAGCGTGGCTTTAAAGCAGACTAAGTTAGCCTATAAATACAGACAGGATTCTGGTATTAAAGAAATGAGAAAGCATTTAGCTTGGTATATGCAAAATTTTCCTGGGGCTAAAAATTTGAGAAATAAGTTAATAAAAGTGGAAAGCTTAAAGGATGTAGAAACTATTTTAAAAAACATATGATTTTATATTTAGATACAACTGAATACGGCTTAATAATTTTAAGTTTATTAAAGAAGCAGGGAAAGACTGAAAAAGAAATTTTTAGAAAAGAATTTACAGCTACAGGTAAGAGTCAATCAGAGAAACTTTTGCCAAGTATTGATAAGTTTTTAACTTTAGTTAAAGTTTCTTGGAATAAGATAAAAGTAATTAGAGTTAAAAATCAAGGTGGTAGTTTTACAGGATTAAGGTTAGGAGTGATAACTGCCAACACTTTAGCTTGGTCTAAAAATTTAAAACTTGAAGGCACTAAAGATGACTATATTATTAAGGCAGGAATTAAATTATTAAAACCTATTTATGAAAAAGAACCTGATATAGTGATAAATAAAAATAAATATGGCTTAGATTAGTTCTTTACCTGTGGATAACTTGTGACAAGTTTTTAAAAATTTATTTTTTTTCTTTTAAAATCCCTAAAATTAGGGATTTTTTATATTTATTAAAAGTGTTGACCTTAGTGGGTAAGTGGTGTATAATTAAACTACTTAGGTGATTAGTGGGGAATTAAGGTGATAATACTTTTATGTTTATAGGTGAATACAATCACAATTTAGACGCTAAAGGCAGACTGGCTATACCAGCTAAATTTCGTGCGTCATTTAAAAAAGGGGCAGTTGTAACCAAGGGTTTGGATAACTGCTTATTTTTTTATTCTAAAGATCAGTGGAAGGAAATGGCAGAAAAATTTTCTAAATTACCATTAGGTCCAGCTAAAGCCAGAGCTTTTGCTAGACATATGTTAGCTGGAGCTATGGATGTTGAATTTGATAATCAAGGCAGAATAACTTTACCTGAATATTTAAGAAATTTTGCTGGTTTAGGTAAACAAGCTGTTATTGCTGGATTATATAATCATTTAGAAATTTGGGATAAAGATTCTTGGGAAAAATACAAGAAACAAGCAGAGAAAAATAGCGGAGATATTGCTGAGAGTTTAACTGAGTTAGGAGTGTAATTTTTATGAAAGAAACTATTCATAAGCCTGTTCTTTTAGAAGAAGTATTATCTTTTTTAAGTTTAAAATCTGGATATTGTTGTATAGATTGCACTTTAGGAGGAGCTGGATATAGTTTAGCGATTTCTCAAAAAATTGGTCCAGAAGGTAAGTTATTAGCTATTGATTTAGACTTAGAAGCTATTTCTAGAGCTCAGGAAATTATTAAAGAGAAAAAGATAAAAAATATTATTTTAGAGTCTGGAAATTTTAAAGATATAGAAATCTTAGCCAAAAAGCAATTTAAAGAAAATAAACAAGTTGACGCTATTGTAGCCGACTTAGGTCTTTCCATGGATCAATTAAAAGATCAATTTCGTACTTTTTCTTTCAATAGTCAGGCTAAATTAAATTTTAGTTATAGCCAACAAGAAAATTTCGGTAAATCTTTAGGGATTATAAACAATGCTTCAGTTAGAGAGCTAACAGAAATTTTAAGAAGTTATGGTGAGGAAAGATTTGCTGGACCTATAGCTAAAAAAATAGTATTTATTAGAGCTAAAAGAAAGATAAAAACTGGAGCTGAGCTTAAAGAAGTAATTGAGCAGGCAGTTCCTAGAAAATATTGGCCTAAAGGAATTTCTGTAGCTACCAAAAGTTTTCAAGCCCTGCGAATTGTAGTAAATAACGAGTTTCAGAGTTTAGAAGAATTTTTACCAAAAGCTGTAAAAATTTTAAAACCTGGGGGAAGGTTAGTTATAGTGAGTTTTCATAGTTTAGAAGATAGGATTGTTAAAAGATATTTTAAAAAAGTAGCCTCTGACTGTATTTGTCCCAAAGAATCACCTATTTGCAATTGTAATTATCAGCCAATTATTAAAATTATAAATAAAAAACCTATCACCGCTAGTGAGAAAGAATTACAATTTAACCCTAGTTCTCGCAGTGCTAAACTTAGGGTGGTAGAGAAAATTTAAAAACCCATGAATAAACAATATAGCACTTGTCGTGTGCAAAAAAATCGAAAATCGCTTGTTAAATTTTTAAATGGTTGTATTTTATTTGGCTTGGCCCTTACCTTAATCTATTACATTGCAAGCGTTAACGATTTAGCAGTCAAAGGCTTTGACTTACAGAATTTGAAGTCAGAAGCCAAAGCCTTGGCTGCGGAAAATCAGAGTAAAAGTGCTCGCAAAACTTCCTTGCAAGCTCTTTATGAATCTAAAAGTAAAATTGATCAATTAGGACTAGTGAAGGTAGATAATATTACCTATATTACAGTTTCTAAAGGAGAGCAGGTGGCTAAAAAGTAATTTATGGAGATTTTTTTAAGAATTTTAAATCAATCAGAAGAGATTATAAATATTTGTAAGTACTTTTTAAACTTGGGTAGATAGTTTCTTATGATTAAGAACTCCAAAAAAAATAGAAGATTTAAAAAAAGTAATAATCGCCTGTATTTAGTTGTTGCGGTTATTTTTTTATTATACTTAGCTTTGTTGACGAAGCTATATAAGGTGCAAATATTAAATCATGATTATTATACTGCTTTAGCTTCTAGTCAGCATGAAATGCAAGCCACTTTGCAACCAGAAAGAGGTAGTATTTTTATTTCAGATAGTAATGGTAAAGAAGTTTTCCCTGTGGCTGCTAATAAAAATTTTGCTTCTGTTTTTTTTGTGCCTAAAGAAGCTATTAATTTAGATGTTTTAGCGGAGAAAGTGTATTTAGCTTTAAATCATAAGGAGGTGTTATCTTTAGTTGAGGAGAAATTTGCTAAAGAACAAGAGGAGGAATTACAACAAGAAATAAATTATATTAATTCTTTAGATCTAAGCGAAGAAGAAAGAAAGTCACGTTTAGAAAATGCTAAATATAGACTGT
Organism: Minisyncoccota bacterium; assembly: GCA_021734405.1. GTDB lineage: Bacteria > Patescibacteriota > Patescibacteriia > Patescibacteriales > UBA12465 > JAIPJA01. The sequence continues at coordinate 29,905 of JAIPJA010000002.1, forward strand.
CTCATCCAAATCAAGAGAAAGCAGAGCTTTTGGAAATAGAAAAAAATTTAGAAATTGAAAAAGCCAAAGAAGAAATTTTAGAAAATTATTTAAAAAAACTTAGAAAAAGAAATGATCCTTATGAGCCTGTAAAAGATAAAGTGAGCGAAGAAGAAATTTTAATACTTTTTAGATATTTAGCTGCCACGTCTGACGAACCTTTACCGGAAGAGACTTTAAGGGTTAATAATTTTAAGATATATTTGCAATCAGATCAATATAATTTAGATGAGAATATAGAATTAAAAGAAGATGGTCAAATAATTTATCCAGGCATATCTTATCAATTAAAAACTTTTCGTTATTATCCTGAAAAAGAAATTGTGGCTCATTTAGTTGGTTTTGCTAGTAGCCAAGATGATTTGCCAGAGGGAAGATATGGTTTAGAAGAATTTTTTAATGCTGAGCTTTCTGGACAAAGTGGTTATTTGCAAGCTAATCGTGGTTCGGGTAGGGTTATAAATGTAAATGATAGAAAATACAGTAAAGCTGTAAATGGAGCAGATATTTTTTTAACCATAGATCTTTCAGTTCAATTTATGATTTGTGATAAATTAAAACAAGGAATAGAAAAATACGATGCAGAAAGCGGCACAGTTATAGTAGTAGAGCCTAAAACTGGAGCTATTTTAGCTATGTGTTCTTTGCCTAGTTTCGATCCTAATAGTTATGCTGAAGTAGAAGATTTGAAAGTTTTTAATAATCCTGCTACTTTTTATCAATATGAACCAGGTTCTATTTTTAAAACTATAACTATGGCTATAGCTCTTGACCAAAATAAAATAGAGCCCCATACTTATTATGAAGATAAAGGACAAATAATGATAAAGGGGTGGCCTAAACCTATAAAAAACTCAGATTTTTTTACTCATGGCCCTCATGGACAAGTTGACATGAATACTGTTTTAGCTGAATCTTTAAACACTGGTGCTATTTTTGCCATGCAAAAGGTTGGTAAGGATAAGTTCTCTGAGTATGTAGAAAAATTTGGTTTTGGTCAAAAAAGTGGTATCGAATTAGGCTCAGAGGCTACTGGAAACATAAATAATCTTTTAGAAAATAATATTAAAGAAGTCGACGCCGCTACAGCCTCTTTTGGTCAAGGCATAGCTGTAACTCCCCTACAAATGATAATGTCTTATGCAGCTATAGCTAATGGAGGCACTTTAATGAAGCCATATTTAGTTAAAGAAATTAAATTTTCTGATGGTAACTCTGAAGTTGTGCAACCAAGAATTATTAGGCAAGTTATTTCCCAAAAGAGTGCTAGTTTAACTTCAGCTATGTTAGTTAATGTTTTAGAATCTGGCCATGCCATAAAGGCTAAAGTGCCTGGATATTATATAGGTGGAAAAACTGGGACTGCCCAAGTGGCTAATTCTGGCGGATATAGTGAAAATAATTTTATTCATAGTTTTGTAGGTATTGCCCCAATTGATAATCCAGCTTTTGTAGTTCTAGTAAAACTAGATCATCCCCAGGCAGTAAAGTTTTCCGCTGACTCAGCTGCACCAGTCTTTAGTGATATTGCTGACTTTTTATTAAAATATTATCAAATTCCTCAAGATAGATAGGAAATAAAAATATATGAAAAAGATATTACAAAAAACTTTAAGATTTTTCTCTAAATTAATTTTAAAAAAATATCAACCCAAAGTGGTAGGTATTACTGGGTCAGTTGGAAAAACTAGCACTAAAGAGGCTGTTTTTCAGGTTTTATCTGGCCCTTTCAAATGTAGATCTACTTATAAAAATTTTAATAATGAGATTGGTTTGCCTCTCACTATTATAGGTATTTCTGAATCACCAGGAAGAAATTTTTGGGGGTGGTTTTTGGTTTTTCTAAAAGCTTGTAAACTTATTTTAATAAAAGATAATAATTATCCTAATATTTTGATTCTGGAAATGGGCGTAGATAGACCTAATGATATGGATTATTTACTTAGTATAGTTAAGGTTGATATTGCTATTGTTAGTTCTGTTAGTCATTCTCATTTAGAGTTTTTTAAAAAAGTAGAAGCTATAGCTAAAGAAAAGGGAAAATTAGTAAAAAGTTTAAGTAAAAGTGGAAGTGCAATTTTAAATTTTGACAATCCTTTAAGTCGTCAGTTCAAATCTTTAAGTCAAGCTAAAGTATTTTTCTATGGACTGCAAATCGGGGCTGATTTAAAAGCAGTAGATTTAAATTATAATTTCTCTAATTTTGCTTCACAAGAGCCTAGTTTAGAAAAAATCAGTGGCCTTAATTTGAAATTAGAATGGCAAGGATCTTTAGTTCCCTTATCTCTTAAAAAAGCCTCAAATTTAAATGCTGTTTATGCTGGTATGGCGGCTATTTTAACAGGTTTAAGATTAGGTCTGAATTTAATGGAAATTTTATCTAGTTTGTCTGATTTTTCCATGCCCCCTGGAAGACTTAATATAATTAGTGGCATTAAACATACTTATATTATTGATGATACCTATAACGCCTCACCAGAGTCTACTTTGGCTGCTCTTGATTTTTTATCTAAAATGAAATTTTCTAATTCTCGGAAAATTTTAGTTATGGGCGAGATGTTAGAATTAGGATCTTATACAGAGAAAGGACATCAATTAGTAGGGGAAGAAGCTTCAAAAGTAGTGGATGTTTTAATTGCTGTGGGTGAAAAAGCTAGAGGGATAATAAGGGGAGCCATAGAAGCTGGTTTTGATAAAGACAAATGTTTTTATTTTAATGACTCTGATAGCGCTGGACGTTTTTTGCAAGAACTGGTAGAGTTAAATGATATTGTTTTAGTAAAAGGCTCTCAAGGCTCTAGAATGGAAAAAGTAGTTAAAGAGATTATGGCTAACCCTTTAGAGGCTGAAAGTAAATTAGTTAGACAGAATCAATCTTGGTTGCACTAAATATTTGTATGAAAGTTTTAATTTTAGGTTCAAATGGAAATCTGGGTACCCAACTTTTACAGGTTTTCAATGATAGAAATCAAGTATTAGGTTTAGATTCTTATAATACTGATTTTTTTGACTTAAAAAAATTGAAAAATAAGATTAATTCTTATTTGCCAGATGTAGTTATTAATGCGGTTGCTTATAATAATGTTGATAAATGTGAAACTGATGCTGAGGTTAAAGTTTTAGCTGAGCATTTAAATATACTTTTACCCAAGTTTTTAGCTGAGCTTTGTTTGGAAAATAATTATTTACTTATAAGCTATTCATCTGATTATGTTTTTGGCCAAGAAAATAGAGATTTTCCTTATTCAGAGTGGGATATACCTAATCCAGTTAATTATTATGGTCTAACAAAAGCGAAAGGAGAAGAGCATGTTATTAAATTAGGACTTTTAGGATTAAAACATTATTTAATTAGGACCTCTAAACTTTTTGGACCTCAAGGTAAAAGTTCTTTTACTAAAAAGAGCTTTTTTGATATTATGATAGAAGTTTCTAAAAAACAAGCAGAAATAAAAGTGGTAGATGAAGAAATTAGTTCCTTTACTTATACGCCTGATTTAGCTAAATATACAAATTATTTAATTTCTCAGAATTATCCTTTTGGTATTTATCATTTAATAAATAAAGGGCAGGCTACTTGGGCTCAGGCAGCACAAGCTCTATTTAAGGTTTTAAAAATAGGAATTACTATCATACCTGTTAGTGGGCAAGAGTTTCCGCGACCAGCACCTAGACCTAAATATTCTTTATTGGAAAACACTAAAATGAAACCTTTGCCTTATTGGAAACAGTCTTTGGAAAATTACTTAAAAAAATATTATTTATAACTATGAGAGGAATTATTCTATCAGGAGGTTCAGGCTCTAGGCTTTCACCTCTGACAAAAATTACAAGTAAGCAATTGTTGCCGATATATAATAAACCCATGATTTATTATCCTTTACATACCTTAATTCAAGCAGGTATTAAAGAGATTTTAATAATTGTAGCTCCAGAAAGAGCAGGTGATTATTTAAATCTTTTAGGCTCAGGTAAGGATTTTGGGGTTAAATTTACTTATGAAATTCAAGATGAACCTAAGGGTTTGGCTGAGGCTTTTTTAATTGGAGAAAACTTCATAGATGATGAAGACGTGGCCATGATTTTAGGGGATAACATCTTTGAGGATAACTTTTCTAAGGAAATTAATAGTTTTAAAGGCGGGGGTAAAGTGTTTGTTAAAAAGGTACCTGACCCTGAACGTTTTGGTGTGGTTAAGTTTAATAAAGAAGAAAAAATTGAGACTATAGTGGAGAAACCAAAAAACTGGATAAGTGATTTTGCTGTTACTGGTCTTTATGTTTATGATAGCCGGGTAGTGGAAATTGCTAAAAGCATTAAACCTAGTAAAAGGGGAGAGTTAGAAATAACCGATATTAATAATTGGTACTTGCAAAAAAGTGAGTTAGAAGCAGCGAAGGTAGAAGGGCTTTGGCTTGATGCAGGTACTTTTGACAGTCTATTAGCTGCTCAAAATGTGGCTAAAGAGAAATTAGCAGATAAAATGAGTTTTTAATATGAGTATTACTGCTGGGTTTATAACTTACAATAAAGACAGTTTAAAATATCTGCCTTATTTTCTGCCTAGTTTAAAAAAAGCTTTAGAGTTTGATGCGCAAGCTAGAATTTTAATGGTTGATAATAGCGAGAATTTTAGCTACAACTTGGATTATGTGCAAAAAAATTATCCCAGCATTGAAATTATATCCAGTGGATCTAATTTAGGTTTTGCCAAAGCTTATAACTTAATGATTAAATCAGCCTCTAATTCTTTGGCTGATTATTTTTTTATTATAAACCCAGATACTTTAATTACATCTCAAGCAATTTCTTTATTAAAACAAGCTTTAGAAGCAGATCCTTCTTTAGCCGCTGTCAGTCCTAAGATTTTTAACTGGCCTTTCCCTAAGGTAAGTTTTGGTCCTAAAATAGATAGTTTAGGTATTATTGAAAAAAAAGGACTAAGATTTATAGACAAAGCTCAAGGTGAGTTTAATAGAGAGAGTTTTAGTAAAGAAATTTTAGCGCCTTCAGGAGCGGCTGGTCTTTTTCGCTTAGAGAGTTTGAAGGCAGTAAAGAGTAGTTATGGTTACTTTGATGAACGCTTTTTTCTCTACAAAGAAGATGTTGATTTAGCCTATAGAATGAAACTAAAAGGTCAAAAAACTATGACAGTCTTAGAAGCACAAATAGCCCATGACAGAAGTTTAAGCTCTAAAAGCAGTAAGTTTCTCTTCAGTTTTAAAGGTAGGGACAAACAAAGTCGTTTTGGTCGTAGCCAGTCTTTTATAAATCAGCACTTACTTTATTGTAAATATTTTCATCTACAAAGTTTTAGTTCTAAACTGATTATAGTCTTTAGAATTATAGCTATGTTTATTTTTGCTTTAGTTAAGGAGAGGTTTTTGTTGAAAAATTATGCTAAAATTATTACAATAAAGAAGGAGATTAAAAAAGCAGGAATTTAAGCCTGATTTTAGTTTATAAAAATATGAATTATAAGTATTATTTGCGTATTTTACAGGTAGGAAGTTGCTTGGCTGTGTTAAGTTTATTATTGTTTTTTTCTAACATCTTTTTTCCTTTTATTGGTTCAAAGCAGTTAACTTTTAACATTATTGTGGAAATTTTAAGTGCTGTTTCTTTAGTTTTTTTAATTAAATATCCTCAGTTTAGACCAAAATTTAATTTAATAAGTTATTTTTTGTTAGCTTATTTAGGAGCAATTTTAGTTTCTACTTTTTTTAGTTCAGATTTTCTAATTAGCTTCTTTAGTAATGCTGAGAGAATGTTTAGTTTTTGGCAGATTTTACATTTAGTTTTATTTTACTTTATTTTACAGATCTCTTTTAGAAGCTGGCAGGAGTGGCGGTGGTTGTTTTTAAGCTCTTTGGCTGTGGCTTTTATTATGAGTGTTTATAGTTTTTACAATCTTAAGCCGGGATCTTTATTAGGTAATGAGGCTTATTTTGCCGCTTTTTTAATTTTCAACCTTTATTTTGCTTTAATTTTTATAGTTAAAGATTATAAACCTTATAAATGGGTTTATTTAGCTTTTTGGGCTTTTTTCATTCCTGCTTTTGTCGCTGCTGATATTACTGGGGCATTTATAGGTTTAGGGGCTAGTTTATTTATAGGCCTTATTTTAGTAGCTGTTTTTTATAAAAACAAGCTGTTGAAGTTAAGCTCAATTATTTTGTCAGTTTTAATTGTAGCCATTATTGCCTTATCTTTTAGTTTTCCCCAAGCTTCTTTTGTGAAGAACAATAAGGTTTTAAGGCAAATTTCTTGGCAAAAAAACACTTTTCAAACCAGACTTTTATCTTGGCAAGCAGCTTGGCAAGGTTTTTCAGATAACCCCGTAGTTGGGGTTGGTTTTGGTAATTTCACCCCCACCTTTGATAAATATTTTGAGGCTGAGTTTTATAACCATGCACCTAATGAAACTCGCTTTGATAGAGTGCATAATAATCTGCTAGAAGTTTTAGTTACTACTGGGCTTTTGGGAATTATTCCTTATTTAGCTATTTTTGTTCTTATCTTTATCTATTGGCTGAAGTTATTTATTTATTATAAGAAAAATTATCCTGGTTTTCTACGTTCTTCTTTATCTTTAGTTTTGTTAGTTATATTATCTGCTTTCGGTGCTTACTTTATCCAAAACTTAAGTATTTTTGACACCTTATCGGTGTTTATGGCTTTTATGATTTTATTAGCTTATTTTAACCATATAAAAGCTAATAAAGAGCAGTTTTTACCTCAGGAAAAAAATTATAAATATAAAGAGCTGGAAGCAGAAGCTAAAAGAAAACAAGTTGACTGGTTGCTTATTCCTTTGCTACTGATATTTTTAGCTATAGCTTATTGGTTTAATGTTAGACCTATGCAGTCTTTTGTTATGGGCATTTCAGGTTATAAACAAATTTTAGCTGGACAAATTGTGCCTGGTCTAGAGACTTACAAGCAAGGTTTAAAAATAAAACATCCTTTTCAAAGAGACATGTATTATGCTGTTACTTTCTTAGCCGCTCAAGACACTCAGGGGTTATTTAATGGTTTAAGCCAAGAGGAAAAAATAAATTCTTTAGAGACTTTATTAAACTTTAATGCTGAACTTTTAGAAATATCTCCTGAAAACAATGCCTACTTCTTAAATCGAGCTTATTTATATAATAAATTAGCTTCTGTCTATAGTGAGGACAATGATAATTACCAAAAATACATGAGGTTAGCTCTAGAGAATGTAGACAAGGCTATTTTAACTAGTCCTAATAGAGTTGATACTTATTGGCTTAAAGGACAGTTGCTTATAAACTTAGGAGAAAAAGAGCAAGGTTTAGAAAATTTTCTTCAGGCTATTAGTTTAAATCCTGACTATAGCAAATCATATTGTCAAGCTAACCAAGCCTATTTAGTGGTTGATAAAAAAGAAGAGGCCTGGCCATTTATGGATAAATGCTTAGAAAAAGGCGGCGTTTCTTATTTAAACAATAGCCCCATTTTAGCTTTAGCTGTTAATCATTATATTGAGCAAGAAAATCATGAAAAAACCGCTCAAGTCTATGAGCGTTATGCTAAAATTAACCCCAGTCAAGAAAATTGGATGAATTTAGCTAAACTTCAAGCTACTTTAAGTAATTGGGAAAAAGCTGAAAAATATGCTTTAAAAGCTTTAGAGTTAACCCCGGAGTCAGATAAAGAATCAGTTGAGTTATTTTTAAAGATTGTTAGAAGTAAGCAAGTTCAGTAAGGCTTTTATTTTTTATTTTCTTTGCTATAATAAACAAATAGTTAAAGGTATTTAATAATTAACAAATAATAGTAAATAATTAATAAAATTAATCAATAATCTTATGAGTTTAGAATCACAAAAATTTACACCAGAAACCGGAAATGAAGAAATTAAGAAGATTGAGGCATATATGTCTGATGTAGAAAATTATATTATTAGTCTTGGTTTTACGATAGAAGCTAATAAAGACCAAATTAAGGAAGCATTAGAAATTTTAATTAGTCAGCACGAAGATCCTGAGCAAGCCACTGCTATTTTAAAGCAATTAATTTCTTTTCTTGAACCTGGTGATAGTTTAGCAGGTAGTGTTAATATGATGAAAGAAGATCCTGCTGATTTTTAATAATTTTTTGTTTTTATGTCTATAAAAAGCAAACATCATCCAGCAAAATTTACTTTTCTATACCTTCTATCTTTAGCTTCACTAGTTATGGTGGCTTTGGGGGTAGGTATGATTGTATTTGAGTTTATCAACAAATATGTGCCGGACTTTTTAAGTTATTCTTATCAGGGTAATTTTTCTGATGCTCAAGTTAAATTTGCTTTTTCAGCTCTGTTAATTTCTGCCCCCATATACTTTGTTTGTTCTTATTTTCTGGAAAAGAATTTAAAGAAGGGAAATTTAAGTTTATCAGCTTCACTTAGAAAATGGTTACTATATCTAATTATATTTACAGCTTCAGTGGTTATTATGGGCTGGTTAATAGGGCTATTAAATAATTTTTTAGATGGTGAGTTAAGTCTTAGATTTGCTTTAAAGGCTTTGACTGCTATTGTTATTTCAGCTTTAGTTCTAAGTTTCTATATTTTTGAAATTAAAAGAACGCAAACCCAAATAACCCCTTTAAGCTTTAAGATTTATGGAATTATATTTATAGCAGTAACTTTAACAGCTTTAGTTTTAAGCCTACTTATCATGGAGTCACCTCAGAAAGCACGTCAAAACAAGTTAGATAATTTAATTTTAAATAATTTCAATCAGATATCTATAGCTGTAGATAGTTATTACAGCGAAAAAGGAGAGTTACCAGACAGCTTAGAAGCGCTTGATCAGAAGTTTTTAGGTCCTAAGCAATTACTGGACCCACAAACTCAGGAACCTTTTGGTTATAGGGTTATAGATAAAGATAGTTATGAGCTGTGTGCTAACTTTAGAACTAATACTGAAAATGATGCTGATAGTTTAAGATTTAACTATAGAGATGAACATAAGGCTGGCTGGCAGTGTTTAGAAAGAGAAGTAGTGCCCATGAAACCTTAAAAAATTAAAAAAAGCTGAATTTTTTCAGCTTTTTTTTATTTCTATATTTATGAAAATAACTAATAAAGTAACTATTTTAATATTTTTAATAATCTTAATTTCTGCTGGCTTTTTTTATTTTAAAAATATCCAGGCTGAAGATAATGAGGAAAAACTAGGTGAGGCAGAGACAGTCTTAGAAAGTGAAAATGATGAAAACAAGACTCCAAAAGACATTGTTCAAATTATACAAGTAGAAGATGGTCAAACTTATGGCGAGCTCATGAAAAGCTCAGGTATATCAGTTAGTCTGGCTAATGAAATTTATGAGTCTTCTTTAGAAACCTATGATTTAGCTAGTTTAAGAGCTGGTAAAGAAATTAAATTGTTTTTTGATCCAGGGAGCAAAGAATTAAAAAGTTTGCTCTACAGTATTGATTCTGAGTCTGAGTTAGTGGTAAAAAATTTAAATTATTTTCCAACTGTAGCAGATTTAAAGGCTTCTAGCACTGAGGAAGTTGAAGTAAAGGAAAATATTTGGCAGGCAGAAGTTAAAGCCATTGATTATGAAGTAAAGGTAGTTGAAAAAGAAGGTGAGCTAGCGTCTAGTCTATATAACTGGGCACTGGAAAATAATGTTGATGAAAGAGCGATTATAGAGATGGCTAATGCTTTTCAATGGAGTTTAGATTTCGCCATGGATCCTCGCGTTGGTGATACTTTCAAGTTTATTTATGAAGAAAGATATTTAAATGGTAATTATATTATGCCTGGCCAGCTTCTAGCTGCTAAATATGTTAATGAGGGGGAAAACTATGAAGTATATTATTTTGAAGAAAGTGAAGATAATAAAGGCTATTTTGACAGAGAAGGAAACTCTGTGCAAAAAATGTTTTTGAAAGCCCCGGTAGCTTTTAAATATATTTCTTCAGGCTTTACTACAGGACTAAGATATATTAGCGCTTTTAATATTTCTACTGGTCATAGAGCCATTGACTACGCAGCCGCTTATGGCACCCCTATAAGGACTGTAGGCGATGGAACGGTAGTTATGGCTAAATATAATGGTTCTTATGGCAATATGGTTTCTGTTAGACACAATGGAACTTATAGTACCAACTATGGCCATATGTCAAAGTTTGCTGTTAGCTACGGAGAAAAAGCAAAACAAGGAGATATTATTGGTTATATAGGTTCAACAGGACTTTCTACTGGACCTCATCTTCATTATGAAATGGTTAAAAATGGAGTTAAAATTAATCCTCTTTTAGAGGTACTACCTCCAGGTGAACCTATTAAAGAGGAAAACAAAGAAAGATTTTTTGAAAGCATTAAGTCTTGGCAAGAGAAGTTAAATAACTAAATATATTTTAAATTTTGTTTATAAGGCTACTCATAAGTTAGCTTGTTAGTCAGAGTCTTATAAATCTTCCGATAATGTACATTATTTGTTATTATTAAAGTATAAAGTTTAGATAAAAACTAGTTATACGCAATTCAAAAAATATTTTTCTAACGGAGAATAAGGAATGATAGGCTTTCAAAGAGGAATAAATTTGATTTTTTCTAAAAAAAGGAGGGGGATAATATGGTGTTTTCTCCACTTCTTTCCGAAAACGATTTATTTATAAATTGAAAAAGGTAACAAAACTTATATAATACAAATAACTTTTAATTTATTATGGAGGATTTAATGACTCAGAAAAATTTATTAAAAAAAGAAAAGATAAAGGCTTTCTCTATAAAAATATCAAAAAAACTTAATCATAGTATTTGGTTGAAACTTCTGGTTTTTATTCTACTTTTCATTTTCTTGGTTATAGTGTCCACATTATATCAACCAATTGCTGAGCTAGGCGGAAGGCTCTTTGAACCCATCTCTCTCAAAACTTTCTTGGATACATTGACTCCTCCAGAAATGTACACTTTTTTACCATATCTAATCGTTCTCCTATTTGTTCCATTTTCAGGAATATTTTTTGCCTTTAATCGTAGAATTAGCGTGGTTCAAGTCATTTCGTTTTATCTTGCCATTATATGTATGTGGCTGATTGCTTTGGCAATTTATATTGTTTTTCCGACAACTGCTTCGGAAGTTATGATTACTTCATATGACGAATACGCAGCATATTATTTGATATATGAAGGAGCATTCCAAACACTGCAAAACTTATATGGAGCGAGTACTCCTCTTGGAGATTTTCCTAGTCTACATGTAGCACCACTTATGTTGATGGGTATTTTCCTTCGCAAACATTGGAAGACATTGTTTTGGATATTCTTACCTATCGCATTTATTGGTGCGACTGGAACATATTTATTGAAATTTCACACGGTTATAGGATTTTTAGGCGGAGTAGCACTGGGATATTTTGGTTATTATGTCTTGTACGAAAAAGTCGTTCATAAGTATCTCAGTAAATTTTTTATAGAAAAGGAAAGCCTATCATAAGAGTTAGAACGAAAAATAAGGAATGATAGGCTTTCAGAGTGGAATATAATGGTGTTTTCTCCACTCCGTTCCGAAAACAATTTGTTTTTTAAAGACAAAACTTATATAAGAATTATAACTTTTAATTTATTATGGAGGATTCAATGACTCAGGAAAAATTATTAAAAAAAGAAAAGATACTCGCATTTGATTATCTTAGAACCTTTGTAATTATTCTTGTAGTTTTACATCATGCAATTTTAGCATATGTGACATTTATTGATTATTCTGGGGAGTATCTTGTTGCAGATATTGTTCCATCTACCAATTTATTAAATCCAATATTTGATACTGCAAAATCTTGGGTTTTTGATATAATTCTTACAATAAATGACCAGTATTTCATGAGTTTGCTATTCCTCTTATCTGGATTGTTTATATATAATAGCTACGAAAGAAAAGGAACAAAGAAATTCTTTAAGGATAGATTTGTAAGATTAGGGGTTCCTTTTTTACTTTTTGTACCAACAATAATTCCTATTGCTTATTATTTTGCACATTTGCAATGGTCAATAAATGGAAATACTGCCCTAAGCTTTTTCGGTTTTTGGTTAGAATATGCTAAAGCTGGTTTTTTTGCATCAGGTCCTCTTTGGTTTTTATGGGTACTTCTTTTATTTAACCTTATAGTAGTTTTATTATTCTTCAGACCTAAAATAGAAAATAGAATAAAAAATTTAAAAATATTCGAACATCCAGTATATCTTTTTATAGCCTTATTGTTAATTTCCACTATATCGTTTTTTCCATTATTGTTGATCTTTGGAGGTTCATGGATCGGTGTTGGTCCATTTACTGTTCAAGGCTCTAGAGTATTGCATTATTTTATTTTCTTTTTATTTGGGACATTTTTAGGAATGTATGGTCTTGAAAAAACTATGTTCAAACCAAATTCAAGTTTCACAAAATTTTGGTGGATTTATTTAATTATTGGTTTAATCTCTTTTCTATTCTTTTTCCCACTATCTTGTGTATCTCTTAGTTTTGCTACAATAGGATTTTTCCTGCGTTATACTAAAAAAAGAAATTTATTAATGGATAGTTTGAATAAAAATGCTTTCGGAATTTATATTTTTCATTATATGTTTATAGCAGGACTACAATTTATTTTACTCGGAATCAATATATCAGCAATTACTAAAGGTATTATAGTCTTTTTTGGAGCCTTAGTTTTGAGTTGGGGCTTCAGTTCTGTATTTCGCAAAATCCCTATAGTCGGAAGAATAATATAACTTTCAAGTTTTGAAAAATGAAATTCACCCCTAACCCCTCTTTCATTTTTCAAAACGAAAAAAATCAAATTTATAAGAATTGAAGAAAGCCTATCATGAGAATTAAGAACGAAAAATATTTTTTGAACTCACTCCGCTACGCTTCGTGCCACGCTGCGCTCTCCTCCTTTCAGTCGTCGGGGCGTATAACAAGGGATATACGGTTCAGCCCTCGGCTCGGGCTTCACTCAAATTTTTCTTCCACTTCGTTCCAGAAAAACTTCGTATATCCCTAACGTTATATTAAATTACAAGGGTAGGCCAATAACTTTATATATTTTATAATTTTTTAATTTATTATGATTGAAGCATTAATATTTGATATGGATGGTGTTTTAGTAAAATCTGAAGGTGCTATTTCTACATCATTTAATAAAGTGCTAGAAAAATACGGTGTAAAACTTAACCCAGAAAACAAGAAAAAATATCTAGGGCGTTCGTTAAGAGATCAATTACAGATGATGAAAGAAGAATATCCTCAAATACCAAAAGAATTAAACATTCAACAATTTAGCAAAGAAGCGTTTCAATATCAACTAGAATTATTAAAAGAAGAGCTAGTACCTAAAATTTTAATAAAAGAATTCATTAAAAAAGCTAAAGAGAACAATATAAAAATTGCAGTAGCAACTTCAAGTTTAAGATATAGAGCAGAAATATTCTTAAAATTAATCGATATTTTTAATGAACTAGATATATTGCTAACCTCAGAAGAGGTTAGCAATCATAAACCACATCCAGATATTTTTCTAGAAACCGCAAAAAGATTAGAGGTTTTACCTGATAACTGTGTAGTAATTGAAGATGCAAAAAATGGAATTGATGGCGCTCAAGCTGCAAAAATGAAAACTATAGGAGTAATCACAGAGAACCGTTCTATAGAGGAATTAAAACATGCTGATTTGATAGTTAATAGTCTCACAGAATTAAATATTGAAAAAATTAAAAAATTATTCTAATCTAAAGGTCGACCCTTGTAAATCTGAAATTTCCCTTCGGGACGTTGCACTAAATTTCAGCCCTGAGGGGAATATAACAAGGATTATGAGGTTACGAAGTCTTGCAGACTTCTCCACCCAAATTGCTCCCTACGGTCGCAACTTCTCATATCCCTGACGTTATCTGAAATCCATTTTTTAACTTTTTAAATAACACTATGAGCAAAACAATAAAAATCTCATTGCTTATTATCGCTGGCTTGTTAGTACTTAACGGATTAATAAACATTTCTGATAATGGAAGTATTTTAGCTTATGACATTACCGCTATTTTATCTGGGATTGGATTTACTATTGTTGCTTTATCTAAGAAAGCATAAAAGTTTAATATCATTATTAGTGTATATATAAGTTTTGAGTCTTTTCGATATTCTTCCTAAGTTTCAAAATCCCACCCTTTATAAAGATAAAGCAGGTGGTTTTTTTAATTCAACTAAATTAATCCATGTTTAAAGCCTATTAAAGCTTTTTTTGTATATAGCAATATTTTTTTTAATTTGTAAACTAGTTTTTAATTGTTGCTTTTGGTATTATGATAGTAAAGAGATGCTAAAAAATATTTAAATTAATTATGAGCTTTGTCCACCTCCACAATCATACCCACTATTCTTTACTTGATGGCTTAACTAAGATACCTGAGTTAGTAAAAAGAGCTAAAGAGCAGGGCTCCCCAGCTGTGGCTATTACTGATCACGGTAATATGTACGGGGTTATTGACTTTTATCAAACCTGTAAAAAGGAAGGCATTAAACCCATTATAGGGGTAGAGGCTTATTTAGCTAGAGGCAGTCGTTTTGATAAGGCTACTAGAGATGATGCTAGAAACTATCATTTAGTGCTTTTAGCGAAAAATAATACTGGTTACAAAAACCTTATTAAACTAACCACTAAAGCGCATTTAGAAGGTTTTTATTACAAACCTAGAATAGATTGGGAAATTTTAAAAGAACATAGTGAAGGTTTAATTGCTATGAGTGCTTGTTTGGGTGGAGAAATGGCTCAACTAATTAGATCTGGAAACTTAGAAACAGTTAAAAAAAGAGCTTTAGAGTATAAAGAGTTGTTTGGTGAAGATAATTTCTATTTAGAATTAATGGATCATCCTCAACTTGAAGGCCAAGCTGAAATTAATGAAACTTTAATCAAATTAGGTAAAGAGCTAAAAATACCACTAGTAGCTACTAATGATATTCATTATTTAAAAACTGAAGATGATGAAGCTCAGGATATATTACTTTGTTTGCAAAATAAAAAGAAAAGAAACGATAGTGATCGCATGAGCATGTTAGGGGAAGATTATTCTATGAAGAGTAATCAAAAGATGGTGGAGGTTTTTTCTCATGTACCTGAGGCTATAGAAAATACTGTAAAAATAGCAGAAAAATGTAATGTAGAAATTGAATTAGGTAAAACCCAATTACCTTATTTTGAGGTGCCAAGTGACTATAATGAAAATTCATATTTACGTTACCTTTGCGAAGAAGGACTTAAGAAAAGATTTGCCTGTGACTATAATAGCGCTACTCAAGAGCTAAAAGAAAGAATGGATTATGAATTAAAGGTTATAGAGAAAATGGGTTGGCCTTCCTACTTTTTAATTGTGGCTGATTTTGTTAATTGGGCCAAGGACAATAAAATAGTGGTAGGTCCAGGCAGAGGTAGTGCGGCCGGTTCTTTAGTTTGTTATTTAACTGGTATTACTAATATTGACCCTTTGCATTATGATTTGCTATTTGAAAGATTTTTAAATCCAGAAAGAGTTTCCATGCCTGATATTGATATGGACTTTGCCGATACTAGAAGAGATGAAGTTATTCAATATGTAGCTGATAAATATGGCCATGATAGAGTGGCGCAAATAATTACTTTTGGAACTATGGCGGCTAGAGCGGCTGTTAGAGATGTAGGTAGAGTTCTAGATGTGCCTTATGAGTTTTGTGATAAACTTTCCAAGGCTATTCCGATGTTTTCCAAAATTAAAGAAGCTTTAAAAATAGTTCCAGAGTTAAAAGAAGCTTATGACAATGACTCTCAAGCTAGACAAATTTTAGACTACGCTATGCGTTTAGAGGGTGTTTCCAGACATAGCTCCACCCATGCTTGCGGGGTACTTATAACCAAAGATGCTTTAGATGAGCATGTGCCACTTCAATATGCTTCTTCTTCAGATAAAAGTATTGTTTCTCAATATTCCCTACATCCAGTAGAAGACTTAGGGCTTTTGAAGATGGATTTTTTAGGTTTAAAAAACTTAACCATTATTGAGTCAGCTTTGAGGATTATAAAAAACACTAGAGGAGAAGACATTGATATTGAAAGTATACCTTTAAATGATGAGTTAGCTTATAACTTATTTCAAGAAGGTAATACTACTGGAGTTTTTCAATTTGAGTCCTCAGGCATGAAAAGATATTTACGAGAGTTAAAGCCTAGTGAATTTGAAGATATTATTGCTATGGTAGCGCTATATCGTCCCGGTCCTATGGAGTGGATTCCTGACTATATTTCTGGTAAGCATGGACAGAAAAAAGTTTCTTACCTTCATCCTAAGCTAGAGCATATATTAGACAAAACTTACGGAGTAGCTATTTATCAAGAGCAAGTTATGCAAATTGCTCGAGATTTAGCTGGTTTTACTATGGGCGAGGCTGATGTGCTTAGAAAAGCCATGGGTAAAAAGATTCCTGAGCTTTTAGCTAAGCAAAAAGAAAAATTTGTTGAAGGTTGTGTTAAAAATCAAATTCATAGTGAGTTGGCAGAGAAAATATTTTCATTTATTGAACCTTTCGCTGGTTATGGTTTTAACCGTAGTCATGCCGCTTGTTATGCTTTAATTGGTTATCAAACCGCCTATTTAAAAGCTCACTGGCCAGTGGAGTTTATGGCGGCGTTACTGACAGCTGATCAACACAACACTGATAGAATAGCGGTAGAAATAGATGAATGTAGAAAAATGCAGATAAATATTATGCCTCCAGATATTAATGAGTCTTATGATTCTTTTACAGTCGTAACCAGTGGTACTACTGAAAACAAATTAGCCAAAAAAGATGAAAAAGTAGATACTATTCGCTTTGGTTTAAATGCTATAAAAAACGTAGGTGAGCATATTGTAGATGTTATTATTGAAGAAAGAAAAAAGAATGGCAGGTATAAGGATATTTATGAATTTTTAGAAAGAATAACTGATAAAGATTTAAATAAAAAGTCTTTGGAAAGCTTAATTAAATGTGGAGGTTTAGATAATTATGGTGATAGAGGTCAACTTTTATATAATTTAGAAACCTTATTAAAAATTAATAAAGAGTCTGCTCAAGAAAAAGCTAGTGGTCAAACTAGTTTATTTGGATCTGAAAATGGTTTTCAAATTAAAGCTCAACCTATTAAATTAGCTAATGGAGGTGAGCTTAGCCAAGCAGAAAAATTAAGCTGGGAAAAAGAGCTTTTAGGTCTATATATCTCTGAGCATCCTTTTTC
Organism: Minisyncoccota bacterium; assembly: GCA_021734405.1. Classification (GTDB taxonomy): domain Bacteria; phylum Patescibacteriota; class Patescibacteriia; order Patescibacteriales; family UBA12465; genus JAIPJA01. The sequence continues at coordinate 47,192 of JAIPJA010000002.1, forward strand.
TGAATTTAAGGAAAAACTAAATGGCTATATAGTTAGTCTGAGTCAATTAAAAGAACATTTAGATAAAGATGGGGTAAAAACGGCTGGAGTTATTAGTTCTATTAAAAAGATTATTACTAAAACTAACCAATCTATGTTATTTGTGAAAATAGAGGACGCGGTTTATAATGTAGAGGTTTTAGTTTTTCCTCGACTTTTAGAAACAAGCCAGGATATTTGGCAGGAAGGACAGGTGGTTTTATGTGAAGGTAAGGTGTCTGATAAAGATCAGGAAATAAAGCTTTTAGCTAATAAAGCTACAGTTTTAAAAGTGGAAACTTTAGAAGCTGATCTGCAAAAATTTAAAAAATCTCCGATTATAAACAAGGCTAAAAGATTTGCTAATGGCTTTAAAAAATTTGGACCTAAGCCTGCTTATCAAAATCCTAGCTCTACTAATTTTAATTCCAGCCCTAAAAAAGAGATAATAAAGACAGAGCTTAATAGTTTTTCTCAGCCCTTTAAGATAATTATAAAAACCGCTTTAAGTCAAGCAGAGAGTTCTGAGCTTTTAGAAATTTTACAACAATTTCCAGGAAGTAGCGAAGTTTATTTGTTTGAACATTATAGCGACAATATTATTAAAACCAATTTTAAAGTAGATAATTCCTTATTTTTAATAGCTAAGATAAAAAAACATTTTCCTGAAAAAATTAAAGTTGTCGAGTTGCAGTAAAAATGTTATAATTATTTCTAGTTATAAACTTTTTAAACTTTTATTTTATGCCTGCGAGAAAAACTAGCTCTACTGATAAAAAGAAAAAAACTACTAGCAAAAAGACTACTAAAAAAACTACAACTAGTAGTGCTAAAAAACCTAAAAAAAGTACTAAAAGCAATTCTAGTCAGAAAAAACCCACTACCAGTACTAGTAAAAAAATTAGACAAAAATCAGAGAGCAAATTAAGTCAAATTAAGAAAGAGTCAGGCGCTATAGAGGAGAAAATAAAATCAGAAAAACCAAAAGAGGAAATAGTTGAAAAAGAAGTAGTTAAAAAACCAAAAAAACATAAATTAGTGGTTAGCACTTCTCCTAAGTTAGAAAAGGAGCCTGAGCTAGTTGATGATAGACCAATTAATACTGATTTAGGTTTTGAGCCAATTGTTGATAGAAGTCAAATTGATAGTCAAAAAAAATTCTATCAAGAGCTTTCTAATCAAATAGATCAGGAGTTTTTAGAGGAAGGTTATGAGAATTCAGTTGAGCCTGAAAGGGAAGTTAAGGTTAAAAAACCAGTTGCTTCTATTAGTTTGTATAAAAAATTAGCTCGTCTATTTATAGTCTTAACAGCCATACTGCTTTTAGCTATTGTTTATTTTTCTTTTTCTAAGCTAACCATTGCTATTTCCCCGGCTGAAGAAGTTGTTAATAACAATGTGCTTCTAGATGTTTATAACAAACCAGACTCAGACTCAGTTCTTTCTGGTTCAGTTATGTCTATTACAGCTGAAAGTGAAGATACTTTTTTAGCTAGTGGCGAAGAAATTATTGGTGAAGAGATTGCTGGTACAGTGACGATTATAAATAATTATAGTAAAGATCAAGCCTTAGTCGCTACGACTAGACTTTTAAGCCCTGATGATAAGCTCTACCGTATTAAAGATAGTGTTAATGTTCCGGCCGGTGGTAGTCTGGAGGTGGAAATTTATACTGAAGAGGTTAAGCCGGAAATGGCTATTTCTCCCACTCAGTTTATTATCCCAGGACTTTGGTCGGGCCTTCAGGATCAAATTTATGCTAAAAATAATGAAACTTTTATCTATAGAACCAAAACAGAAAAATATGTTAGACCAAGTGATATTGCTCAAGCTCAACAGGAACTTAAAAATAAACTAATTAACAAAGTTAGAGCTGAAGCTAAACGCATGTTTTCTGATGATTACGAGGTTATCTATGATATAAATACTGATTTAACTGATTTTGACTATGAAGTTGAGCCAGGTGATAATGTTTCTGAGTTCTCTATAACAGCGGAGAGTCAGGTAGTAATTATTGCTTTTTTAAAGGAAAGAGCTAGAGAGTTAGCTTATAACAAACTTTCTCTTTTAATACCTGCTGATAAACAGATACAAGAATTTAAAGCTGAAGATTTAACCTATAATTTAGATAACTATAATTTAAAAGATGGTGTGGCTACGGTTAAAATTTCTTTTTCTGGTAAGATGAGTTTAAAGGATAATGCAGAAATTTTAGATAGGTCTCAGTTAGTTAATTTAAAAAGAGAGCAAATAGAAAAATATTTAGAGAACTTTCCTGAGATAGATTCCTTTGAGCTTAAATTTTTCCCAGGGTTTGTAAAGTCAGCTCCGTCTTTACCAGAGAAGATAGAGATTAAAATTGATTAATAACTTCGCTTTAATTAGTTTCTTACAAGCTTGACCTACGGTCAGGTTTGTATTATATTTAGGTAATTAATATTTTGATCTTTAACTTAAAAATTTAGATAATGAAAAAACAAAATCTGACGTTTGACTCAATTTTTTCTGCCTTTGTATTTGTGTGCATGTTGTTTTTTTCAGTTTCAGCCTGGATAAATGTTACACTAGAGGTTGTAAAAGCTAACGTTTGGGAAATTACGGCTTTGGTGATTGTTAACTTAATAACCATAGCTTTAGTTTTTAAAACTTTTCAGTTGTGGCGCAGATGGATTAAAAAATAAAGCTTATAGACTCCTTTGAGGGAGTCTTTTTTAAAATTTAAGGCTAGAAGAAAAGGTGATGGAGTATCGTTGACACTTTATACAACTTAAGATATTATATAATTACAGTGATTGTTATAGCTACCAACTATAATAAGGTGTAAATCTTAATTAGAAGTTATATATTTCTAATCTAAACTGTTAAATTAAGGGCTTGAGATAAGTCTCAAGAAACTAGATGGAACCGCGGGAAATCCCGTTCTAGTAATCTATTTTTATGTAGATTATTGGAACGGGATTTTTTATATAATAAGTTAATATACATATATTAGGTTATTAAGTTAAATATAAATAAATTAATAAATAAATAATATAAAAGTATGGAAAAAGATAAATTAGAAGCAGACAAGCTTCATAAAATTAGACACTCCCTGTCTCATGTTTTAGCTAAAGCTGTAAAAGGACTATACCCTCAAGCTAAGTTAGCTATTGGTCCAGTTATAGACAACGGCTTTTATTATGATATTGATTTTGGTAAGGAAAAAATTAGCTCTGATGACTTAGAAAAGATAGAAAAAGACATGAAAGCAATTATTAATCAAAACCTAGAGTTTAAAAGTTTTGTTCTAGGTATTGATGAGGCTATAGACAGAGAAAAGAAGCTAGAGGAAAAATATAAGGTGGAGCTAATAGAAGATTTAAAAAAAGCAGGAGAAAAAGAAGTCAGTTATTATCAAGTAGGAGACTTTGTAGACCTCTGTAAGGGTCCTCACGTTGAAAATACTCAACAAATTGATACTAGAGCCTTTTCCTTATTTAAACTAGCGGGTGCCTATTGGCGAGGTGATGAAAACAGGGAAATGTTAACTAGAATTTATGGCTTGGCTTTTTTAAATAAAAAAGAGCTTTTAGACTATAAAAAGATGTTAGAGGAAGCTGAGAAAAGAGATCATAGAAAACTAGGCAAGGAGCTAGGCTTGTTTGTTTTCTCTGATGTAGTAGGTAAGGGTTTACCTATGCTGACAGAAAAAGGTGCTTCTATGCGCAGAACTTTAGAAAAGTTTATTGTTGATGAAGAAATTAAAAGAGGCTATAGACATGTTATTACCCCAGACTTAGCTAAGTTAGAGTTATATAAAAAATCAGGACATTACCCATACTATAAAGACTCTATGTATGCTCCTATTAAAATTGATGAAGAAGAGTTTATGTTAAGACCTATGGCTTGCCCACATCATTTTGAAATGTATTTAACTGAACCTAGAAGTTATAGGGATTTGCCTTTTAAAATGGCTGAGTTAGCCAAGCTTTATCGCTACGAACAGTCAGGGGAGTTGTCAGGACTAATGAGAGTAAGAAGTTTTTGTTTAGCTGATGCTCATATTATTTGTGCTGATAACAGACAAGCTAAAGAAGAGGTGGCTGGAGTCTTAGACTTAATAGATTTTGTTTGTCAGAAACTAGGTCTAGAACCAGACAAGGATTATTGGTATCGTTTGTCTTTAGGTGATAGACAGGATGAGAAAAAATATCACAAAAACGATAAGGCCTGGGATGAGGCTGAAAGTAGTCTTAGACAACTATTAAAAGATAAGGGTTCTAAGTTTGTAGAAGCTGAAGCTGAAGCTGCTTTTTATGGTCCAAAAATAGATGTACAGATGAAAAATGTCTTAGGCAAGGAGGATACTGCCTTTACTGTTCAGTGGGATTTTGTTATGCCAGAGAGATTTAAGCTTGTTTATACTAGCCAAGCCGGCAAAGAAGAAAGAGCCATTGTTATTCACAGATCTTCTATAGGGGCAATTGAAAGAGTTATGGCTTTTCTAATAGAATTCTATGCTGGTCGTTTCCCACTTTGGCTTTCACCAGTACAAGTTAAACTTATCTCAGTTGGAGAAAAACATATAGAAGCAGTAAAGAGTTTGAGCCAAGAATTTAAAGAGCAGGGGATTAGATCAGAAATTGATATTAGTGATGAAACTGTTGGTAACAAAATTAGAAAGTCTGCCTCAGAAAAGATTCCTTATATTCTAGTTATTGGTGATAAAGAAGTTAATTCCAGTAAATTAGCAATTAGAGTAAGAGGAGAAAAAGATATGATTGAAATAGAAAAAGCTGAATTTATTAAAAAAATAAAACAGGAAATAGAAGACTTTAAATAGTATAAGTTATTATTTAAGTAGCTAAAAGCTTTAAATAACAATTAAAGAGTATAATAAATTAGGCGCTAATAAGGCGCTTAATTTATATTAATTTAGACCATCTAAGTAATCTATCTTACCATTTATAGCAGCTTCAATTAAAACTCTTGGAGTTTCTTGGAAAGAAGCAGCTGACAAGAAGCTGTCAGTGGTAAGAGATGATTTAGTAATACCTAAAAGAAGTCTTTCAGTTTTAGCTGGCACTCGCGCCTTCGCTCTCATATGCCGTAACTATAACGGCACCCGCAATACAGAGCACCGCCTACACGCCGGCACCACCCGTTTTTCAGCCAGTATTAGTCGGTATTACCAGCGACACCCGGATCGAATCGCCTCAAAGAAAAATAGAGGCATATATATTCGCTGGAAAGTCCGACCCGTTGCCAAAGTGGCCCGATCTAATCGACCGTCCCCAACTCATGGGGAACATTACTGCCCAATGGCAACCTGGCTAAGGCCCCGGAAAGCCTACCGCACCTAGTGTAAATAATTTCCGAACCCCCCCCCATCAGGGATGGATCTCCACCGATATTAAGTAAAAAGGAGGCCTCACCTAAGCGGGGAAAAAATTTCATGGGATCAAGCATAAACCGTAATGCAAAGGTCCCTTTTTTTATACAAAAAGCGCTAATTAAAGCGCTTTTGTTTGGTATTATAGATATTTTAAGATATAACACTAAATATATATTATATATAATTACAATTTATTTCTCTATTTTATCTTTATTTCCAAGCTAATTCTTTTTTACCTTTGTAAATAGAAATAGCGTCTTTGAGACTGAAGTTATATAAAGTTATAGCAGAGATAGCATTAGCTAGACGTATAGCTTCGGGTAATGACTTTTGATGAATATTTCTACCAATAGCTACACCTCTAGTTTTAGATACTTTAATTTGCTGTTCAATAGTTTCTAGTAGTTTTTCTGGATCTTTACTAGATCCGCCTACACATAAAACTCCAGTTTTACCCGCCGCTGAGCTAACTTCTTGAAAACTTTCAGGAACATTTTTAGCTTTAGAGCTATAAGGGTATTTAACTTTAACAAAATCAGCTCCTAAACAAGCAGCTACTCCAGCTCCACCAGCTATAAGGTGTATGTCTTCATCGTTTTTAATTTGTGGACCACGAGGATACATCCAAATAACAGCTAAGAGCCCAGCTTGATGAGCTTGACTTATTATCTGAGCAGCTTCACTTAACATAGCAGTCTCATTTTCTGAGCCAATATAAATAGTGTAACCAACTCCTACAATATTTAAATCATTAGCTTCTTTAAGCTCTACTACTTCATTAACTGAGTGCCAAGCCAAACTAATAGGGTTGTCAGTTTCAAATAAGTTAGTTTTAGAATTTAATTTTACTAAATAAGGAATTTTAGGATATTCTCTGGCATAAGCTGAAATTAAGCCAAATTGAGAAGCTAAAACCCCAACATGAGACTGGCTAGCAATTTCAAATAAATGTCTAGGAGCACTATCATCAGGGTGAATGTCTTTACCTACAAAATCGTCATTTAAATGTTCTACTTTTTGATCGCCAGCAAACAACATGAGGCGCCCACTATCTTTAGTGGCTATACGCCAATTTTTTTTGTATTCCTTAATTTTAGCTTTAGGCACAGAAGCAGGAATATGAAGAGTTTTAAGGCTCATAGTCTTTATTTTTTAAATTTTTAAAATATGATATGATGTAAGTAGTTATTATTATATCATTTTATGGGAAAAAATAAAAATAGTGATTACGACTTAAAAGGCTATAAAGACTTAGAAGGTATTTCCAATAAAAGTCTTAATTTTAGTTTATGGTTTATAAACAATCGTAAAAAATTTATTATTGCTATTATTGTTGTTTTAATACTTGTTTCCGCTGGTTTTTTTATGTATTCTGGTTATCATTACGGCTATTATCTACTGGAGGGCAAATCTAGAGACGAGCAAATGCTTAAAGAATTAAGCGAATACCAGGCTTTGCCAGAAGAATATAGAAACAAGAATTCAGCTCAAAATCTAATTTTCTATAAACCAGAAATACTTAGAAAGCAAGATTCTTTTGATATTGTAAATTTAGTGGAAAATCCTAATCAAAATTATTACGCCTTTTTTGATTATTGTTTTGTACAGTTTAATGAAGAGATTTATTGTGATTCAAGCTTTGTTTTTCCTTTAGAAAAAAAATATTTATTAGCTCTATCTCAGAATTTAAATGCTAGCTTGTCAGCGGAGTTGGTAATTAAAAATTTATCCTGGTCTAGGGTTAATTTACATATTTATCCTGACTGGGCAAAATACTATAGTGAACATTTGGATTTTCCTTTAAAGGATGTTATGTTTAAACCTTCTCACAAAAATCAATTATCTAATAAAGTTTCTCTAGATAGTTTAGAGTTTAAAATAACTAACAATACTGCCTATAATTATTGGGAGGTGCCTTTAAATATAGTTATTTTAAACGGTTCTAAGGTAGTAGGAGCTAATAAGTATCTTATAAATAAATTTTATTCTGGCGAGAGTCAATCAGTAAATTTAGTTTGGCCTGGCAATATTTCTCAAGCTTCTGAAGTTAAAATTCAGCCAAGTTTAAATATTATTGATCCAGATATATATATCAGCTATTAAGTTTTTTTATGTTAGCTAAATTAAAATCGCATTTAAAAAAATTCGATTGGATTTTATTTTTATCAGTTTTGCTTTTGTGTTTTTTTGGTTTAATTGAAATCTATAGTATTGCCTTAGGTCAAGAGACTTTAAGTTTTTTAAATTTTAAAAAACAAATATTTTTTATAGGTGCGGGAGTGATCTTGATGTTTGTGGTAAGTTTTATAGATATTTATTTTTTAAAAAGCCTGAGAAAATATTTTTATTTAGGAGCGGTTTTAATTTTAATAGCAGTATTAGTTTTTGGTTCCACTATTAGAGGTACTACTGGCTGGTTTAATGTATTAGGCTTTGGTATTCAGCCAGTAGAAATTGTTAAAGTTATACTGCTGTTAGTCTTAGCTGGATATTTTAGTAATTTATCTACACGAGTTAAAAGTTTTGGACATTTATTATCCTCAGGAATATTAGCTTTTGGTTTAGCTTTTTTAGTGATTTTACAACCTGATTTTGGCTCAACTTTTATTCTACTGTTTGTTTGGTTTTTTTTACTACTTTTTTCTGGTTTTAACAAGAAATATATTATTGCCGTAATTCTAGCTGGAGCCATTATTTTTAGTAGTCTGTGGTTAGTATTTTTTAAAGATTATCAAAAACAAAGAGTTTTGACTTTTTTAAATCTAAATCAAAGTTCTTTAGAAGAAGGCTATAATGTCTCTCAAGCTATTATTGCTGTAGGCTCAGGTGGTCTAACGGGCAGGGGGGTGGGTTTTGGGTCTCAATCTCAATTAAAATTTTTACCTGAAGCTCAAAATGATTTTGTGTTTGCGGTTATTTCAGAGGAATTAGGCTTTTTAGGTGTCTCTTTGTTATTTTTATTTTTTGTAGTAATTTTTGCTAGATTACTTATTAGAATAGGTAAATTAAAAGATGATTTTGCTATTTATTTTGTTTTAGGAGCCTTGGGCTTGATTTTTATTCAAATGTTTATTAATATTGGTATGAACATAGGTATTTTCCCGGTAGTGGGAATATCTTTGCCTTTTGTTAGTTATGGTGGCAGCGCCATCCTCTCCAGCTTTATATTGTTGGGGTTATTGCAAAATATAATTATTCAATCTAAAATTAAATATTGATAAACAGATTAATTGTTTATTTTTTATTTTAAAAAAACATATGAGTTTAAAAGCTAATATCAGAGAAAAAGGACAAAAAATTGATAAAAAATTTATTCCAGCTGTAATTTATGGACCTAGTACAGACAATCAGCTAATAACTTTAGCTAAGTCTGAATTTGAAAAAGCCTATGAGAAAGCTGGTGAATCTAGTTTAATTGATTTAAAGGTCAATGATCAAGATGTTTTTAAGGTTTTAGTAAAAGAAGTACAAGTTCATCCTACTAAAAGTTTAATTAGACATGTTGACCTTTATCAGGTGGACATGAAAAAGAAAATTACTACTGAAATACCTTTGCACTTTATCGGTGCTTCTAAAGCTGAGAAAGAGCAGGGAGCTTTAGTTATGAAAAATTTAGATTATGTTGAAGTTGAGTGTTTGCCAGGAGACTTAGTTGATAATATTGAAGTTAACTTAGAGGAATTAAAAGAAATAGGTGAAGCTATTCATGTTAAAGACTTAAAGGTCCCTCAAGGTATGGAAATATTACATGAAGACGACGAAGTGGTGGTAAGTGCTATAGAGCCCAAACAGGAGGAAGAGCCAGCTCCAAGCACTGAAGAAGTTGGGGGAGCCACAGAAGAGACAAAAGAGGGCAAGAAAGATGAGCAAGCTGAGACTGAAGGTGAAGAGAAAAAAGAAGATAAATAGAGTGAAGTTTAAATTCAATATATTAAAAGGGGGAATGAAAATAAAGACTGATAAAATTTTATCATTTAAAAAGATGCTTTGGTCACTTGTAATTGTGGTGGCTACTATTATTTTATTTGGTTTAATTATTTTCTTTCTTAATTTAAATGCTAAAGACAAAGACTTGCAGAATTTAAAGATTAATTTACCCTTAAAAAATAACTTTACAGATCAACAAGCAGAAACCTGTGATAATTGCTTGCCTGATATTTTAACTGGTGAGCTAAAACCAGAGGCTTCAGGTTACCCCTTAGCTGTAATTGTAGATAACCATTTAGATGCTAGGCCAGCCTTAGGCTTATCTCAGGCTAAGTTAGTTTATGAAGTTCCAGTAGAGGGAGGTATTACTAGATACTTAGCAATTTTTTCTTCCGATCAGGAAATAGAAGCTATTGGTCCAGTTAGAAGTGCTAGACCTTATTTTATAGATTGGGTAGAGCCTTTATCAGCTTTATTTGTTCATTGTGGTGGTAGCCCTGAAGCCTTAGTTGATATTATTCAAAAAGATATTATTGATTTAAATGAGTTCTATAATGCTGACTATTTTTGGCGTGACAGTTCTCGTCCAGCTCCTCATAATGTTATAACCAGCTCTGATAAATTAAGTGCGTATTTAGAGAAAAATAATTTGTCTAAAGCTAGCCTTATTTCCTGGCAATTTAAAGCAGATATTAGTCCCAGTAAGCAAGCTAAGGAGGCTTTAGAGATAAATATTGACTATATTGCTGATAGTCATGAAGTCTTGTGGCTTTATGATCAGAAAACAGGGAAATATATTAGAAATTTAGCTGGAGAGAAACATGAAGATGCTAGTGGTCAGATTATTAGCGCGAAAACTGTAATTATTAAAGAAGTAAACAGTGAGGTTGTAGATGAAAAATTAAGGCTAAAAATAGATAGCCAGGGAGAAGATAAGGCTGTTATTTGTTTTTTAGGTAAATGTGAAGAGGGTAGCTGGAAACAAACTAGTGCTAGCGCTAGAGAAAGATATTATGTAAATGGAGAAGAGGTAGTCTTTTTACCAGGAAATTTCTGGATTGAAGTGGTTGATCAAGAGGTTAGTTATAGTTACTGACAACCACTAAGCGATCTTTTTGGCTTAAGTCTTTAATTATGGTGATTTCTGCTTTAGGCAGAATTTTTTTTATATAATCACTTAATTCTGGCTTTTGTTGAGGATTTATTTCCATTAAAACTTCTATTGATTTAGCTTTTAAGTCTTTAACTTCTTTGATTAACTTCTTATAGTAGTACAATCCTTTATCTTTAGCTATTAGAGCCTGTTTAGGCTCTTTTTTAATACTAGCTGAGCTTTGCCAAATACTTTCTTCTACATAAGGCAAATTAGCCATAATAGTAATACTTTCCTTTTTGGCTATATCCAAGTTAGATTCTATTACTGCTTTTAGTAAGTTAGCTGGTTTAAAAATTATTTTTTTATCTAAATTATATTTTTTAGCATTTTTTTTTGCTACTTTTAAAGCTTTAGCGGAGATATCAGTAGCTAGAAGCAGGGTGTCAGAGTCAAGGTTTTCAGCTTTCAGGTTTTTTATTAAGCTAATTATTAAACAACCTGAACCAGTGCCAATATCTATTATGGCTTTATTTTTAAAGTCTTGGTTTTTTAAATAATCTATAAATAATTCTGATTCGGGGCGGGGGATTAATACGTTTTTATTTACCAAAAATTCTAGATTATAGAAACCTTGTTGTTTGTTTAAATAAGCTAAAGGTACTCCTTTTAATCTTTTTTTTAACCAATAGCTAGTTTTTAAAACTTGAAAATAGTTTAAATTTTTCTCATAAGCAGTGATAAGTTGGGCTGAGTTTAAGTCAAGAGTAGATTCTAAAAGTTTTTCAGCTTCAAAAACAGGCTGTGAAAAACCAGCCTGTTGAAATTTTTTACTTATTTCTTTTTTAAGCTGAAGAACTTTCATGGCTTTGATTTAATTGTCTTTGCGCTTCTTTTAAAGCCTCAATTATTTCTTCTATATCTCCATCCATGACTTTAACAATATTATGCCAAGACTCTTTAATGCGGTGATCAGTCACTCTGTCCTGGGGGAAATTATATGTCCTTATTTTATCACTTCTATCGCCTGATCCTATTTGTTCTTTTCTAGCACTGGAGTCTTGAGCTCTTTTTTCTTCTTCAGCTTTAGCTAAAAGTCTAGAGCGTAAAACTTGTAAAGCTTTTTCTTTGTTTTGGTGTTGAGATTTTTCATCTTGGCAACTAACTACTGTATTGGTAGGTAAATGAGTAATTCTAATGGCTGAATAAGTAGTATTTACGCTTTGACCACCTGGTCCAGAAGAGCAAAAAGTATCAATTCTAATATCAGCTGCTTTTATCTCCAAGTCAACCTCTTCAGCTTCAGGTAAGACTGCTACAGTAGCGGCGGAAGTGTGTATACGTCCTTGTTTCTCAGTTTCTGGTATTCTTTGCACACGGTGAGTCCCAGCCTCATATTTAAAGTCTCCATAAACCTTATTTCCAGATACAGAAAAAATTATTTCTTTGTAGCCACCTAAGCCAATTTGATTAGAGCTCAGTATTTCTATTTTCCAGCCTTTTCTTTCACAAAAACGATTGTACATTCTAAATAGATCAGCTGCAAATAGGGCTGATTCATCACCACCAGTGCCAGCTCTAATTTCTACAATAGCATTTTTTTTATCATGAGGATCAGTAGGGTTAAGTTCAGTAGAAATATTTTTTTGTAGTTTTTCTATTTTTGGTTCTAAGTTTAAAATTTCTTCTTTAGCCATTTCAGCTAATTCTCCAGTCGGCTCATCATTTATTATTTTCTTATTTTCCTCTATAGCTACCTTTATTTTTTCCAATTCCAAAATCATCTCATAGACTTCTTTAGTTTGAGAGTGTTCTTGAGAAATTTTTCTAAATTGCTTTTGATCTTTAACTAAACTGGGGTCAGAAAGTTTCTTCTCTAATTCTTTAAATTTAGCCTTTAATTCTTTATACATATTGCTTTTAAATTGAAATAATGTTAAACTATAATAGTATTTATTATTGGTGTTTGGTTTTTAATTTTAAACATGTTATACCGCCAGCGCAAAAGTTGGCGGTTTTTTCTTTTAATTTAACAAAAAACAGTGATAAGCTATAATTATTGTAACAAAAATAGCACAATAATTACAGTCTATCACTGTTTTATTTTTTGTCTTCTGCTTTTTTAGCTGCTCTTTTAGCTCGTTTAACCTTTTTTCCTTGCCTAGCTTGGGCAACACTTTTTTTGTTATCCATTTTAGCTTGGAATTTTTCTACTCTCTTAGCAGTATCTACTAATTTTTGTTTGCCAGTGTAGAAAGGGTGACATTTAGAGCAAAGTTCAACTTTAATTTCCGGCTCAGTAGATCCGGTAGTAAAAGTGTTTCCGCAAGCACAGCTTACTTTAGCGTCTTTATAGTATTTTGGGTGAATATCTTTTTTCATAAGCTTTTTTAAAAATAAAAAGGCGAAAATATTCTCGCATTGATTTAAATTATAGCAAAAGATTTAAAATAAAGCAAGAGTTTATGTTTTAAATTATGTTTTAAATTAGTCGGTCTTTATAGACCGGTTTTTTATTGCTATAATAGCTTTATATGTCTAAGATACAAAACATTGCTAAAAACACATCTTACCTAACTTTGGCTTTAGTCGCCCAGAAGATTATTTCTTTTACTTATTTTACTATTTTAGCCAGAAATTTAGCCCCTGAAAGTTTGGGTAAATATTATTTAGCTATTTCTTTAACTACTATTTTTGCTATTTTTATAGACCTGGGACTAGTCAATGTTTTAACTAGAGAAGTGGCTAAAACCCCTGAAAGGACTAGCAAACTACTGGGTTCAGTTTTAGCTTTAAAAATTCCTTTATCAGCTTTAGCGCTTTTAGCCACTGTTGCCACAGTTTTTATTTTAGATTATGGACACTTAACTAGACAGTTAGTCTATATCTCTTCTATTTGCATGGTTTTAGATTCCTTTACTATGACCTTTTTTGGGGTTAGCAGAGGGCGACATAATTTATTTTATGAAAGCTTAGCTTCTATAGTTTTTCAGGTTATAGTTATGGTTTTTGGTTTATTAGCACTTTTTTCTGGTCTAGACTTGCGTTATATCATGGGAGCTTTAGCTTTAGCTAGTATTTTTAATTTTCTTTATTCTTGGTTGGTTTTAAGGTTAAAGCTAAAAGTTAAAATTAAGTTGTTTTATGAAAAAACTTTTTTAAAGTACATGCTGGTTTTAGCTTGGCCTTTTGCTGCTTATGCAGTTTTGCAAAGAGTTTACACTTATTTAGATTCAGTGCTTTTGTCTTTATTTTCCGGGGAAACAGCTGTGGGTATTTATCAAATACCTTTTAAGATTATTTTTGCCTTACAATTTTTACCTCTAGCTTTTACAGCTTCGCTATATCCAGCTTTAAGCTACTATTGGCTTAAAGACCAAAAACAGCTAAGGGTTTCTTTTTCTAGAGCTATGAATTATTTAACTATTATTTCAGTTCCGATTGTGTTTGGTACTATATTTTTAGCTAATAGGATTATTGGTTTATTTCAAAATAATTATTTAAGTGCAGTTTTGCCTTTACAGATAATTATAGTGGCTTTATTTTTTATTTTTGTAAATTATCCTATAGGCGCGCTTTTAAATGCTTGTGATCGGCAAAAGCAAAATACTCGCAATATGTTAATAGTTACAATTTTTTCTATAGTTTTAAACTTGATTCTTATTCCTAAATTCGGTGTCATTGGTGCCAGTTTAACTGTGGTCTTTACTAATTTTTTAATGTTTATCCTAGGTATTTATTGGGTTAAAAAAACTATTGTCTATCAAGGCAAAAACAATTTAATAGTTTTTTCTAAAGTGCTGTTATCTGGTTTGGTGATGGGCTTATTTTTAGAGTTTTTCAAGCCTTATATTAACATTTTAATTCTTATGGTCTTGGCTTCTTTAGTTTATTTTGCCTTACTTTATTTGTTGAAAGGTTTTAGAAAAGCTGATATTTTAAGTATATACAAGGCTTTTGCCAAGAAAAAAGCTTTTTAATTATTTTTCATGAAAGTATTACTTATAACAATTGATTATTTGCCTAGTTTAGGCGGGGTGGCTACTTACTACGCTAAATTAAAAAAGCATTGGCCTAGTAGTGAGTCTTTAGATGTTTTAGATAATAGCCATAGAGAGTTAAGCGCGGAGACTGGTTTTTTGCCTTGGTTAAAAGCTTTTAGCTCAGTTTATAAAGCCACAAAGAAAGAAAACTATGATTACTTGCTAGCTGGGCAAATTCTGCCTATAGGCACAGTTTGTTGGCTTTTAAGTTATATACTTAAAAAACCTTATGCTGTAGTTATCCATGGTATGGATTTTAAATTTGCTCTTTTAAAAACTAGAAAGAAGTGGTTAGCTAAAAGAATTTTAAACAAAGCTGATAAGGTTATTTGTGGAAATATTTATACGGCTGATTTAGTAAAAGATTTTTTATTACAATCTTCTAAGGAAAATAAAAAAAATAAAATTATAAATAAAGTAAAGGTTGTTAATCCTGGTATTGAACCAGAAGAAGCTTTAAGATATTTAGGTAATAAACAAGCTATAGACAATTTAAAAACACAATACGATCTAGTTGATAAGACCGTTCTTTTTAGTTTAGGCAGACTAGTGGCCAGAAAAGGTTTTGATAAGGTTTTACAGGCTTTAAGCAAAGAAAAAGTAGATTTTAAAGATTTAGTTTATGTAATTGCTGGTCAAGGAGAGGATAAAGATCGTTTAGAGAATATAGCTAAAGAAGTTAAATTACCAGTAATTTTTCTAGAAAATTTATCCAATTTAGATAAATGGCTTTGGCTTAATTTATGTGATATATTTATAATGCCAGCCAGAGAAATTAAGGGTGATTTTGAAGGTTTTGGTATTGTTTACTTAGAAGCTAATTTAGCTTCAAAGCCAGTTATAGCTGGTAATTCAGGGGGAGTAAAAGATGCAGTTGTAGATGGAGTAAATGGTTTAATGGTTGATCCAGAAAATATTGAGGCTATAGCTAGAGCTATAGTAAAACTTCAAAATGATAATCACTTAAGATTAGAGCTAGGAAAACAAGGTAAAAAAAGAGCTGAAGAAAAATTTAATTGGCAACACCAAGCTAAGCTATTTTTGGATTATTTAAAAGAATAGTTTTTTGCTTTACTTGTGTTATTAATGTTTGTTTATAAAAAAATTTATTTTCATAAATTAAATTAATTAGAAACTATGATTTCAGTAATTATACCGGTCTATAATCAGGCTAAAGAGCTGAAAGAAACTTTGAAAAGCTTAATTAAACAAAGTTACCAAGATTTAGAGATTATTATCGTAAACGATGGCTCCAGTGATGGAGTAGAAAAAGTTTTTCAAGATTTTATCTCTCAACAAGAAACTTCCTTAAGTTTTTACTTTTTAAATAATAATAAGAACTTAGGTGCCCCAGCTACTAGAAATAAAGGCTGGAGCAAGTCTTCAGGCAATTATTTATTTTTTTGTGACGCTGACGCTGTTTTAAAGCCAGAAGCTTTAGAAGTTATGCTTAATGCTCTTAACACAAATTCTCAAGCTAGCTATGTTTATTCTTCTTTTAAATGGGGTAGAAAATTATTTAAAGTGGGAGAATTTAAGGCTGAGAAACTAAAAACAGAACCCTATATTCATACTATGAGTCTTATTAAAAGGGAAGATTTCCCGGAAAAGGGCTGGGATGAAAAGATTAAGAAGTTTCAAGATTGGGATTTGTTTTTAACTATGTTAGAGCAGGGAAAAACCGGTGTTTGGGTGGACAAGGTGCTTTTTACAGTGAAGCCAGGAGGCACTATGAGTTATTGGTTGCCTAGTTTTGCCTACAAACTACTGCCTTTTTTGCCAGCAGTTAAGAAATATAAACAAGCTAAGCAGGTTATAAAAAATAAACATTCTTTGTAAATGGAAACAGTTATTAAACAAATTATAAATAAAAAGATTGGGATAATTTTTGCTCTTATTTTGACAGCGGAAGTTTTATCTTTTTTAGCCTATATTTACCCTAGCCTAAGTGCATACTTCTTTTTATTGGTTATAGTTTTAGCTACTTATTTAGGTATTAAGAATTTAAAGTACCTTTTCTTTTTCTCTTTAGCTGAACTCATTATTGGTTCTCAGGGTCGGCTTTTCTTTTTAGATTTACCTTTTTTTAGTCTGTCTTTACGCATGGCGCTATGGGCTTTAATGTTAATTTTTTTCTTTTTTTATTTACTTAAAAATTTAAATAGGAAAAAAGTAAAAGAAGAAAATCAAGTAGGGATAAGCTTAAAGAATAAACCTTTTTATGAGTTTAGATATTTGTCAGTTTTTCTACTTTTAATGTTTTTTATCTTTTTGGGCGCTTTAATAGGTGTTTTATCTGGTCATGATTTAGGTGTTTGGTTGGCAGATTTTAATGCCTGGTTATTTTTAGCCTGGCTGTTTCCCGTAGTGTATATTTTTAGGAAAAACCCAGGCGAAAAAATCCTTTATGAGACTTTAACGGTTTTTATAGCTGCTTGTCTGTGGCTAGTTTTTAAAAGCTTATTCTTTTTGTTTATTTTTTCTCATGACTTTTTTAGTTTAATGGGGCCACTGTATCGTTGGAGTCGAGTTAATTATTTAGGTGAAATTACTGCTTTGCAAGCTGGGTTTTATAGGATATTTTTTCAGTCTCATCTTTATTCTTTAATAGCGGTAATTTTATCTTGGGTAGCTTTAGAAAAGTTTAAAAAACTAGAATTTAAACAAAGCAAATATATATATTTGTTTTTAGTTTTAAATTTATCAGCTGTGCTTCTATCTTTATCTAGAAGTTTGTGGATGGGCTTAGCTTTTTTTCTGTTATTTTATTTTCTCTTTAAATTAAGGTCCTGGAAGTTTAAGCAAACTCTTAAACGTTTTATGGTGTTATTATCTCTATTTTTAATGGCTTTTTTAGTTATAGCTTTTGTGGCTAAAGTGCCGGTTTTAGGGCAAAGTGGAGAATTTTCCGCTAAAGATATTTTAAAAGAAAGATCCTCTACTGAAGCTGATGCTGGGGCAATTTCTTCTCGTTGGTCACTGTTATCTCCTTTGAGTAAAAAAATATTAAAAGCGCCTGTCTTTGGCCAAGGTTTTGGCCAGGAAATTACCTATATCAGTCAAGACCCTAGAGTTTTAGAAAGCAATCCTTCAGGCACTTACACTACTTATGCTTTTGAATGGGCTTGGTTAGATGTTTGGTTAAAAATTGGATTTTTAGGTCTTTTAGCTTATTTCTGGCTTCTTTATCGTTTAATAGCTGATAGCTTTAAAACTAGAGCTTTTCAACCCCTAGTTAAAGCTTTGGGTTGGTCGCTTATGGCTATAGCTATAGTTAATATCTTTACCCCATACTATAACCACCCTTTAGGCTTGGGTTTTTTAGTGGTTTCAGCTGTTATTATCACTAGGTCAAAAAATATAATTTATGAAAGATAAGAGTAAAAGCATGAAAGATGGTAATAAAAAAGGAATAATTTTAAAAATAACTGTATTTTTAGCTGGAGCTATAGTGATGATTTTTGAGTTGATAGGTTCAAGGGTGGTGGCTCCATATGTTGGTAATTCTACCTTTGTTTGGACTAGTCTGATTGGTGTTATTTTGGCTAGTTTAAGTTTAGGTTACTATGTAGGAGGAAAGTTAGCAGATAAACAGTATGCTTTTTTAGCTAAACTTTCTTTAATTATTTTACTTTCTGCTTGGGCTTTACTTTTTACCTATTTAATTAAAGATATTTTTTTACCAATTAGTGCTATATTTTTTACTAAGCATCTTTTACAAACCCTTATAGTCTCGTTAGTCTTGTTTTTCCTAGCCAGCTTTCTTTTAGGTATGGTTTCTCCTTATGCTTTAAAATTAGCTTTAAGCGATTTACAAAAATCAGGCTCTACAGCCGGAAGTCTGTATGCGCTTTCAACTCTAGGCAGTATTTTAGGAACTTTTTTAGCTGGATTTTTTTTAATACCAATTTTAGGCACTAATGAACTTTTAATTAGCTTAACTTTGCTTTTAAGCTTATTAGCTCTATTTATTAGTTTCAGATTCTTTTTAGCGTTAAAAATTATGACTATAGTTTTAGTAATGCTTATTTTAATTTTTAATTTTTCTTTTACAAAAAATAATTATTTAAATAATTTTGTTGATGTTGATACTCAATATAGCCGGATATGGATATTTGATAGAGAATATGAAGAAGACATAATCAGGGTGCTTTTAAAAGATAATGTAAGTCACTCAGGTAAGTTTTTAAATAAAGATGGTTTAGTTTTTGATTATATAAAAATTTATGACTTAGCCACTGAGATAAAAAAGACTGAGGCAGAAAATAGTGCAATAACAACTTTAATGGTAGGTGGAGCTGCCTACACTTATCCTCAGTATTTTTTAAATAAATACGACGAGGCCGAGATGACTGTAGTAGAGATAGATCCTAAAATGACTGATTTGGCTAAAACTTATTTTAACTTAGACGCTAGTGATAAAGATTTAAAAATAGTTCATCAGGATGCGAGAATTTTTCTCTCTAGAAATAGTCAAAAATATGATATTATATATGGAGATGCTTTTTCTTCCCACTATAGCCCACCTTTTCACTTAACCACTTATGAAGCTTTGTCTGATTTAAAAAAAGCTTTAAAACCAGATGGACTAGCTGTGATAAATATAATTTCAGCTTTAGAAGGGGATAATTCTAAGTTTTTTGCTAAAGAGTATAATACTTTAAAAAAACTATTTAAAGAGGTAATAGTTTTTTCTGTAGGTGAAAGAAGCAGTGATCAAGTTAAAAATATTATTTTGCTTTGTACTGATAATGAAAAACTAGATAAGTCAACTATTGAAACTATAGTCAAGAAGTATCCTGCCAGTATTTACAGTGTAGATAACTTAGCTTTTTCAGGTATTTTGACTGATAATTTTGCTCCGGTAGAGTATTATGGTTTAAAAACTAATTAAGTATTTACAGTTTTAAAAAATTAATGTATAGTATTAGTCAATTAAAAACTAAACTTAGAATAATTATGTCAGAACAATTAATTACCCAAGAAGGTTATGATAAATTAAAAAAAGAACTTGACCACCTTATCGATATCAAGCGTCGTGAAATTGCTGATAGAATAGAAAAAGCTAAAGAATTAGGGGATTTAAGTGAAAATGCTGAATACAATGAAGCTAAAGATGCTCAGGCTTTAAATGATTCTAGAATAGTTGAGGTATCTAACATTTTAAAAAACGTTACTGTAGTAGATGGCTCAGGTTCTTCTAAGGAGGTGTCTATGGGCTCTGTAGTTACAGCTAAAACTGGTAATAAGCAAAAAGTTTTTACCATTGTTAGCTTTAATGAAGCTGATCCTTTAGAGGGTAAAATTTCTAATGAATCTCCTTTAGGTATAGCTTTTTTAGGCAAGAAAAAAGGAGAGGAGGTAATAGTTAATACTCCAAAAGGTGAGGTAAAGTACAAGATTATTAAAATTCAATCTAATGGAAAATAATTCTAAATTAAACGAAAGACAAGATAGACTCAAAAAATTAGAGAACTTAGAGAGTCTTGATATTAACGCTTATCCAGCTAAAAGCGAAAGAAATTTTTTAGTTGAAGCTTTTTTAAGCAATTTTTCTAATTTAGAAAAAGACAAGCAAGAAGTAATTTTGGCAGGTAGAATTAGATCTTTACGTTCTCATGGTAATTTAAGCTTTTTAGATTTAGAGGATGAGTCAGGGAGAATGCAAGTAGTAGTTTCTAAAAAAGAATTAGAGGAAGAGGGTATGTATAAGGTGTTTGTTAAAAATATCGATGTTGGAGACTTTCTAGAATGTAAAGGACAGGCTTTTATTACTCATAAAGGGCAAAATAGTTTGTTAGTAAAAAGCTGGAAAATTCTAGCTAAAACTTTAAGACCTATTCCTGATTCCTGGTATGGACTAAAAGATGAAGAAGAAAGACTGAGAAAAAGATATTTAGATATTTTAATGAATCCCGAGATAAAGGAAATGGTTAAACAAAGAAGTAAATTTTGGCAGTCTATGCGTGAGTTTATGATAGATAAAGGATTTTTAGAAGTAGAAACTCCAGTTTTAGAATCAACTCCAGGTGGGGCTGATGCTGAGGGCTTTATAACTCATCATAATGCTTTAGATATAGATGTTTATCTTAGAATTTCTATGGGTGAGCTGTGGCAAAAAAAGTTAATGGTGGCTGGTTTTGAAAAGACTTTTGAATTAGGTAGACAGTTTAGAAATGAAGGCATGGATGCAGAGCACTTACAAGACTACACTCAACTTGAATTTTATTGGGCTTACGCTGACTATGAGAAGGGCATGGATTTAGTTGAAGAAATGTTTAAATATGTAGCCAAAGAAACCTTTGGTACTTTAAAGTTTAAAATAAAGGGATTTGAAGTGGATTTAGGTAAAAAATGGGAAAGATATGACTACAGAATTATAGTTAAAGACAAGACTGGTGTAGATATTTTAAATACCAATGAAAAAGAGATAAAAGCTAAATTAGATGAGTTAAAAGTTAAATATGACACTAAAGGTTTTAATATCACTAGAGCTATAGATAATTTATGGAAATATTGTCGTAAACAAATTGCTGGTCCAGGTTTTTTGGTGGGCACTCCTATTACTGTGTCTCCTTTGGCTAAAAGAGATGATAAAGAGCCTGAGTTAGCGCAGAGATTTCAGCCGATTATAGCGGGGTCAGAGCTAGGTAATGGTTATAGTGAGTTAAACAATCCTTTAGATCAAGAGGAAAGGTTTAAAGAGCAACAAAAACTTAGAGAAGCAGGAGACAAAGAGGCTCAAATGCATGATAAAGACTTTGTGGAAGCCTTAGAGTATGGCATGCCACCAACTTGTGGTTTTGGTGTGAGCGAAAGATTATTTTCTTTCTTAATGGATAAAAGTGCTAGAGAATGCCAGATATTTCCACTTATGAAACCTAAGCAAGAATAACTATTTATATATAATTAATACTTACAAACAAAGCTTTGATATAGGGAAGTATAATTTAATATTTT
>JAIPJA010000033.1 GCA_021734405.1 Minisyncoccota bacterium
AAATATTCTTTTCGAGTGTTTATACTCATTTTTTCTATAACCATAACTTAAAGCCTTAATTATTAATCGTTTATGGTTACATTTTACAATCATTTATCGTATAGGAGTATAGTTACATTTTGCATCATTTAATTCGAAACTATTGACTAATTAAATTAATTGTGCTAGAATAGTAAGGAAATAAAAATAAAAATAAATATATGTCAAAAATTTTAGAACAAATGATAAAGGCAAGAAAACAGGTAGAGTTCAATAGACTTGATGCTATTAAAGCTGTTAACAAGCTTTTTTCTAAACTAAAAGATCGTGAGCAAGATGTGTTAACTAGACGTTATGGTTTACATGGGCAAAAAAAAGAAACCTTAGACAGTATTGGCAAATCTGACAATCTAACTAGAGAAAGGGTTAGACAGATTGAATCAGCTAGTTTAGCTAAATTAAGAAAATTAGATAGTTTAGAGGAATATATTAAAGATATTCGTCAAGCTGTAACAGAGCTTTTACATGAACACGGAGGTCTAATGAGACAAGAATATCTTTTAGATATTTTAATTATGTCTTTGAAAGAGGCCGGACAAAAAACTTTAAATGATTCTGGTTATCAAAATTTATATCGAAGTCATTTTGATTTTTTAATTTCTAAGCTTTTGCACGATGATGTTAATAAGATGAGTGGTGCTGACAATTTCTTAGCTTCTTATAAACTAAAAAATATGGAAACTCCTCATTTTGAAGATTTAGTAGGAGAAGCTGTAGAGAAAATTAAATCAATGAACCAGACAGTAAAAACTGCTGAACTTTTAGAAATTTTAAAACAATTAGAAAACTATAAGAAACATGAAGATAAAATTTCTAATTTTAATCAGAATGATTTATCTTTAGTTTTTGCCAATGATATTTTCCCGGAAGAAGCTCAATTAATCAACCAGAATAAGGTTTTGTATTCATTTCTAGAAAGTATTAAACATTTAGATAGAAATAAGTTTGGTGAATGGGGCTTGTCTGATTGGAGAGAAATAAAACCTAAGACTATAAATGATAAAATTTATCTAGTTTTAAAGCATAATGAAAAACCTATGCATTTTACTGAAATAGCTGAAAGAATTAATGAGGTTGGTTTTGATAAAAAGAAAGCTAATGCCGCCACTGTTCACAATGAGTTAATATTAGATGACCGTTATGAGCTTGTAGGGAGAGGACTTTATGGTTTAAAAGCCTGGAGATAGTTGATTAAAATATAATTAAACAGTGAAATAAGGTATAAAAATTTTCATATAGAAATAATTAAAATTCCACCTGAGGTGGGATTTTATTTTATCTAAAAAATGTGATAAAATATAGTTAATACTATTTTTACTATGGACATAAATTTAAATTTAATTCCTATACAAAATTTTCTAGCTTTAGCGCCGGACGAAATGTTTTGGACTTTCTTTTTTTATTTCGGTTGGATGATATTGGTAGCTATGTTTTTAGCCGGGGTAATACAAATTTGGTTAATAAGAAAACAAACTATTTATGGTAGTAAAGTAAAATATATTTTTTTAGCTATTGATATACCTAGGGGCAATGAACAGACTCCTAAAGCAGTGGAAAATATTTTTACTTATTTTTCTGGAGCTCATGGTTCTATAAACTTCATTGATAAATGGTTTGAAGGTAAATTCCAATTATCTATAAGTTTAGAAATAGTTAGTATTGAGGGTTATACCCAATTTATTATTAGAACGCCAGAGAGGTTTAGGAATTTAGTTGAGTCAGCTATATATTCTCACTATCCAGATGCAGAAATTAGTCAAATAGATGATTATACTACTGATATTCCCACTAAATATCCTAATGATGAGTATGATGTCTGGGGTAGTGAATTTATACATGCTAACAATGATATGTTGCCAATAAAGACTTATCCAGATTTTGAACATCAAATGGGGCCATCTGAAACTCAATTTAAAGATCCTATGGCTAGTTTAATGGATTTGTGTAGCTCTTTGGGTCCAGGAGAACAACTTTGGCATCAGATAATTTTAGTGCCCATAGGCTTTGACTGGATGGGAAAAGGGGATGAGGTGGTTGATGATATTTTACAGAAAAAGAAAGCTCACAAAAAAGGCTTAGACACTAGACTGATAGAGTGGCTAGGAGAATTAAGTGAAGTGTTTTTTAGTATTTGGCAAGATGTAGAAAGAAAAGAAGAAAGAGAAGAAGACACCTCTTTATCTATGATGGAGCTTACCCCTAAACAAAAAAAACAAGTTGAAGGTGTGCATAGAAAAACTTCTAAATTAGCTTTTGAAACCAAGATAAGAACAGTCTATGTCTTTAAAAAAGAGTCAGCTAACACCTCCAAAGTAGCTAATGGCTTTATTGGTTATATGAAGCAATTTGCTGCTTTAGATTTAAATAATTTAAAACCTGATGCTAACTACACCATGACTAAGGCTGAGTATTTTAATCAAGGTAAAAGAATTATACGCAAAAAAAATAATATTATAAACAACTATATAAGTAGAGGCGCTACTGAGGGCAGAAATCCTGGTATTTTAAATATAGAGGAATTAGCCACTTTGTGGCATTTTCCAGTTGAGGACTCTGTGCAGTCTCCTTTACTGCAAAAAGCTCCAGGCAGAAAAGCTGAGGCCCCTTCTAGTTTGCCTTTATCTTCCATAACCGAGGAAGAGCAGGAAAATGATTTTTTTAAGCAGGAAGTTGAAAATAGAGATGAGTCTGATTTAAAGGAGGAAAAAGCTTCATCTTCAGACTCTGATTTCGGGGGTTATGCTGATTTAAATGGTGGCAGTGCAGATCAAGATATGGAGGAGTTTGAACAAGAAAATGAAGAGGATATTTATTCAAATGATGAGGACAATATTTTTAAAAGTAAGGTTGAGAAATCAGCCTCTAATTCGGACACAGATAACAAACAAGCAAATTCTAATAAGGAGGAGTCTAAAGCTGAAAAAGCCGGGGCGCCTCCTAGTAATTTGCCTTTTGCTTAATTTTTATGATTGAAGCTTTAATTTTAGGAGCTCTACAGGGAATAGCTGAATGGCTTCCAGTCAGCTCGGAGGGCTTAATATTTATTGTCAAAACTAATTTTTTTCCAGGTGAAGAAACTTTAACAGAGTTGGTTTCTTATGCTTTATTTTTGCATTTAGGCACTTTTTTAGCGGCTTTAATTTATTTCTGGAAAGATGTGAAAAAATTATTATTAGCGCTTTTTAAATACAAAAAGGCCACTAAAGAAATACAGGGAACTTTAAAATTTTTAATTATTAGTTCGGTTATTTCTGGAATCTTAGGAGTGCTTTTTCTAGAGCTTCTAGAAATATTCGATTTTAATATAACGGATTTCAGTAAATGGTTAACTTTAGTAGTAGCTTTGCTTTTATTTATTACAGCCTTTTTACAAATTAAAGGCGGAGAAGGTGGTCATCGTGGTCCAGCTGAAGTTAAAAATAAAGATGCTTTTATTTTAGGTCTAGTACAGTCTTTGGCAGCTTTGCCAGGTTTGTCTCGCTCAGGTTTAACGGTCTCAGCTTTGTTAATCTCTAATTTTAAAAAACAAAGCGCCCTTTATTTAAGCTTTTTAATGAGCTTACCGATTGTTTTAGGTGGTAATATTATTTTAAACTTAAATACTATTGATTTAAGTTTACCAGCTATTGTAGCTTTAGCGACTTCTTTTATTTTCGGTCTTATAACCATTAAAGCTCTTTTAGCTTTAGCTAAAAAAATTAATTTTGGCTACTTTGTTTTAATGTTTGCTGTTTTAACTCTGATAGCAGTTTTTATAACCTAAATTTATGTCTGAGGTAAAGAAAAATTACAAAATTGGTATAGATGCGCGTTTTTATGGCCCAGTGGGTAAGGGTTTAGGTCGCTATACGCAAGAGTTGGTGGATAGAATAATATCTTTAGATAAAGACAATAAATATGTGATTTTTTTATCTCCAGCTAATTTTGATCAGTTTGAAACTAATAACCCCTTAGTGAAAAAAGTTTTAGTTAAAGCCCGTTGGTATTCCTTTAAAGAACAAATATTTTTTCCTTGGCAAGTATTTAAAGAACGTTTAGATTTAATGCATTTTACCCATTTTAATGTGCCTGTTTTAATTTTTACTAAATTCATTGTCACTATTCATGATTTAATTTTAGTAAGGTTTCCTACTAAAAAAGGCAGTCAATTAAAATCATGGCTTTATCGTTTAAAATATTTAGCTTATCGTTTAGTCATTTTTTTGGCAGTTTTAAGAGCTAAAAAAATTATGGCTGTGTCTAACTTTACTAAACAGGATTTATTACAAGAGTTTAGAGTTAAAGCGGAAAAAATAAACGTAACTTATGAAGGTGTTTCTAATTTACAGGCCAAGACAGAGGAAAAAGAGCTAGATGACAAAGAAGTGTTAAATAGGTATAATGTAAGAGAGGAAGATAAGTTTTTGCTTTATGTAGGCAATGCTTATCCGCATAAGAATTTAGAGGGACTTTTAAAAATATTTAAACAGCTTTCTGAAAAAAATGATTTAAAATTGATATTAGTTGGGCAGGTTGATTATTTCTATGAGAGAATAAAAGTTTTAGCTCAAGATTTAGAATTGTTTCAAGCTGAATCAGCGGATAAAGTAATTTTTACAGGTTATGTGCCTGATAAAGATTTAGATGTTTTATTTTCAAAAGCTTATGCCTATATTTTCCCTTCTTTTTATGAAGGTTTTGGCTTGCCACCGCTAGAGGCTATGTCTAAAGGGTGTCCGGTTATAAGTTCAGATAAAGGGAGTTTGCCAGAAATTTTAGGCTCAGCAGCCTATTACTTTAATCCTAAAAAAACTGATGAAGCTGTTTTAAAAATTCAGTATTTTTTAGAGAATGAAGATTTAAGGCAAAAATTAATAGCCAAAGGTAGAGACAGAGTTAAGTTATATAATTGGCAGACTTGTGCCAACAAAACTTTAGAGATATATAAACAATATTTATAATGTTTACAAACAAACAAGATAATTTTAATAAGCAAGAAGAATTTAAGCGCCATCAATGGGGTGATTTTGTGGTAGATTTAAAAAGCTTAGCTAAAAAGAAATTAGAGGAAACTGAAAAGGATTTTAAAAAAAATCAAAAACAATCTGGATTTTCTTGGCTTTATCAACTTTTTACTCTTAAAAAATCGTCTGGCTTTGGCGCTAAATTTAAAAAAGTTTTTCGTTATCCGCTAAGAATATCCAGTTTTTTGCTATGGCTAATTCTTTCTTGGCTGAAATTGCTTTTCAATGTTTATCTTTTAATAATTGGTAAGAAAAAGTTAGATTATCTTAAATATTATTATCAGTTAAAGAAAATAAATTTTTTTAAAAAAATTAGAAAAAAGTCAATTACAGCTAAGCTAAGATTATTTAAGCCTTTACTTAAGTTTAAGGAAAAAAAGGCTAAACAAGCTTATTTAAAAAACTCTAAGGCTGAAAATTTTTGGCCAGAAGCTGAGCTTAAAAACATACATAAAGAATTAACTGTTAAAAAAGATAAGGAATTAAAACAAGAAGATGAGTTTAAAAACTATAGAAGACCAATCTGGAAGAAACTAGGAGGGTTTTTATTGGTAATCTTATTTTTAATTATTCCTTTTCATCTTTTAAATTATTATAATGTTATTGATATAGGCTCTTTGGAGGCTAAGATACTGCATCAATCAGAGAGCGCTTTGGATAATTTAAAATCAGCCTCAGAAAAAGCTCAAACTTTAGATATGAGAGGGGCTAGTAATTATTTTTCTCAGGCTGGAGAAGATTTTTCTCAGGCTCAGAAAGAGTTGGCTAAAATAGATAAAGGGCTTTTGTCTTTAGCTTCTTTATCTAATAATCCTAAGATAAAATTAGCTTCACAAAGTGATAAAATCTTAGAAGCAGGAATTCTAGCTTCCAATTTGGGCGAGGAAATCGGCTTAGCCTTTTCCGCCTTATTAGATAATCAAGATCAAGAATTTGCTCTGTCTTTACAAAGTTTTTCTAAGCATGCTAAAGAGGCAGCTTCTTTAAGTGCTTCTTTGCAAACTACTTTAGAGAAAGTAAATTTAAAATCTTTACCTGAAGATTATGCTTTTCAATTAGAAAATTTACAATCAGCCAGCTTAACTTTAAGTAATGGTCTTAAAGAACTCGCAAGCTTGGCTGATAATTTACAGCCTTTTTTAGAGGTTGAAAAAGATAAAAGATATTTACTTATATTTCAAAACAATAGTGAGCTTAGAGCTGGAGGAGGTTTTATGGGCAGTTTTGCTTTAGCTGATGTTAGAAAAGGCAAGATTGTTAATTTAGAGGTGCCTAAAGGTGGAACTTATGATACTGAGGCTGGTCTTTTGGAGAGAATAGAGGCTCCAGAGCCTTTATGGTTGGTAAATCCACGTTGGTATTTTTGGGATGCTAATTGGTGGCCTGATTGGAAAAAATCAGCCCAAAATATTGCTTGGTTTTATGAAAAAAGCGACGGTCCTACTGTAGATGGGGTTATAGGGTTTACACCTACATTTTTAGAAGAGCTTTTAAAAGTTATAGGTCCAGTTAGTTTGCCTGAATATGGATTAGAAATTAGCGCTGATAACTTTTGGCAAACAGTGCAACCTATAGTAGAGGAAAAAACTATGACTATAAGTCAAGGGGGGCAGGAACTGAAAGTACAAAACACTCAACCTAAAAAAATTATTGGCGATTTAATGTTTAAAATTTTAGAGGAAATGCCTAAAAGACTGGATTCTAAAAAAGTTTTTCAGCTTTTGCAAGTTACTGATTCATTATTAGCTCAAAAACAAGCACTTTTCTATTTTACTGATGACAAATTACAAAAGGTAGTAGAAGATAATAATTGGGCAGGTAGAATTAAAGCTAGTCAAGGAGACTATTTAGCGGTTATAAACACTAATATTGCTGGGCAAAAAACTGA
This sequence comes from Minisyncoccota bacterium, assembly GCA_021734405.1. Taxonomy (GTDB): domain Bacteria; phylum Patescibacteriota; class Patescibacteriia; order Patescibacteriales; family UBA12465; genus JAIPJA01. The sequence goes on from JAIPJA010000033.1 coordinate 6,931, forward strand.
TCGTTTAATTAGTCAGGAAATTGAACATAAAAGTGAAGTGCAGATAGACGGCTCAATTATAAATACAGTAGAAATACATCGCTATCATCATGGTGTAAAAAGAACTGAATTTACTGGCGTTAGAAATGTTAATTGGTTAAGAGTTTATGTGCCCCTAGGCAGTGAACTTCTAAGCGCAAGCGGTTTTTCTCAACCCGATAGTTCTTATTTTGATTATCCTGAAGAAGCTTGGTTGAATTTGGAGTCTTTAAAAAATGAAAAGGAAGCTGAGATTGACTCAGCCAGTTTAAGTAAAATTTATAAGGAAAGTGGTAAAACAGTTTTTGCTAATTGGACTATGTTAGATCCGGGTGAAAGTCAGGTAATAGTTTTTAAATATAAACTACCTTTTAATTTCTATAACTTTCAAGTTGAAACTAATTGGCAACAAAAATTAAAACATAAATTATTAGGTGATCAAAATCAGCTTTTAAACTATTCTTTGCTTTTACAAAAACAAGCTGGTGATTTTCAGACTAATTTTTCCTCACGCCTAGAGATTAAAGCTTCTAATTATGAGTTAGAAAACTTATGGATTTATCCAGAAAGAGATTTTAGTGATCTAGGTTGGGAGTTTGAAGGCGCTTTAGACAGTGATAAATATTTTAGTGCCTTATGGCAATTGTTATAATTATTTAACTGACTTATGAGAAAAAAACATAAAAAAGAAATTAAGCCAGAAGAAAAAACAGAGACAAAAAGCTCTAGTTTTAAAGATTTTATTAAAAGGCCAGTGGCTAGTAAAGATGAAATCAAAAAATTTGAAGATAATGTTAAGCATGAATACAGGGAAGAACAAATTGAAGAAAATTTAAACACTATTTATAAGGATAAAAAAGGCAGACTTATTGATGTTAGTCGTTTAAATATTAAAGGTAAAAAATCATGGTGGCAAAAGCTTATGCGATTATTTTTTATTTTACTGTTTTTAGCTGGTCTAGCTTTTGGGGCTTATTGGTATTTTTTTCAATATAATTTTGAATCACAAACATTGCAGTTTTCTGTAGATGCACCTGAGTCAGTGGTGGCTGGACAAGAGTTTGTTTATACTATAAAATATGCAAATCCTTCTAATATAGATTTAAATAATTTGAATATAGAGGTAGTTTATCCAGAAAATTTTGTTTTTTTAGATAGCTCTAAACCTTCAAAAGAAAGAAATGCTCTTTGGGAAATACCGATGCTGAAAGCTGGAGAAACTGGTCAAATAGCAGTTAAAGGCAAAATTTTTGCTAGAGTAGGCTCACCTAATACTATCAAGTTATCAGCTTCTTATATGCCAGAAAACTTTTCTAGCTATTTTAAAGAAGAAATTTTTGCTACTACTCTCATAGACAGCTTAGGTTTTGCGCTAGAGCTAGACTATGCTAATACTGCTTTGGTGGGCAAAGAGCAAGAAGCTAAATTAGAGTTTTCTTTAGAAGAGGAAAGATATTTAAATAATTTAGACTTAGTTTTTTCTTTACCAGAAAATATAGAAGTTACGGAGCCAGAAAATATAGAGCCTGAAGAAGGAGAAAAGGCCTCCAGCACTTTAGTGATAAGCTCAAAAGAGCGTTATACTTGGCATTTAGAAGGTCTAGGACAGGAGAATATTGAACAGGCTTTAACTTTTAATTATTTAGTTAAAGATAAATTAAGTGATGAGCAAAGTTTTGTTCTTAGCTTGTATCATAGAGAAAATAATCAAAATTATTTATTATTTGAAAAGTCCATAGACTTAAAGGTCATGAAATCTGATCTTAATTTAACTTTAATAGTTAATGGTTCCAAGAGCGGGGAGCCAGTAAATTTTGGAGAGGAGCTTAATTACTTAGTGGCTTTTGATAATCAAGGAGAATTAGCCATTGAAGATGTTACCGTTATGGTGGTTATTGATAGTAATTTACTTGATTGGGAAGAATTGAAAGATGAAAATGAAGGAGAGTATAATAATAATACGATTGCCTGGTCTAAAGAGCATATTCCCGCTTTAGCTGAAATTAGTCCTGGCCAGGAGGGAGTAATTAATTTTTCTCTACCAATTAAAGACTTTGAGTTGGAAGACTTAGATAAGAGCTTAGAAGTTGAAAGTTATGCGCAGTTTAGCTTTAAAAGTGAGGAGGAGGATATAAGTTTAGATAATCGTAGCAATACAGTAGTAAACTTATTAAACAGTGATTTAAAGTTAGAAGAAAAGGTGCTTTATTTTACTGAGGATAATTTACCTGTAGGTAGTGGACCCTTGCCTCCCAAAGTTAATCAAACCACTAAATTTAGAGGTTATTGGCAAATAAGTAATAATGTTCATGATTTAGGGCAGGTACGAGTTGAGCTTAAACTTCCAACCTATATTAATTTTGAGGAAGCTATTTCTGCTACTAAGGGCTTATTAAAATACGATGATCAAAGCAGGGTGCTTAGCTGGGAAATAGAAACTGTAAAAAAATCTGATTATTTATTGGAAGCAGAGTTCTATTTAACTTTAACTCCAACAGCTGATGATTATGATAAGATACTAGTCATTTCACCAGGAGCGAGCTTATCAGCGCTAGATTTAGTAACTGAAGAGGTAATTACTAAAAAATCAGAGGCTACTACTACTAAATTAGAGGAGGATGAAATAGCTAATTTAAGCAGTGATGGCAGAGTAGAAAATTAACCTTATTTATGTCTAAAAAAATTACTAAATCATATATAGATTTAGGCAGAGGCAGACTTAAATTGCCGTTTTTTATGCCAGATGCCACTAGAGGTCTAGTTAAGAGTATTTCTGCTCAGGAAGCGCTAATAGCCGGCACTAAGGCTATGGTAGTTAACACCTTGCACCTTTATCTTCAGCCTGGTCTGCAAAAAATAGAAGCTGCTGGAGGTTTGCATGCTTTTATGAATTGGCCATATTATTTACTTTCTGACAGTGGTGGTTTTCAGGTATTTTCTTTAATTTATGGTAATTCTAAATTAGGCAAAATTTATGATGATAGAGTGGTTTTTAAATCACCTATTGATGGCAAAGAACATGATTTAACTCCAGAAAAATCAATCCAAATACAATTTAGTTTAGGTACAGATATGATGGTAGTTTTAGATGATTGCTTACCCTATAATAACAGTCAAAGAGATTTAGAAAAATCAGTGGAGAGGACTATAGACTGGGCTAAACGTTCTAAGGAAGAATATCTACGTCAATTAAAAAAGAGAAAAATAGAAATAGCTAAGGCACCTTTACTTTTTGCTGTGGTTCAGGGTGGGGAAGACATAGCTTTGAGAAAGCATTGTTTTAAAGAGTTAGAGAAAATTGGTTTTGACGGCTTTGGCTTTGGTGGTCGGCCTGTAAATAGTCAGGGAAAATTTTTACATAAACTTCTCAAGGAAACAGCTCTTGTTATTGGAGATAAGTATTTAAAGTTTGCTTTAGGTATAGGCACTATTTCTGATATTTATAAGTGCAGGCAGATGGGCTGGGATATGTTTGATTGCGTTATTCCTACTAGAGAAGGTAGACATGGTCGGCTTTTAATACCAGCTAAGAATTTAAGATCTCCTAAGATAATTAATATTAATAATGCTAAGTTTGCTACAAATTTTAAAAAGATAAACAAGGATAGTAAATTTAAAGAAGTTAGTGAAAACAGTTTAGCCTACTTACATCATTTATTTAAAATTAAAGAGCCTTTAGGGGCTAGAATTGCTACTTTAAATAATTTAGAATATTACCAAAAATTCTTAAGGTCTCGTGTCAAATGATCCAAAAATGTAACCATAACTTACTTCGTTAAACGATTTGAAAATGTAACTTTAGCGAGTGGTTTTAAGTTCATGGTTTTGTTAATTGTTATTTGATTTATTTGGTTTAGTTTTTTAAGTTTTTGG
>JAIPJA010000034.1 GCA_021734405.1 Minisyncoccota bacterium
AGGGTTTATATTAGTACCCGCAGTGGAAAGATGTAAAATATTAGTTGGATTAGTAGTCCCAATGCCTATTTTGCCAGTATTTAATATTGTTAATCTTTTTTCATTATTTGTTTTTAAATCTAAATTATAATTATCATTAGTACCTAATGTGGCTACACCCGTGAAAGAATTACCTCCCTGAACAAAAGCACTGCCAACTCCTCCTGTTATTGGAGCAAAGTTATTATCAACATAACTCTTTATAACCACATCTGTATCTTCGGTAGGAGTAGCTACATTACCTATTTTTTGGTTTCCAGCTAAAATAGCATAAGAGTTAGAAGTAATAATGTCTAAAGTTGCGCTTGGTAAAGTAGTGCCTATGCCAATTCTACTATTTGAAGAACTTATATATAAATCATTAGTATTAAAAGCTATATTATTACTACTATCAACTTGCATGATAGTAGTCCAACTAATCGGATTTGCTCCAGCTGAGACGTGTCTTAGTCTAAAATAATCATTTGAACCAGAAGCCATGCCAAAAGTCCAAGCCGGCCTTAAGACGTCATCTCTATTCCAAGTTGAACCATTAAACTGGGCATTAGTGCCACTCCATAGATCAGTAGGGATATTAGAACCTCCAGATAATCCATAAAAATAAGCACCACCAGTTGAACTGGTTGAACCATCAATTCTAAGCCCAACTTGGCTACCTTTTATATGTAACTTTGTTAACGGGCTATTTGTTCCAATACCAACATTAGTGCCGTTATCATAAACTTGTGAATCAGCTACTGAATTAGCGGTATTAAACTTAGATAAATAATTAATTGTTCCGTCTATACCAGCGTTAACACCACTACTAACAGTTGAGTCTACATAAGCTTTAGTAGTAGCATGATAATCTTCTATTGGAGTTCCTACTGTAACCACGCCTTTAAGAATTGTTTTAGTTACTGAATTGTTACCTATAGTAACACTGTTAGAACCATTGCCAGTAGCATTATAGCCTATTACTATTTGATTAGTTTCTCCGTCAGCATTAGCTTTTGTTTCCCCTCCAATAAAAACATTATAATTTCCTGTTGTGTTGCCTGTTACGCCATCCGTGATATAACGACCAGCTTGTCTACCAATAGCAGTATTATTTTGACCAGTAGTATTTGCATTTAAAACAGCAAATCCTACCCCAGTATTAAATCTTTCTATTGTATTTGATAAAGCATAAGCGCCAATAGCAGTATTTTGAACATCTGTAGTATTACTATACAAAGCTCTTTCACCAAAAGCTACATTATAGAAACCTGAACTATTGGCAACAAAAGCTTCTTTTCCTACAGCTGTATTAGAATATCCTGTAGTTATTCCGTTTCCAACTGAAGTGCCTATTAAAACATTATTTAGACCATCATTTAAAACCATAGAGCCTACTACATGTAATTCTTTTGCTGGAGCAGCTGTGCCTATACCTATTTTACCTGAACTATATAAATCTCCATTTTGCCTTATATCAATTCCTGAAGAACTATATCCTCCATACACCTCCATACCACCAGTAGTTTGATAAAATTTAAATATATCAAAATCTGTGTCAGCTGCATTTTCAGATAATAATCTTAAAGTATTTTCATTACCAGCCCCTGTTCCGTCGTATTGCCAGTAATAACCATAAGTATCACCCACATGACCTATTCTCCACCATATATCCAAATTACTTCCTTTCATATCCATAATTTTTCCACTAGTACTTCTAACTATATCTAAATTAGCATTAGGACTATCAGTCCCTATACCCATATTCCCCATCACATAATTATTTCCTGCACCTGACATTCTAATATATCCCCCACCAATAAGATTGCCAGCTACAGAAAGCGAATCTCCAGTAGCTGAAGGATCTAATTTATATAAAACATTATCTTTATCCATCAGTGATTTAGTAGTAATATTTCCAGTATCGTCTATAACAGTATTGTTAGAAGCAAAACCAGCATCAGTAGAGACTTGTAATTTGTAGCTAGCTGAAGTAGTGCCAATCGCTACATTACCAGAACTTTCATATATACTTGAATTTCCTAACTCTCCAGCACCTGTCCATAGAGGAACATAATTAGTAGTACCAGAACCAGTTAAAGCCGCCCCTGGTCCAACTAAAGGGGCAAAGGTTTCATCAACATATTTCTTAGCTACTAAGTGATGATCGTTAACTGGCACCATTTCATCAACATATACGAAATTATTAGATCCATAGATATCAAGTTTAGCCCTAGGAGTAATGGTACCTATGCCAATTCTACCTATTGAATCAACATAAAGTCTAGTTTGCCCGCCCGTAATTAATGTTAGCTCACTATCGTTTGTTCCACCTATTCCTAAATCAGATTTGTTTCCTCTGGGTAATAATCCTGGAGTAGTTAAGCTTGGATAACTAGCAGATATTGCTCCTCTGCCATTTCCGCCACCTAAGATAGAATTATTTATAATCCAAATATTACTACCCGCATTACTAATATATAATGTGTCATCACTATTCTCATAAATTCCTGTATCACCATCACCAAAAGTTAAACCAGTTGCCAATGAACCAATCCCCCCATTAATATGTAATTTAGAAATGGGGCCTGAGGTCCCAATCCCCACATTAGTTCCATTATCATAAATAATTGAATTCCCTAAACCATAAGTATCTGTAAATTTAGTAACATAATTAGCTGTACCTGAGCCAGAAAAAGCTGAGCCTACTTCTCCTCCTACATAGCTTTCTAAATAATTTTTTGTGACTGCGTGACCATCATTTACAGGAGAGCCTACTGTTACTGGATCACTAAAATAACCGCCCCCAACCACATGTAAAGTAGATGTTGGAGAAGTAGTGCCGATACCGACTTTCCCCTCAGAAGACAAATAAAGTGTATCGCTAAGAGTTCCACTTTCAATAGTAAAAGGATATTGACTATTTGTAGCATCTCTAAAAATAAAATCACTTGAATTTCCATTAAATCCAAAATGCCAATTTTGAACTGAATTTGTTAAAATAAATCTAAGCCAAGTAGCTTCAGCGGTACTTTCAAAAATCATAGCATTACTGATACTTGGCGTTACAAGATGTAAAATTTTTGAAGGACTACTAGTCCCAATCCCCACATTCCCTCCAGCTAGTATTGTCATCCTCTCCGTATCATTAGTCTTAAACCCTATATCATGATTAGAAGTAGAACCAATATAGTTTTTAGCAGTCAAAGTATTACCTCCTACTTGCCAATATCCTCCCCCAGCTATAGGGGCAAAATTCTCATCAACATATTTCTTAGAAACTACATCAGTTTCAAAAACAGGCGCCATATATTCACCTGCGCTATCGCTAACTTTAATATTTCCAGTGACGTGTAAAAGTGCTCCTGGATTATTAGTACCAATGCCAACATAACCTAAGTTATCAATTCTCATAGCCTCCCCTACTGAGCCAGCATTATAGGTTTGAAAAACTAAAGCACCACTATTATCAGCCCCACTTCTAACTGCGCCCACACCAGCCACAACATTACTAGAGCCACCAAAAGCACTGTCTTGCAAGGCGAAAAGCAATCTGGAACCAAAACCATCACTCATATCAGAACTAGTTTTTGCTAGTCCCACCATAGAGGTAACTAAAGTATTAGATAGCGTTGTGTTTCTAATAAACAAAAGTGGGATGTTAGAAAAAGCATCTCCAGTTGGAGCAGAAATAGTTAAAGGATTAGTTGGTCCAGTTGTACCAATTCCTACATTGCCCTCATTAGTTAGAGTCAAAAGATTGCCACTACCAATTAAAACATCATTATTCCAGAATCTTAAATCTTTAGTAGTTCTATCTTGATAAAGGCCCCAGTGACTAGAAGCGCCACTATCTAATTTTAGCTCAGCATTATCCCCTGTGCTTCTATAAATAGTTAAAGCTCCATTTATGGTATCATTGTCAAAAGTATTTAAAAAATCATCATCTAAATTATTCCACTCCGGGGCTGTTAAACTATCACCAAAAGATTTGTTATAACTATTTAAAGCATCAGCTAAAGTAAAATTAAAAGCTATTAAAACTCCTGTTAAGATAATAAAAAAAGACAAGGCTGAAGAAACTATTAATTTTCTTCTTTGTTTGCCTGTTTTTAAATTAATATTAAAGCTGTTATTGCCCTTGATTTTCTTGTCTTCAGGCATGAAAATGTATTAAGCTTTTATACCTCTATTTTAGCATTTTTTAGAATTAGTGTAAATAAAAAATAAGGCTATTTTTTGCCTTAATTTTTAAGTTTTATAATTTATTTTTTTATTGTAAAAATTCACTAAAATAAGCTAAAAATCTAACTCTACACTACGAGAAAAACCATTATAGGAACCAAAAGATTTAATCCTGGTTGGAGATAATTGAACTGATCTAACCGAATAAGAGGCTCCACTATCAAAAGAATCGGAATCAATTTCTCCTAACTCTGAAGGCAACTCTGTATCATTAACTAAAGTATTGTATAAAAATTTTTCTATTCCTGCTTCAGCTGCATAATATGACTGAATACTATCTTGACTAGATTTAGATGATTCCAGAGAAGCGTTTATAAAGTCAGTAAAAATAAAAACTACAGCTATCATGCTAGATAAAAGCAAAACTGTCATAATTAAAGCACTGCCCTCTTTTTTGGAATTTTTCTTTATAGCTTGTATTTTACCTTGTACTATTTTTTTATTCATCATACATTCTTGAGCTTATGGTAGTTTGTAAAATTAGAGAGGATTCATCACTGCCAGTATTAGTTTTAGCTCTAACTAAAATAGTCACCCTCGGCTGTTGCTGACGCTCCCCACCTACCACATCTTCATCTATAACAAATCTTAAATATTCTATATTTATTTTTGCAGGAGTTAAAAAATACTCAGAACCATTAAAAAGACCATTTCGCATAGCTACACGATTTACGCCTGTGTCCTCATCATAAACCAAGCCAATATTACAACGACGATTGTAAGCACTCATGTAGGTAATGCCTGAATTTACACTAAAACTTTCATCAAATCTATAATTGGAAAAAACATAATCTTCCCCCGACTCCAGCCTAGCCATTCTTAAATCTCTAAAGGCAGTTTCTGTAAATAATTTAAGGCTTTCTTGTAAAACAAAATTTTTATGAATTTTATCAGCACTATCTATAACCATTATAAAAATTTGTGATACTAATAAAATTACTACCACAAAAATAGTTGTAGCAATTAATGTTTCCATTAAAGAAAAGCCGAATTGTTTGTTTTTTTTAATACCAATCATATAAAATAGTTTCTATACTATATAAAGCCTCTTGCCCTCCCTCCTTCCACTTAACAGTAGCTCTCACCCTAACAGAGTTACCCGTGGCCCCAGGCATGCTCTCTATATCTATTTTTCTATAAAAATTACTATCAGGATAAAAAACATTATGGTCAAACAGGCCTTCATAAAAACCATCATCAACTATTTGTAATCGCCCCTGGTCTATACTGGTTATAGCTTCCGGATAATCCATAGAAAAACTCATTCTATAACTACCTGGCTCTATATTTTCTAACCAATAAGGGTCTGATCCCTCATACCCAGCTTCTATAAAATTGTTGTCCCTAACCCAACGAATTAACTCAACCCCTTCTTGTACTAATTCTTGCGCAGTCAAACGACTTTTGCTAATATTATTAACTTTAATAGACTGCTGAACTAAAGCTGCTACAGCTAACATGCCCACCCCTAAAATAGCAACTACTACCATTACTTCAACTAAACTAAACGCTTTGTGTTTTAAGTTAAGCAATATCATAAAAATTAGTAAACCCTTTCAATTAAACCTCCCACATACATTCTAACTAAATAGTTGTCATCATTTTTAGTGTTTTTCAAATAAATATTTAAACACTCTTCATTACTATTATAAAATACTTGATTTTTACTATCATGACCAATATCAAAAACAGCCATTAAAAGAGGATCTATTTTTTCTAAATAATCATCTTGATCTGAAGCTAGCGTGCTAGTATCTCTTGCATCATAAGTATATACCATGGATAAATAACCACTTTCTGACATTGGATAAAAATTAAAACTATCTAAAAGCCCTTCACTGACATGCACGCCCTGGGTAACATTATTTAAAGAAACTCTACAAATAGCAACCTTCTCAAAAACTATATTTTCAGGCAACTCTTTAGAAATAAAATAGTCAGAAAAATATTGCTTAGATAATCTATAATTACAAATATTATTAGATTGTCCGTAAGCAGGAAATAAAACATACTCTTTCTCACTTTCTATACTTATGCCCCAGCCACAAACATATTCATTAGATAAATTTATTTCATCATAACCTAAAATTTTATACACCGCGCTTTCCGCTGTTGTCATAAACTCAGATATAGCTTTTTTTTCCTCATACAAATCATCATTCGCCCTATAATTAGCTAAAAATAAAGTAGACATAACCGCTATAATAGTTATAGTAACTATCATTTCAAAAATAGTAAAACCTGATTTTTGATAAAATTTCATAATCAAATATTTAATAACCAGAAGATTCTCTCCAGTCTGGTAAATCCAAATTAATATCTAACAAATCACTACTAGCGCCACAAACATAATCATCATCATCAGTAATCTGTAAATAAACTCTATCGTTGTTATTGTTTATGGAATTAAAAGTAATAGTAGTAGTAGCATTAGTTGGATTAGAAATCACAGCATCACCATCAGCACTCCACAAATATTCACAGCTAGCAGAATCGCAATCATTGTAATAATCAACACTATAATAATTAGGTCGATAATCAGAGTAAGTTCCTGAGCCATCACTATCAAAATCAATAGCCTCACCCATATTAATTTCTTGTGGAGACCAGCTAAAATATACAGCAGGCATACCATGCTTATATGTAGTAAAGGTTAAATTTGGATTAGAGCTAATTTGATTATTATAATCAGAATTATCTGTAACTTGATGACCTAAATTAGTATTAAATTGTACCCACTCTGTTTCATTATCATGAGTATCCCATAACTTTAACCACCAATAATAAGATTTACTATAACCCTCACTAAAACCAGGCGCAGTATGGTCTAGCATTAATTCACAGGTATCTCCAGAATTAGGACAAACATATTGCGTAGATTCACTAGTAATTTTACCAGTATCATAGAAAACCTCATCATCATCTATAACAGGATCATCATCTATAATAATTTGATAAGCGGTCTGGGGATCACCAGTAAAATTCCACCTCAAAATAGCTTTTAAAGCTAGTTTACTTTCGCAAGCTTGAGCAATGCTCCAATTAGGAGCAGATAAGGCTCCGGCAATAAGCGGTCTATAATAATTAACATTATATTCAGCCACACCACAACCACCTTCATTTTCACAATTAAAACTTACCCAACCAATAGTATTATTGTAGGCATAACCCTCAAAATCACCATTATAATCATCAATGCTGACTGGATCATAAGGCTGACCACCTACTGCTTCATGAAATCGCAACCAACCATTTTCTCCTAAATCTGTAATTTTAGCATAACCAGTTACCAAACCTGTTGAAGAATTATACTCTAAAGTTTCTGGAGGACTAGCTGGGGCAAAATCTATAGGCCCATACTTATCAGAAAGCGCATACCCACTAAAACTGCCATCACTGGCAATGTTTACACCATAAGCGTTTTCATCACATGTAGGAAAAGAAAATTGCATAGGAAAAGTAAAAGTAAATATATTTTGCCCACCTAAAAAAGGATCACTTATGCAATTGAAACTAATCCAAGAATCATCATCTAAAACTTTAGCAAAACCTGAAATATTGTCATCATCTGCGCCAGAAACAGTATCTACTTTTAGGCCAAAATATTCTGGTTTAAGCAAAAAGCTTAAAAGCACTAAAAAAACCACAAAAAATATAGTTAGACCCCAAACTTGTCGCTTTTTTCTTAAATTGTGTCTAAAATTTTTTCTAAACCAAGACATATATTAAATTTGCTTAAAATCATAAAGAAGTTTTTCGCCTAAAGCTATCATTTTATCCCTATCTCTCTTTTTTTCATCTCTATAGCCTAAAAGATGTAACAAGCCATGAATAAAAATAAAATCTAATTCATAATTAAGCTCATGGCCTAAGTCTTTAGCTTGCCTCTTTATTTGGCTATAATTTAAAATAACTTCCCCTAAAAAATTCTCTTTCTCCTTTTCTTCTGTAGAAGCAGGAAAGGATAAAACATCAGTATTTTTATTTAAATGTCTATAAGAATAATTTAAATCTTTCATTTTAGCCTCTGAAACTAAGGCTACTGATACTAAAGCTGAAGCACAATCATATTTTTCTAAAACAAAATCTCCTAACTTTTTTAAATGTTTCAAATTAACTTTTTCTTGATTATTATTATTTATCTCTATCATAGCACACTTACAATTACACCATTAAACTACTAAAATTATAAATAAAAAATTAAAACCTTCTCCTTATAGCTCTTAACATCTTATAAAAAAAATATTTCTTGCTATTAAAAATTATATCAAAAGTTCCAGGATAATTATACTCAAAACCACCAAAACCTTGTTTAAATCTAGTAACTCCTGGCCATAAAGTTTCACTAATACCACCAAAATCATAATACTTACAACCTTTTTCTTTAGCTATTTTAATTGCTTGCCACTGCAGGCCATAAGGAGCCATTAAACTTCTCAAATAATTAGAGGAAGCTCCATGAAGATAAGTGGCTTGATCGCCAAAAAAAGAAAAAAGTCCACCAGCTATAGTTTTGCCTTCAAATTCGGCTACAAGCAACTTAATTTTAGACTTAGAGGCCATGAAAATTTTTTCATAATGTTTTTTAGGGTGCAAGCCAAAACTATTTCTTTCTTGAGTGGTATTTAAAAGTTGCCAAAAATTTTCAAAATCATCATTAGTTGTCCCCTCTTTTATTTTCACGCCCTTTTTATGGCTTAATCTAATATTGTAACGAGTTTTATGGTGCATGCCTTTTAAAATATCTTCTTCACTTTGACTTAAATCAATTAATAAAGTTTTTTGAGGCTGAATAGCTAAAGTTTGTTCTTGCTTCAAACTACTCTTGTAATTAAAGTCTGGCTCTAGACGTATAAAGTTAAGTTGAGTAAATTTTCTTTGCATTTCTTTTTCCCAAAAAACCATAACTTCTTTCAGCTTATCTTTATCAGCTAATAAATCTATAGCAACTATGGGGCCTCTAGGTAAATAAGCATAATTAAAAAAACGACTATTTTTAAAAATTATTAAAAAACTTAAAAGGTATTTACCTCTATTATCTATAAGAGACCACATTTCTACTGGCTTATTTTCAGACTTCAAAATATCATACCAATAAAAAGACTGTAAAAATTGTGAACGTTTATTTTTAGAAACAAAGCTATTTAAAGCATGTCTATTTTCCTCTTTTAATCTTTGAAACTCCATAGAAATTAATAAAAATCAAGCTTAATATATCTTTATTATACCACAAGCTAACAAAAAATCCATTGCTTAAACAATGGACCTTCCATATAATTTTGATAAAAATTAATATAAACTTTCTTTTTCTATAATACTAATTTTAATTTAGTTGCCAGCGCTAATTCCAGCTGGAGTAGCCTCATTAACCCCTGAGCTAACTTCCCCGGTAGCAGCTCCTAAACAATAACTAATAGTATAACTAGCTCCACTACTTATTTGAGTATAAGAATAACTATTTTGAGTGCCAGTGCATTCTCCGTCAGCGGGGGTAGGAGCGCTAGGGATAGCATTCATATAAACCACACCATTAATAGATAATTCATTTCCAGATTCAACATCAGCTTGAAGCGGATAGCCATTATTATCATTGTAATAGAGCTCTAAAGCGGTTTGAATTTGCTTAATATCAGCCACACGTTTAGCATCTCTAGATTTTTG
>JAIPJA010000035.1 GCA_021734405.1 Minisyncoccota bacterium
TTTCGAGTGTTTATACTCATTTTTTCTATAACCATAACTTAAAGCCTTAATTATTAATCGTTTATGGTTACATTTTACAATCATTTATCGTATAGGAGTATAGTTACATTTTGCATCATTTAATTCGTGGGTCTTGACTTATTTTTTTCTCTTTGTTAAATTAAAACTATATAAATATTTATCCCGAGAATCGGGATTATTTTTTCTTATAGAAAATAATCATCATAGAATTATAAAATAATTTAGATAATAACTATTATGCCAACCATAAATCAGCTAGTGCGAAAAGGCAGAAAAAATATTTCCAAAAGAAAAAAAACTTTAGCCTTACACACTAACGTAGATAGTTTGCACCGTCGTAGACAAATTACAAAAAAAGGAGCTCCTTTTAAACAAGGGGTGTGTTTGAAAGTGACTACTATGACTCCTAAAAAACCTAACTCAGCTTTGAGAAAAATTGCCAGAGTAAGACTTTCTAATGGCATGGAAGTTACCGCTTATATTCCAGGTATGGGACATAACTTACAAGAACACTCAGTGGTTTTAATTAAAGGTGGTCGTACCAAGGATTTGGCTGGTGTGAGATATAAAGTGGTTAGAGGCGTGTATGACTCTCAAGGTGTGGCTGACAGAAAACAGAGTCGTAGTCTTTATGGCTCTAAAAAGAATAAAAATTAATTTTTGAAATTATGAGAGGTAAACAAGCTCCTAAAAGAGATATACCAGCAGACTTAAAATATAATGATGAATCTATTTCTAAGCTCATAAATTATATTATGAAAGGTGGTAAAAAAACTGTAGCTGAAAATATAGTTTATGGTGCTTTTGAGATTATAAAAAACAAAACTAAACAGGATCCTAGACATATTTTTAATAAAGCCATTAAAAAAGCTTCTCCTTTAGTTGAGGTTAGAGGTAAAAGAGTTGGTGGTGCTAATTACCAGGTTCCTTTTCAGGTTAGAGGTGATAGACGCTATTATTTAGGTTGCAAATGGATTATTGAAGCTGCTAAAGCTAAAAAAGGTAAAGATATGGCAGAAAGATTAGCTATAGAAATTTTAGATGCTTCACAAGGTGAGGGTAATGCTGTTAAGAAAAGGGAAAATGTTCATAAAATGGCTGAATCTAACAAGGCTTTTGCTCATTTTGCTAGATAAATTAAGTTCTATTTACTTAAAATATATTTAATAATTTAAATAATTAATAATAATTTAAAAATATTATGCCCCGTGACTATTCTCTAGATAAAATCAGAAACATCGGCATTATGGCTCACATTGATGCTGGTAAAACTACTTTCACTGAAAGAGTACTTTTTTATACTGGAAAAAAACATAAAATTGGTGAAACTCATAGTGGTGAAGCTGATATGGATTGGATGGAACAAGAGAAGGAGAGGGGTATCACTATTACTTCAGCTGCGACTACTTGTTTTTGGCAAACTAATAAGATTAATATTATTGATACTCCAGGACACGTTGATTTTACCGTTGAGGTGGAAAGATCACTTAGAGTTCTAGATGGGGCTATTGCTGTTTTTGACGGTGCTGCTGGTGTTGAGCCTCAATCAGAAACAGTTTGGAGGCAGGCTGACAAATATCACGTGCCTAGACTTTGTTTTGTTAATAAAATGGATAAGTTGGGAGCTGATTTTTTTATGAGTCTTAAATCTATTCAAGAAAGATTAAATCCTAGAGCTGTAGCTTTTCAATTAGCTATTGGCGCTGAAAATACTTTTTCTGGAGTGGTTGATTTATTAGAACAAAAAGCTTTTAAATTTACTGGTAATTTTGGAGAGAATAAAGAAGAAATTGCTATTCCTGAGGACATGAAAGCTAATGTAGAAAAATATAGAGCAGAAATGATTGAAAAAATTGTAGAATGTGATGAAACTGCTATGGAAAAATACTTAAGCGGAGAAGAATTAAGTATAGAAGAATTAAAGCAAGCCGCCAGAAAAGGGGTTATAAACAACGAAATTTATCCAGTTTTCTGTGGAACTGCACTGCAAAATATTGGTGTACAACCAGCTTTAGACGCGGTGGTTGCTTATTTACCCTCACCTTTAGATGTACCTAACATTGTTGGTCATGATCCTAAAGATGAAACTAAAGATATCATGGTTACAGCTAATGATGATGAACCTTTTGCTGCTTTAGCTTTTAAGGTAGCTACTGATCCTTTTGTAGGAAAATTATGTTTTGTGCGTGTCTATAGAGGTGTTTTAAGTGCTGGTACTTATGTGCTAAATTCATCTACTGGTAACAAAGAAAGAATTGGACGTTTAGTTAGAATGCATGCCAATAGCCGAGAAGAGGTTAAAGAGCTTTATGCCGGAGATATCGCTGCCGTAGTGGGACTTAAAGATACTACTACTGGTAATACTCTAAGTGCAGAAAATGCTCCAGTGCTTTTGGAGTCAATTACTTTTCCAGAGCCAGTTATTAAAATTGCTGTTGAGCCTAAAACTAAAGCTGATCAAGAAAAAATGGGAGTGGCTTTACAGAAATTAGCTGAAGAAGATCCAACTTTTAGAGTGGAAACTGATGAAGAAACCAATCAAACCTTGATTTCTGGTATGGGAGAACTTCACTTAGATGTTATTATCGATCGTATGAGAAGAGAATTTAAAGTAGAGGCTAATATTGGTCAACCCCAAGTATCATATAGAGAAACTATTAGAGAAACTGCTGAAGCTGAGCATAAATATGCTAAGCAATCTGGCGGACGTGGACAATATGGTCATTGTTATTTACGGGTAGAGGCCCAAGAAGAAGGCAAAGGCTTTGAGTTTGTTGATGAGGTTAAAGGTGGGTCTATTCCTAGAGAATATATACCAGCCATTGAAAAGGGTGTAAAAGAAGCTATGAATAATGGTATTTTAGCTGGTTACCCTATGGTTGATATTAAAGTAGCTGTTTTTGATGGTTCTTATCATGAAGTTGACTCTTCTGAATTAGCCTTTAAAATGGCAGCTATATTTGCTTTTAAAGATGCCTGTAAAAAAGCTAAGCCAGTACTTTTAGAGCCGGTTATGAAAGTTGAGGTTACTACCCCTGAAGATTATATGGGAAATATTATTGGTGATTTAAATGCTCGTCGTGGACAAATAGGGGATATGACTGATAGAGCCAATATTAAAGTGGTAAATGCTAAAGTTCCTCTTTCTGAAATGTTTGGTTATGCTACAGATTTACGTTCTATGAGTCAGGGAAGAGCTAACTATACTATGGAGTTTTTACATTATTCAGAAGTACCAAGAAATATATTAGAAAAGATTCAAGAAAAAAATGCTTAAATAAATATTCATACCTATGAATGATTTATTAAAAATCTTAAAATTAAGTCAAAAGGCTGGGGATAGATTATTGATTTATAATCCAGAAGATCCTGACAACTCTTGGGTGGCAGTATCATTATCTGATTATCAAAAAATTATTGAAAATAAAGACTTAAAACCTGAAAAAGAAGTGGAAAAAGAGGAGTTGACAAGTGCTGAGCAAGCTGATAAAATAAAGTCTGAAAATATAGAGTCAGATGAGTCAGAGGAAAAGCTTGTTAACAGTGAGCAAGGCGAGGAAGAAATTGAACAAAGTTTTTCTAATTTTGCCCAGGATAATATTCCTCGACCTGTTTATTCCTATAGCGAGGAAAATGATGATGGCAGTGGTAATCCAGTTTCAATTGGCAATGTTTTACAAAAACATAAAGGTAAATGGAAAATTCCTAATCAATTAAAAGAGTCTGCTAGTGAGATAGTTGATTAGTTCTAAAATCAGTTAGGATAATTTAAAAACAGTTTAATTATTATTTAATTTATAAACTTAATAATCAACGCGACTGGTTGTCCAATATTTGGGACAGGTAACCTCACTTGAGGGTCGTGAATATACAAACATGTCAGAAAAATTCGAACGCAACAAGCCGCATGTTAACGTAGGTACCATTGGCCACGTTGACCACGGCAAAACAACCTTAACCGCAGCTATGTTAAAGGTTTTAGCTGCTAACGGCCTTAGTGCTTCTACAAAAGATGTAGATCAAATTGATGCTGCTCCTGAAGAAAAAGCTCGTGGTATTACTATTGCTACTGCTCACGTAGAATATGAATCTGAGAGCAGACATTATGCTCACGTTGATTGTCCAGGACACGCCGATTATGTTAAAAACATGATTACTGGTGCTGCTCAAATGGACGGAGCTATTTTAGTAGTTTCAGCTACTGATGGACCCATGCCTCAAACCAGAGAGCATATTTTACTAGCTCGTCAAGTTGGTGTGCCAAGGATCGTAGTTTTCTTAAATAAATGCGATATGGTTGAAGATAAAGAACTTATTGACTTAGTAGAAGAGGAAGTTCGTGATTTACTTAAGAAATATGAGTTTCCTGGTGACGAAACCCCAATTATTAGAGGTAGTGCTTTAAAGTCTTTAGAGAATCCTACCGGAGACGATGCTAAAAACGTTTTAGATCTACTTAAAGCTTTAGATGAATATATTCCTACTCCAGAAAGACCAGTTGACCAACCATTTTTACTTCCTATTGAAGATATCTTCTCTATTGAAGGTAGAGGAACTGTGGTTACTGGACGTATTGAAAGAGGTATTGTGAAAGTGGGTGAGGAAGTTGAAATCGTGGGTTTAATGGATACTAAAAAAACTACTGTTACTGGTGTAGAGATGTTTAACAAGCAATTAGATGAAGGACAAGCTGGTGATAATGCTGGTATTTTACTTCGTGGCACTAAAAAAGACGAAGTAGAAAGAGGTCAAGTGCTAGCTAAACCTGGAACTTTAACTCCTCATACTGAGTTTGAGACTGAAGTTTATGTGCTTAGCAAAGAAGAAGGTGGACGTCATAAACCTTTCTTCAAGGGCTATAAACCTCAATTCTACATTAGAACTACTGATGTAACTGGAGAAATTACTTTACCAGAAGGAACTGAAATGGTTATGCCTGGAGATACTGTAAACTTAGTAGTTAAATTAATCGCACCTATCGCTTTAGAGGAAAAGCAAAGATTTGCTATTCGTGAAGGTGGAAGAACTGTTGGTGCTGGTGTAGTTATTAAGATTATCAAATAGATACTTTGAACCCCGAATTTTATTCGGGGTTTTCTAGTGCCTATTTAATAAATTAAATTTAATTATTGCTATGGCAGATAAAAAAGATCAGGCCCAAGAAAGTAAGGCCACTAAAGCAAAAGCAGATAATAAAGATTTTAAAACCAGAATGCGTATTAAAATTAAAGCTTTTGATCACAAAATTATTGATCAGTCTACTAAGACTATCATGGAAGTTGCTTCCAGAAATGATGAAACTATTTTTGGCCCTATTCCTTTGCCAGTGGAGAAAAGAAAGTATACGGTTAACCGCTCTACTTTTGTGCATAAAGATGCCAGAGATCAGTATGAAATGAGAGTCCACAAACGCTTAATTGATATTATAGAACCTAACCAAAAGACGATTGAAGATTTAAGTAGTTTAAACCTGCCTGCAGGGGTTGACGTGGAAATTAAAATGCAGTAAAATATATTTGTATATAAAAAAGTTAATATATTAATGACTGTCTAAACAACTCTTAATTTTAAGAAAGTGTTTAAATGGGATTTAATATAAAAATTGGAGGTATTTCAATAAACAAAATAACAGGAACAATTAGCTTATACTTAAGCGCCTAATTTTTAGGCTGTTCACTGGTTTATTGAAAACCAGTTTTTTATTTATATAGTTATGAAATTTATATTAGGAGAAAAAAAAGCCATGACTCAGGTCTGGAAAAATGATGAGGTCGTAGCCGTAACAACTGTTAAGGTTGATAATTGCGTAGTTAGCGCTATAAAGGAAAAAAGCAGAGATGGTTATAGTGCAATTTGTTTAGGGCTAGGACAAAGAAAAGCAAAAAATATTAAGAAACCTCAGTTGGTAAGATTTAAAAAATTAAATATTTTCCCTCGTTATCAAAAAGAATTTAGAATAGAGGAAATTTCTGAGGAGATAAAAGAGGGCGATAAAGTTTCTGTAACTACTTTTAAGGCTGGAGACAAGGTGTTTGTAACCGGAATATCTAAAGGAAGAGGTTTTCAAGGTGTAGTTAAAAGACATGGTTTTGCTGGTACTAAAGCTACTCATGGTAACAAAGATCAGTTAAGAATGGGTGGTTCTATTGGTTCTGCTGGTGTAGCCCATGTTTTTAAAGGGCTTAGAATGCCTGGCAGAATGGGAGGCGACAGAATAACCGTGAAGAATTTAGAGATTGTTGATATCAATGAGCAAGATAATTTAATTTATATCAAAGGAGCTATTCCTGGACATTTCAATGGTTTAGTAATGATTAAAGCTGAAGAAGGAGATTTAGTTATTTTAAAAGAAGAAATAAAAGAGGAAAAACAGGTAGATAAAAAGGAAGAAACTGCCAAAGCTTCAGTGGAAACAGAGTCTAAGGAAGAAACAGAGTCTATAGCCAAAAAAGAAGATAAACAGGAGGAGAAAGTAGAGACTGAAGAAAAAACTAAAGATAAAGATAATGATAAAAAGGAGACTACAAAAGACATTAAAGAGAGTTCAGACTCTAAATCAGAAGTTAAAGAAACTGCTGAAACTCAGGAGACAGTTAAAGATAATAATTTAGAAAAAGACAAGAGCTAATAATATATATATGTCTACTAAGATTACAATATACAATCAGAAAGCAGAAAATGTAGGTGAAGTTAATTTGTCCGAGAAGACTTTTTCTGTAAAGGTTAATCCAGACTTATTACACCAAGCGGTTGTTTGTCAAAGAGCTAATCAGAGAACTGTTTTAGCTCATACTAAGACCAAAGCTGAAGTTAGAGGCGGAGGCAGAAAGCCTTGGAAACAAAAAGGCACTGGCAGAGCCAGAGCTGGCTCCAGCCGATCTCCTATTTGGATAGGTGGTGGTATTACTTTTGGTCCTAGAAAAGACAGAAATTTTTCTCAAAAAATTAATTTAAAAATGAAAAGAAAAGCTATATTAATGGCTTTAAGTGATAAGTTAACTCAACAGTTTTTAGCAGTTCTAGATAAATGGGAAGTAAGTGATTTTAAGACTAGAGAAATTGAAAAAGTAGTTTCAAATTTTGAGAAAAAAGTTTTTAAGCAGGAAGATAAAAAGAGAAGCTTGTTAATACTGTCTGTAGGTAGTGATGATAAATTAAAGTATTCTACTAGAAATTTAGAAGGTGTTAAGTTAATGAATTTAGATAATATTAATATTTTAGATTTATTGAAATATAGAAACCTTATTATTACCGAAGAAGCGGTAAAAAATTTAGAAACAAGATATAATAAATAATATGGCTTTATTTAGTAAAAAAAATAAAGATAGCAAAGATAAAGAGCTTAAGGAAGATAAGAAGCAAGCTGAGCCTAGCATGAAAGATCTTTATTCTGATAAAGATAGTTCTTCTAAGGAGCTTAAGACTGAAAAAGTAACTGCTAAAAAATCAGCTCCTAAGGCAATTTCAGCTTACAAAGTTTTAATTAAACCTTTAGTAACTGAGAAAGCAGCTAATTTAAGTGCTACCAATCAATATGTTTTTATGGTAGCTAAGGAAGCTAATAAAATAGAGGTTGCTAAAGCTGTTTATGAAGTATATAAAATAAAACCTTTAGGTGTTAATATAGTTAATAATAAAGGTAAAAGAGTTAGACGCGGACGCCAAGTTGGTAAACGTAAAGACTGGAAGAAAGCTATTGTTAGCTTGCCAGCTGGAAAGACTCTTAATATTTACGAAGGTGTATAATAATTTTTAGAATATGGGCATTAAGAAAGTAAAACCAACTACTCCAGGGCGCAGACAAGCTGTTTTTGATGATTTTTCTGATATTACTAAGTCAAAGCCGGAGAAAAGTTTGGTGATTATAAAAAAACAACGTGGAGGCAGAAATAGTAGTGGTAAGATTACTGTTCGTCATCGTGGTGGCGGGGTTAAGCGTTATGTTAGAATTGTAGATTTTAAAAGAGATAAATACGATATTCCTGCTAAAGTTACTGCTATTGAATATGATCCTAATAGAGGTGCTAGACTAGCCCTTTTAACCTATGCTGATGGAGAAAAAAGATATATTGTTGCTCCTTTAGAAGTAAAAGTAGGACAAACCATTGTAAGTAGTTTGAAAAATGTTGATATAAAAGCTGGTAATTCTATGCCAGTAAAATATATTCCTGCTGGTGTACCGGTAAATTGTGTAGAGCTTAGACCGGGTCAAGGCGCTAAAATCGCTAGAGGAGCTGGAGATTTAATTACAGTTATGGGAGTTGAAGATAAATATGCTCAGTTAAAAATGCCTTCAGGAGAAATTAGGTTGATAAGTAAGGATTGTTTATGTACAATTGGACAAGTTAGTAATCCTGATAAAAGACATATTAAGATAGGAATGGCCGGTAGACAAAGAAAATTAGGTATTAGGCCTACTGTTAGAGGTACAGCCATGAACCCTAATGATCACCCACACGGTGGTGGAGAAGGTAAGCAGTCTATTGGTATGAAACACCCTAAAACTAAGTGGGGCAAACCAGCTTTAGGCGTGAAGACTAGAAATAAGAAGAATAGAAGTAATAAAATGATTATTAAACGTCGTAGCAAAGGCAGAAGATAAATAAATTATTAAGTTTAAAATATTATGTCCAGAAGTTTAAAAAAAGGACCTTACGTAAACGAAAGATTGTTAAAAAAACTTCAAGCTTCAAAGCCTGGAGATAAAACAGTAATAAAGACTTGGGATAGGGCTAGCACAATCAGCCCGGAGATGGTTGGTTTTACTATTGGAGTTCACAATGGTAAACAACATGTGCCTGTGTATGTGGTAGAAAACATGGTAGGCCATCGTTTAGGGGAGTTTGCTCCAACTAAGAAATTTGTGGGCCATGGAGGTAAAATGGCTAAGACTCAAGCTAAATAATTTTAAATTATATGGAAGTAAAAGCTAGTTTAAAAAATTTAAGAATTTCACCACGCAAAGTTAGATTATTAGCTGACTTAGTTAGAGGTTTGGAAGTAAATTCAGCTATTGCACAGTTACAGTTTTCTAATAAACAAGCTAAGAGATCTTTAGTGAAGCTAATAAATTCAGCTATTGCTAATGCGGAAAATAATTTTGATTTAGATAAAAATAATTTAAAAATAAGTAAAATTTCTGTAAATGAATCTTTTACCTTAAAAAGATGGCTTCCCAGAGCTCATGGAAGAGCAACTGTACTTAGGAAAAGAGGTAGTAGCGTAGAATTAATTTTATCTGAAATTAATGATTCAGGCGTTAAAGAAGCTAAAAAACAGAAATTAGATAAACCAGTAAGTATTGATGAAATTGGTAAAAGTTCTAAACCACTTAAGTCGGAAAAAACTAAAAAAGATAGTGATGATAATAATAAAGATAAGCAAGCTGAAAAAGGCAAGGAAATAAATGATCCTTCACGTTTAGCCTCTAGAGGTGGACATGATAAAGTTGAAGGTAGTAGCACTAAAGGATCAGGTAGAAAAATGTTTCGCCGTAAATCAGGCTAGATTATAAATA
>JAIPJA010000036.1 GCA_021734405.1 Minisyncoccota bacterium
GTGTTTATACTCATTTTTTCTATAACCATAACTTAAAGCCTTAATTATTAATCGTTTATGGTTACATTTTACAATCATTTATCGTATAGGAGTATAGTTACATTTTGCATCATTTAATTCGAAGTATTTTCCTTTTTCTGTAAATTATGTTAAAATAAAATTAAGTAATTTTAATTAATTAAAAACTAGAAAGGTGGTGAATTATGACAAAAAACTTAAAAAAGAAAGTCCTATCTTTTGCAGTATTATTTGCTTTAGCTTTTTCAGTGGTTGGTTTAGTGGGCATGGCTCCAGCTAATGCACAACCTGATTTAGGTTTAAATTATGTTGGTAATACTGGTTTAGGCAACAGTGACCCTAGAAATGTTGCAGCTAGTATAATTAACATTGCTATGACTATTTTAGGTCTAATAGCAGTAGTTATTATATTACTAGGAGGCTTTAAATGGATGACTGCTGGTGGTAGTGACGATAAGGTTTCCGAAGCTAAAAAATTATTAGGCCAAGGTGTTATTGGTTTATTAATCATTCTAGCCGCTTGGGGCATAGCTACTTTTGTAATTGGCTCATTATTGAACGCTACTGGTGCTACTCCTGCTTCTTAAAACTCTTTACTAAAGTTAATTTTAGATAGTGCCTTCTTTCTTCTTAGGAAAGAAGTCACTGTTATGAGAGTAAATTTTTTTATTCCCATAACAGTGAAAATACTATGAAAGTAAAATTTTTAAAACAACCTTTATTTGTTTTATCTGCTCTACTAGTGGCAGTTTTTATATTTTCCTCACCAGTTTTAGCTACTACTAGTAATAACTATGGTTTAGATGATACGGTTAATTCAAATCCAGATTTAAAAAGTGCTTTTCAGGTAGATGAAATAAATGAGGCTGGAGGAGCAGAAAATTTTATTGCTACTAAAACTGGTCGAGTTATTGGCCAAGTGTTATCATTTTTAGGAGTTATATTTTTAATACTAATGATAGTCGGTGGTATTCAGTGGATGACTGCTGGAGGTAATCAGGAAAAAGTTGCTAAAGCTAAACAGCTTATAACCTCAGCTATTATTGGTTTAGTTATAGTTTTCTCAGCTTACGCTGTTACAGCTTTTATAGGTACAATTTTGATTAGTTAGTTATGAAAAAAATTATCTTTATTTTCACTGCTGTATTTCTGTTTAGTTTATCTGTCTTGCCAGCTTTGTCTCAAACCGATGAGGGTTATGATTTTGGAGATTCCAGTGGATTAAATAGAACAGCTAGTGAAAGTGGTTATTTAAATACTGTTTTTAACTCAGCTGAATCTATTGAGTCAGGGGTTGGCAGTATTATCGCTATAGTCTTGTCATTTTTAGGTATAGTTTTTTTAATACTGATGATAGTCGGTGGTATTCAGTGGATGACTGCTGGCGGAAATGATGAAAGAGTTTCTAAAGCCAAGAGTTTAATAACCAATGCCGCTATAGGTGTTGTAATAGTTTTCTCAGCTTATGCCATAACTTGGTTTATAGTCAGAGTCTTAATGGATAAAACTTTAATGTTTGGATAATTATGAAAAAAATATTAAGTATTTCTTTGTTAGTTTTTTCAGTCTTTCTTTTAGCTGTTCCTGTTTTTGCTCAAATTGATAAAGCTTTTGGAGGTGATGAAGATGCTTGTACAGTTGGTAATTGTGAAGAAAATGCTTTTAATGCTGTAGTCGGTGGTAGTGGTTATCAAAAAGACGCTAATGATCCAGAGGTAATTATTTCCACTATTTTATATACTTTGTTTGGTTTTTTAGGAGTACTTTTTATAGCTTTGATAATATATGGTGGTATTCAGTGGATGACAGCTTCTGGTAATGATGAGCAAGTAACTAAAGCTAAGAAAGTTTTGAAAAGTGCGATTATAGGGTTAGTGATTGTTTTGGCTGCTTATGGCATAACTTGGTTTATATTTAATTTTTTAATTAGTAGTGGTCAAGGCTTTACGCCTTGGTATGCACCAGGTGTTAATTAAATCTATGTATATGAAAAAAATATTTAAAAATTTTCTTTTATCAGTCTTACTTTTAAACCTGCTTTTATTACCTCTAGGGGTTTTTGCTCAAGATAGTGAAGCTAATGATAAATCTACTGATCCTTTAAGTAGGGTTGAGAGAATAGCTGTTGATCAAGGTCCTTATGCTCCAGCTGATGAAACTACGGTTTCAGCGATTGCTGGAACTGTGGTAAATGCTTTTTTGGGGATTTTAGGTATTATTTTTATTATCTTAATAATTTTAGCAGGTTATAAGTGGATGATGGCTTCTGGTAATGAAGAACAGGTTACAAAGGCTAAGGTGCAGTTAAAAACTGCTATTATAGGGTTAATTGTAGTTTTAGGTTCTTACGCTATTTGGGAGTTTATATTTTCAAAATTAATAGCTCAAACTCAATAATATGAAAAAGTTTTTTAAAGGATTACAATTTTTTTTAATAGCATTTTTAATTATTAGCCCAGTAGTCGCTATTTATGCCCAAGTGCCTTTAACTGATCCTAGTTCAATGGGCAATCAAGCTGAAATTTTTAGACAATATGCAGGTTTTGCTGATTCTGGCGGAGAGGCCACAGCGGTTAATATTGTGGCTACAGTAATTCAAATAGCTTTAGGTGTATTAGGTATAATATTTTTAATCCTGCTTATATTAGCTGGTTATACTTGGATGACGGCTGGTGGCAACGAAGAACAAGTAGGTAAGGCTAAAAAGAATATAAAAAATGCGATTATAGGGTTGGTGATTGTTTTAGCTGCTTATGGCATAACTTGGTTTGTCTTTGAGTATTTACCTTTTCAAGGAGTAACTGGTGATGCTACTACTACTAACCCTCCCCCTCTTTAAGTTTTTCTGTTTATATCAAAATTTTTATAAAAATAACCCCCTTATTGTGATTAATAAG
Source organism: Minisyncoccota bacterium (assembly GCA_021734405.1). Classification (GTDB taxonomy): domain Bacteria; phylum Patescibacteriota; class Patescibacteriia; order Patescibacteriales; family UBA12465; genus JAIPJA01. The sequence goes on from JAIPJA010000036.1 coordinate 2,916, forward strand.
GGGGTTTTTGTTCGGCAGTTTTTTATTTAGGAATAATAGCCGCCAAATTGTTGATTTCATTTATATTATATCCTGTGCCAACCAAGTCTTCATGGCTGACATTCATAGTTTTGGCAGGATTGAGAACGGCATTGCTGTAATAGTTTTTGCCACTTCTTCTAAATTCTACCAAGTAGTTGCCTGGAGTTAGTTCCAGGACTTTATTTTCTTTTGGGCGAAGTGTGCCTGAAATAACTGCTACTGACCTGCGCCAGTTTATGTCAGTTAGGGACCACTTCTCCAACCTCTCCTGTTTATTAGTCAGTCCACCAACTCGGTAGACCGTGAAATAAACAGTATTTCTGCTGTTGTAAAAATTGCTCATGGAAAGAAATTTATTTTGCAAAAGCAAAAGGCATTCACCGCTTTGATCAGCAGAGATATTGGAAACAGAGGAGCTACCAGCGCCTTTAGCCGTAGCCATAAACACTGACCCTCCGTAGGGATCGTTGGTGTTTATAGCCACCCTTTCCTCGTCTGAAGAAAGGATTGTGGTTAAGGCTTGCTCATACTGTACCAACTGGTGCCGGTACAGTTCAATCATTTGGACAGCGGAACTGTCCCCATGATTATGTGCCTTAGAATATCTTTCGATATTCTTTTGGCAGGTTGTGATTTGATTCCGGATTTCGTCGGCTCGGGCTTCCTGGCTGACGTAACGGTAACTTTGGCAACTACTCATCGTTACCACAACAACTATTGCTAAAAAAAATACTTTTTTCATGATATATATCTCCTTTTAAGTTTTGTTAATGTTCAGTTTAATTAAATTATTATATCATATATTTTTATCATTGTCAACAGAAAAAGGGGTTTAGGGTTGACTTTTTTTTGTGAGTGTGCTATAAAGAGAGGAAAAGTTAAAAAGTTATGTCTACTTAATTATAGTAGACCTTTTATTTTTAAAAGTAATTTATGAAAATAATAAGAAAATACGGATACAAACATTTAGTTTTTTGGGTACTTTTTGTTTTTGTGTTTAATTTTGTTTTTTTTCCAGTTTCAATTTTAGCTAAAGAGAATTCAGGTTTAGAAGCAGAAGTTTTTTTGCCTGGCATTACTAAAAATGAAATTAGTGAAGCAGAAAATTTTGAATTAGAAGTGATTCTAGATGAAGGCTTCAAACATTTACCAGAAAACCCTAACCGTCCCTGGGAAGTGCTAGACACCTTACATATTCCAGTGACTGCCTATAACGCTGGTGATATAAATCAATGCTGGGGTGATCCTTGCATTTCTGCTAATGGTGAAAATATTTGTTTAGCCTTAGAGAAAGGCTATAGACGTTGCGCAGCTAATTTTGTGCCACTGGGCACTAGATTAAATATTGAAGGTTTTGGTGACTGTTTAGTGACTGATAGGATGAATGAACGTTATCATTATCGTGTAGATATTGCTATGAAGTTAGATGAAAAACAAAAAGCTAAAGAGTTTGGTATTAAAAAATTGAAAGTAGAGATTGTAAAATAGTATTTATATATTTTAAGATGAGATAAATAATTGAATACAATTATTTAATAAAGAAAAAGAGCTTTGACGCTCTTTTTCTTTTGTTTGTACTTACTATTGTATTTAACTTATTATATTTAACTACTTCTTCTTTTTAGTACTTTTAGGTTTCTTTTTGTTGACTTTACTTTTAATTTTTTTCTCAGCCTGGTTGACTGTAATAGTAGTTTCAATAACTGCATCAGGATTTAAAGACATGGAATCAATTTTATTTTCTACTAAAAATTCTACAAAGTCAGGGAAGTCACTAGGGGCTTGTCCGCAAATACCAATTTTAGTTTTGTGTTTTTTAGCGGCCGCGATTAAGTGAGAAATAGATTTTTTAACAGCTTCATTTTTTTCATTAGATTCACCCAAGACTTTTAGAGTGCCACCGGAATCTCTATCAATACCTAGAGTTAATTGAGTTAAATCATTAGAGCCTATAGAAAAACCGTCAAAGATTTTAGCAAAGTCTTCAGCTAGCCAAATGTTAGCTGGTATCTCTGCCATTACATATACCTCTAAACCGTCTTTGCCTTGTTTGAGTCCTTCTTTAGCCATAATTTTTAAGACTTCTTTGCCTTCTTCTAGGGTTCTACAAAACGGCACCATGATCTTTAAGTTTTTTAAGCCCATTTTTTCCCTAACAATTTTTAAAGCCTGGCATTCTAATTTAAAGGCAGGTAAAAATTCTTTGGAATAATATCTTGAAGCTCCTCGCCACCCAATCATAGGGTTAGATTCCTCAGGTTCATAGGCTGAGCCACCGATAAGGTTAGCATATTCATTAGTTTTAAAATCAGACAATCTGATAATTACATCATTAGGATAAAAAGCGCTAGCAATCATGGCAATCCCCTGACTTAGCTTATCTATGAAGAACTCTTTCTTATCACTATAGCCTTCAGTTAGACTGTCAATTTTATTTTTTAAGTTTTTGTCAGTAATTTTATCGTAATTTATTAGGCTCAGAGGATGGATTTTAATTTGATTATTAATAATAAATTCTAGTCTAGCTAAACCTACGCCATCGTTAGGGATAAAAGAGTTAAGAAAAGCAAAGTCAGGTTCGCCAACATTCATCATTATTTTAGTTTTTGGTCGGGGTAGGTTTTTTATATTAGTTCTTTTTATTTTAAATTTGAGCTCGCCTTGATAAATATAGCCAACCTCGCCTTCAGCGCAACTAACTGTAATTTTGTCTTTAGTTTTATTTTTTTTACTAGCAGTTTCACAGCCGACTACACAAGGTATGCCTAATTCTCTAGAAACAATAGCAGCGTGACAAGTCCTGCCTCCTTTATCAGTAACAATAGCAGAGGCAATTTTCATAATTGGTTCCCAGTCCGGGTCAGTCATATCCGTTACCAGCACTTGTCCAGGTTTAAAGTTTTTTATATCCCTAATACTCATAATTCGATTGACTTCTCCAGCCCCAATTCTATTACCAACACTTTGCCCTTCAACAATAACCTGAGATTTTTCCTCTAAATAATATGATTCTAAGACATTAACATTTTTCATACTTTGCACAGTTTCGGGTCGAGCCTGGAGAATGTATAGTTTATTTTCTTTGCCATCAAGCGCCCATTCCATGTCCATGGGTCTGCCATAATGCTTTTCAATAGCTGTGGCCCATTTAGCTAGAGTAATAACTTGATCATCAGTAATAGAGTATTTTTTTTGATCTTCACTAGAGACTTTAATATCTTTAACTGGGTTATTGCCGTTTTTGTTGTATATCATTCTTAAACTTTTTCTGCCTAAGGATTTGGAGATAATAGAGAAAGTTGGTTTAAAAACATAAAATTCATCAGGGTTAACTTTGCCTTGAACGATATTTTCTCCTAAGCCATAAATTGAGTTTATAATCACAGCATTTTCAAAGCCTGACTCAGTGTCAATAGAAAACATTACTCCTGAAGAAGCTAAATCAGATCTAATCATTTTTTGTACGCCAACTGATAGGGCAATGGTGAAGTGATCAAAGCCTTTGTCAGTGCGATAGGAAATAGCTCGGTTAGTAAAAAGAGAGGCAATACATTTTTTAACTGCAGTTAAAAGTTGTTTTTCTCCTTGTATGTTTAAATAGGTTTCTTGTTGGCCAGCAAAGGAAGCGTCTGGCAAATCTTCAGCAGTAGCTGATGATCTTACAGCCACATCTAAATTTTTTACCCCACTTTCTTTAGATAATTTATAGTAAGCTTTAACAATAGCTTCAGAAAAATCTTTAGGCATGGGAGTGTTTAAAATTAACTTCCTAACCTGAGCACCTTTTTTCATTAATTGTTCTACGTCATGAGTATTTAAATCACTTAAAACTTGTTGAATTTTTTCTTTTAAACCACTTTGTTGTAAAAAGTAATTGTAAGCAGAGGCAGTGGTAGCAAAACCATTAGGTATATTAATACCTTGCTTAGTCAGTTTTTGATACATTTCTCCTAAAGAAGCATTTTTACCTCCAACTTCAGGAACGTTTTTAATGGTTAATTCATTAAAAAACTGTATAAATTTAATTGCTTTCATAAAGTTTTATTTTTATATTAAAATTTAAAAAGGTTATTATAAATATATCACAATTTTTGCTATAATGAAATTATTAAGCTTGAGAAATTGTTTGACAAATTTTTAAATATAAATAAAATAAGGGTATAAGCGGACGTGGCGAAATTGGTATACGCGCTTGGCTTAGGACCAAGTGGGGCAACCCGTGAGAGTTCAAGTCTCTCCGTCCGCACCAAATATAATATGATTAACTTCTTACATCACAATATTCCCGAGAGAATATTGTTTTCTTTAGGGCCTGTAAATATCTACTTTTATGGTGTTTTTATGGTTTTAGGTATTTTATCAGCTCTTTTTATAGCTATCTTTTTGGCTAAAAAGTATGGTATTAATAAGGATTTAATTATTGATTTAGCTTTTTATTTGATTATAGGGGGTATAATAGGAGCTAGACTATATGAGTTAATTATTGATTTTGATTATTATAGTCATAACTTATTAGGTATTTTTAAAGTTTGGCAAGGAGGTTTGTCTATTCACGGAGCTTTAATTGGTGGTCTTATAGCTCTATTAATCTTTATAAAATTCAAGGCTAAAAAATTAAATATAAATGAAACTTTAATACTCTGGCGCTTAGTAGCTATTTTTGCTCCAGCTATAGCCTTGGGGCAGGCTATTGGTCGTTGGGGTAATTACTTTAATCAGGAGTTATTTGGTAAGCCTACTAATTATTGGTTAAGTATTCCTATTGATATTTATCATCGTCCTGTAGAATATTTAAGCCAGACACATTTCCACCCCACCTTCCTTTATGAGTCTTTGGGTAGTTTGGTAATTTTTATTATCTTAATTTTATTACATAAATTTTTAACTAAAAATAAGGTTTTAAGTCTAAGTTTAAGCATGAAGATTGTGGCTGTTTACTTATTTTTATATTCAATTTTAAGATTTTCTTTAGAGTTTATTAGAATAGATCCTACTTTAGTTATCTACGGCTGGCGTTGGCCTCAAATAATTAGTATAATTGTAGTAATTGTATCTATTTTTATATTTATAAAATCCTTTTATGTCCGCAATCAAAAAAGTAGTAGCTAAAAAAAATTTAAAACTTTTATATTTTTTAGCGTTACTCTTAGCAATATCTACAGCTTTGCCTACCTATATTCAGTCTAATTTTTTAGAAGGCTTTATAGGTGTTTCCATGGTGGGGCTATTTTTTGTATTAGCTAATGTAATAAGTTTTTTCTGTATTTTAATTTTTCCACGGTTTATAAGAAGAGTTAGTAATTTTAATCTAGCTATGACGATTGGGATTATTAGCTTGGTAGCTTTACTAGGTCTTAGTTTTTCTTCTAATATTTTTCTTATTCTAATATTTTTTATTTTCGCCACCGTGGCTTCTGCTTTAATTTGGATAAACATGGATTTGTTTGTAGAGTCTTTTTCTAATAACGCTGAAACTGGCAAAATAAGAACTTTATTTTTTACTTTTATGAATGCTGGTTGGATAATTTCTCCTGTTTTAGCTGGTTATCTTAGCCAAGACAATACTTATAGTCAGGTATATTTAGTAGCAGCTTTAGCTTTATTGCCTTTTTTAATTTTACTTTTTAGTCGCAGACAACAATTAAAAAATAAAACTGTTTATGATCGCATGAATTTAAGCCAAACTTTTATTTTTTTACGTCGCAATTTAAATTTAAGAGGAATCTTTGTGATTGCTTTACTTTTACAAATTTTCTATAGTGCTGCGGTAGTTTTTATTCCTCTTTATCTCCATCAGTATATTGGTTTTAGCTGGAACTCTTTAGGTCTGATGTTTTCTATTATGCTGGTGCCGTTTGTGCTTTTAGAATTTCCAGCCGGGGTTTTGGCTGATAAATATTGGGGTGAGAAAGAAATTTTATCTTTTGGATTATTTGTTCTTATACTTAGTTTAGCTTTGTTTTATATAACTTCTTCAACTAGTATTTTTGTTTGGACAGCTCTCTTATTTTTAAGTCGAGTAGGTGCCTCTTTAGTAGAGTCAATGCGTGAGACTTATTTTTTTAAAATTGTAGATATTGAGAACTTACAAATAATTAATTTATTTAGAACTACTGGCCCTTTGGGGTACTTAGTAGGCTCTGCTATTGGAGCAACAATCACCTTGCTATTGCCACTTAAATTTATCTTCATTTTCGTAGCGGTTATCCTGCTTATTGGCTTTTATTATATATACACCATAGAGGACACCAAATAAACGTGTCAAATGATCCAAAAATGTAACCATAACTTACTTCGTTAAACGATTTGAAAATGTAACTTTAGCGAGTGGTTTTAAGTTCATGGTTTTGTTAATTGTTATTTGATTTATTTGGTTTAGTTTTTTAAGTTTTTGG
>JAIPJA010000037.1 GCA_021734405.1 Minisyncoccota bacterium
TCATAGCGTTGTGTCTGAGGACGTTGTTCGTAATTACATTAAAAATCAAGGCGAAGACCGTTAAGATTAAGTAATACTGCGGTCTTTAGACCGCAGTAATTTATTTTGTTGATTGTGCTAATTTTTTAACTCCGTATTAATGCGTTGACAAAAGCATAATCATGTTATAATGTTTAATTAATATCGATCTTTAACATTTTGTTTAACTAATAAAATTTTCAGACATGAAAACAAAAAAACTGACTTTAAGAAATCGTTCATCCGTTCTTCATAATTTAGCTAACGAAGTTAATGCCGGTGGGCCGAGATGTTGTTATACAGCCTGTAGTCGCTGTAAGTAAAAACAGTATAAACCTGAGAGAGAAAAAAATTCTCTCTCTTTTAAAATTATTAGCCACGATGGAAAATAAGAAATTTAAATTATCTAAATGGTGTCATTTTTTTATAATAAAAAATGATGCTGTAGCCGTATTTCACTCTTTGTCTATGTTTGTTGCTTTTTTCGACGTAAACAAAGGAAATAAATTAAAAGCGCTCAAGACAGTTAAGCACTTTAAAAAGACTCATATATCTTTTTTAGATGAGGAAGATTTATCGCTTTTACTTGATGAGAATCTGATTGTTTCAAGTTCTTTCGATGAATTACAACAAATTTACGATTTGAGGGAGAATTTATTAAAAAACTTAAGATTGGATTTGATGCACCTACTGTTAACTGATAGTTGTAATATGAAATGTCTTTATTGTTTTGAGGATAGTCCAAGTAAGCCAAAAAATTTTTCAGAAACAATGATGAGCGAAAAAACGGCATCGCAATCAATTGATTTTTTTTCCTCATTAACAAAGAGGTATGGCAGTATAGACGGTGACAAGGTAATACATCTTTATGGAGGGGAGCCACTTCTTAATTTTAGCGCCCTTAAATCGGCTGTTTTAAGAACTGAGGAGTTAAAGGGTTCTGGTGTTTTATCTAAGAAAACAAATTTAGTTTTGATAACCAACGGACTTCTTTTGACAGAAGAAAAGGCTGATTTTTTAGCAGAAAATAAAGTTTCTATTGGTTTATCTATTGATGGACCAAAACATCTAAATGATATTTATAGAATATCAAAAGATGGAAATGAGGTTTTTTCAAGAATCATTAAGGCGTACAAAATCATAAATGAAAGAAATATTAATGTTGGTCTCTCAGTAACTTTAACGCCCGACGTGGTTAATAATTTTTCTGAGGTTCTTGATTTTTTAATAAATGATTTAAAGATTAAAGATGGGCTAACTTTTAATATCCTTCATTACAATCCGAAAGTTCCTACATCCGATGATTATTTTGAGAAATCAGCTGACTGCATAATACGAGCGTTTAAAGTTTTTCGTGAGTTAAATATTTATGAAGAGAGAATGATGCGTAAGGTAAAGTCATTCGTTAATCAAGAGCCAATGTTTGCTGATTGTGGAGTTGTAGGAAATCAAATTGTTATTGCTCCTAACGGTCAAGTTGGAGTTTGTCAGGATTTCGTAAAACCAAAAACCTATTTTGGTAAATTTATTAATGACTTCGGATATAATCCAGTAAAAGATGGTTTATTTGATGAATGGAGAAAAAGATCACCCTTATTCATGGAAGAGTGTTTCGATTGTGAGGCTGTTGCTATTTGCGGAGGCGGTTGCCCTGCTAGCGTTGAGCTTAAAACTGGCGACAGGTGGAATATTGATAAGAGAATTTGTCCACACAGCAAAAAAACACTTAATTGGTTGGTGTTAGAATCTTTTCAGAATGTAGATTTTTAGAAAGCATAATTTCATGCTATAATAAGGGCAAGTAATTGCCCTTTTTTATTTTATTTTAAAATATTATGTATCCAAAAATAAAATTTAAAATTGACCCCAAAAAAGATATTTCAACCTTTTTTGATTTTTTAAAAGATGAAAAATATGATGAAGGTAGAAATTTTGAATGGGCTATTTTAAAGCACTATCCTTATTTTAAAAAATTTAACGGGGAGATTGATAAAAAAATCGTTCAAGATTTTGTTTTTAAATATTATTTTAGAAACCAAGAGGCTATAGAGAAAAATATTATAATTTACGAAAACAATTGGAAAAAGGTAGAAAAAGAGTTTTTTTCTTTAACTAGCAATCTTTTTTCAAAAACAAAATGGCCTAAAGGCAAATATATTGCTTATAGCACCATGTGGAGCATGTATCCTAGGTTTTTAGAGGATAAAACTTTTCAAATACCCGCAATAAGTAGAAAAAAGAAAGTAATTAGCTTTATTATTGCCCACGAAATGCTTCATTTTATTTTCTATGAATATTTTTTAATTAAATATAAAAAATATAAAAGTCATAAATATGATTTTTTTCTCTGGCATATATCAGAAATATTTAATGTTATTATAATGAATAAACCGGAATGGCAGAAAATTTTAAAAAATAAAGATGAGGGTTATCCGGAACATAGAAAAATTATAGAAAAATTAAGTCAGAAAGAGTATAGTTTAGATGATTTAATAGAAAATATAATAGCAGAGGTTAATAAAATTATGTAAAGCATGTATGAATATATTTCAAAAATTAAAAGAACTAAACCTACCTTTAGGTGAATATGTTTTGATTGGTAGCACTCCGCTGGCTGCTAGGGGAATTAGGGAAGCTGGTGATTTAGATATGGCGGTTACTCCTAAATTATTTAAACAATTAATTGAGTCTAAAAAATATCAAAAAGTAGAAAAATATGGCAAAACATTTTTAGAAGGCAATGATGTTGATATAGCGCCACAATTAAACTGGGACGCTTATCCCACAACAACAGAAGAAGCGATAAAAACAGCTGATATTATTAATGGTTATCCTTTTCTAAGTATCGCAGAAACTATAAAATTTAAAAAAGCCTTAGGAAGAGACAAGGATTTTAGGGATATTAAATTATTAGAAGATTATCAAAAAAATATGACAGTTTGGGATAAAATTTATCAAGATTATAAAAATGGCGGGGAAGAATATGCTACTTTAAAAAAGGGGTTAATTCCTGAATTTTTAGAATTTATTAATAACCATGATTTTAAATTAAAAAAAGTTTTAGATATTGGTTGTGGTAATGGTAAATATTTAGTTTTTCTAAAAACATTGGGATTTGAAGTTAGTGGTATAGATTCTAGTCCAACTGCAGTAGAAATGAGTAGGGAAGCTTTAGGAGAAAATTCAAGCATTTTATGTAGCAATATGTATGAATATAGCGCGCCTCAATCTAGTTATGATTTAATTATTTCAATAGCTGCTATCCATCATGGTTTAAAGAAAGAGGTTAAAAAAGCTATTAATAGTATTTACAAGGCCCTGACTGTTGGTGGTCGTTTCTTTATTACCTTACCAGATAATGAAGGAAGTTCTCATTGGACAGTGTTAGTTGATCATAAAGAAATAGAACCTGGCACTAGAATTCCTCTGTCAGGTCCAGAAAAAGATTTGCCTCACAGTTCTTTTACTAAAAATGAAATAAAAGAAATGTTTTCTGATTTTACAAATATTAATATGGAATTATTAGCTAATCGTGGCAGATGGATAATTACAGGAGAAAAATAATTAGGTGTAAATAAATTTGTAATATAATTATGATAAAAATTAGAATACACAAAAAAATAGATATCCCATATAGAGTTAAATGGTTAAATAGTCCTAATGTAAATAAATATATAGGTGATGAGTTAGGTAGAAGAACCACACTAAAGAAACAGGAGAAATGGTTTAAGGATTATCAAAAGGATAAAAATAAAAAATTCTTTACTATTTTATTTAACAACAAACCTATAGGTCTTGTTGGTTTATCTAATATTTCTAAACAAAATAAAAACGCAGATTTATTTATTATGATAGGTGAAGATAGTTACAGGGGCAGGGGAATCGGCAAAGAAGCAATGAAATTTATAATAGGATACGCATTCAATAACTTAAAACTTCATAAGATTAATTTGGGGGTAATTGAAGATAATAAAGTTGCTGTTAATTTATACAAAAAATTAGGGTTTAAAATTGAAGGTAAAATGATAGACGAGATTTATAGTAAAGGTAAATTTTACAATTTTCTGTCTATGGCTCTATTTAAGAAGGATTATACGGCATAATGTAACTTTTGCCTTGTATAAGTTTTTCAAACACAATAAAACCGCTTTTAAGCGGTTTTATTATATCTCGTATTCTAAATTTTAATCTTTATTATATTATTTTTGCTACTCTTTTTCTGAAAGACTTACTTTAACACCAGGCCCCATACTAGAGCATATTACTATATTTCTAAGATATATACCTTTAGAGCTACTTGGCTTAGCTTTCTTTATAGCTTCTATAACTGCTTGAAAATTTTCTAATAATTTATTATCTTCAAAACTTAATTTACCAATAACAGTGTGTAAATTAGAAGTGTTATCGTTTTTAAAGCTAATTTTACCTTTTTTAAGTTCACTTACAGCTTTAGCAGGGTCATTGTTTACAGTATCATTTTTAGGAGAAGGCATAAGGCCTCTAGTGCCTAATATTTTAGCAATTTTAGCTAATTCTTTCATCATATCAGGTTGAGCTACAGCTACTTGAAAATCAGTTTTTTCAGTTTTTTTAATTTTTTCAATTAAATCAGTCCCACCTACATAGTCAGCACCAGCTTCTTTTACTTCTTTTTCTTTATCAGGACTAACAAAAGCAGCTACTTTTATAGTCTTACCAGTACCATGGGGCAAACTAACAGCGTCCCTTACTTGTTGATCTCCTTTTTTAGGATCAATACCTAATCTAACGTGAAGCTCAACAGAAGCATCGAATTTAGCTTTATTAAGTTTTTTAACCCAAGCTATAGCTTCACTAGGTTTATATTGTTTGGCTTTATCAAAGCCTTTCTCATTTTCATTAGCAGAATTTTTTTCTGAGTCTACTGGCTTTTGATTAGTTTTGTTAGTTTTGTTTTTTTCTTTAGCCATAAATTTTAAAAGTGGTCATAACGCTTATTTAAGCTCCCACCAATTAAATATTAATAAGTTATTTTATTTCTACACCCATTTGCCTAGCAGTGCCAGCAATAATATTCATAGCAGCTTCAATATCGTTAGCATTTAAATCAGGCATTTTTATTTCAGCAATTTCTTTCAACTGAGCTTTAGTTAAAGTTCCAGACTTTTCAGTTAAAGGTTTACCAGAACCTTTTTTGATTTTAGCGTATTTTTTGATTAATTCCGCAGCTGGAGGAGTTTTCATGATGAAATCAAAAGTTCTATCCTCATAAACACTAATTTCAACTGGAATAATATCTCCCATTTTATCCTTGGAAGCATCATTAAATTTAGTGCAGAATTCTTGGATATTAAGCCCGTGTTGACCTAAAGCTGGTCCTACTGGAGGAGCTGGATTAGCTTGTCCGGCTGGAATTTGTAATTTAATTTTAGTTATTATTTTTTTCTTTTTAGCCATATTTTTATTATAATTTCTTAATTTGCAGGAAGTCTAGTTCAACTGGTGTTTCACGTCCAAACATTGAAACAGAGACTTTTACTTTACCTTTAGCCTCATCAATGTTGGTAACTTTACCTTCCATATTTTTAAAAGGTCCTTCAGTAATTCTAACTGGACTACCTTTAGTAACATCAATTTTGTATTTAGGCTCTTCTACGCCCATTCTTTTTTGTAGTGATTTAACCTCTTCATCACTGACCGGGGTAGGGGTAGTGCCTGTGCCGATAAAACCGGTAACATTAGGAGTGTTTCTAACAATATACCAAGATTCATCAGTTACTTCCATTTCCACTAAGACATAACCAGGAAAGATTTTTTCTTCCACAATTTTTCTTTTACCATTTTTAATTTTAATTTTTTTTTCCGTAGGTACTAAGACATTAAATATTCTATCTTCTACGCCTAAAGTTTCAACTCTTTGACGTAAGTTTTGGGCTACATTTTCTTCATATCCAGAATAGGTATGAAGTACATACCAACGGCGGCCTTGATGTAAGTTTTGCTTAGCCATAAGTATTTAAAGTTAAATAATAAATCCAAGAGCAAAGTTAAATAATTTGTCTAAAGCTCCTAAAAAAATAGCTACAGACAGGCTAATGCCAATAACCAGCCAAGTATAGCGTTGGGTTTCTTTTTTGGTTGGCCAAGTAACTTTTTTCATTTCAGCTATAGAAGCGTTAATGTAGTTTGCTAGTTTATTCATAAGTTTATCTAGTATTTAAAAACAGCCTTTCGGCTATTTATCTTATTTATATTTTATATAATTATATTATATCTGTCAAGAAAATATTTAATATGTTATAATATTTATAATTATAAATAATAAATCTATGAAAAAATTACTTCTTTTATCATTAACTCTAGTATTAATACTTTCAGCTTGTAGCTTAAAAAGAGCTGAACAAAAACCTGCTTCATCAGAGGAGCCGTCTTCTAAACCGCAAGAAAAACAAATTGAATCAGAGTATCTTGGTTTTATGGAAAGTATCAAGCTTAAAACTGATGAAAACTTTGAAATTGTTAAAATAATTCCTTACACTGGCAGTTTAGGCAGTCAATTAAATGCTTATCGCTGGAAATGGCAAGACAATGATCTGTATTTTAAATATATTGCCACTATTAGTATTTGCGAAGAAATAGCTGAGATAAAGGAAAATTTAAAGGGTAATAATATTAATATAGGGATTTATGAAACTAATAATCAAGAAAGGAATGGCGCTTATTGTAATGGAGTTAGGCAATATTTAGTAGAATTTAAATTAAATAATATAGAGAAAAAAGACTATAATTTAGTAGATATAATTGGCAAAAGTAGTCGGGTTATAAAAAGCGATATAGACTCTAATTATAATCAAAATGATGTAAGTGTCGAAAATAGCAATAAAGACGCTGTAGAAGCCTCTCAAGCTGGAAATACACCCTCTCCCGTTATAATCTATAAAACCACAGGAGAATATTATGATTTAGTACCGGTAGTTTTATCTCAAGACAAAAGTCAAATAGTTTCTTATCCAGGCAGGGAAGATGTCTATAAAAATGATATATTAGCTTATCCTTTTAAAATGAGTAAAGATTATTTATTTGATAATCGTGGTTTAGGTAAAAATTCAGCTTTTTTAGATATAAGTTATGAAGATTATAGTCAAATGGAGTCTGACCCAAGCAGCGAAGAATTATATGAAAAAATTATAGACAAAGACCCTATTGTAGAAATGTATAATTGTAGGAATTTAGACATAGCTGATAATATTGTGGAATTAAATAAGCTTATAAAAAGAAACCAGCTTAGCGATTGTGAAAAAATAAAGTAGTCTTACTTTAATTATTATATTTTTTTAATTAAATTTTGTGCTATCTATTTTAAAAAAAATATCTATATACATAATTTTTACAATAATCTGTATTAGTTTTTTGTTTTTGCCAAATTTAAGTAAAGCTTCTTTAGCTAAAAACTTATCTGGCCGAATACTTCTACAAGTAGAAGAAAACGGGGAGGCTTGGTATGTTAGTCCAAAAGATAATAAAAGATATTTTTTAGGACGCCCTGAAGATGCTTTTAAAGTTATGCGTGAGCAGGGAATAGGTATTTCTAATACTGATTTAGAGAAAATAAAAATTTCTCTTGATAACTTATCAGGTCTAGATAGCGATGGTGATGGCTTAAGTGATAATTTAGAAATAGCTATAGGCACCGATCCTTTAAAGATTGATAGTGATGGAGATAGTTTTAATGATTTTCAAGAATTATCTTTTAACTACAATCCCTTGGGAAGTGGTAAATTAGTATATAATCAAGAGTTTAGCCAAGCTCAAGCTGGTAAAATTTTATTACAAGTAGAGCAAAATGGTGAAGCTTGGTATGTTAGTCCAGTTAACTATCAAAGGTACTTTTTAAGCAGACCAGCTGAAGCCTTTTTAGTCATGAGAAACTTAGGTTTAGGTATAACTAATAATAATTTAGAAAAAATAGTGGCTTTTTCTGAAAAAGAGAACCCTGTTAAAACCTGTACTTTCTGGACTTACTCTAATTGGAGTAATTGCCTAGCTTCAGGCCAACAAACTAGAACAATACTTTCTTCTTTACCTGCCAACTGTGAAGGCGGTAACCCAATTTTAAGTCAAAACTGTGTTTTTAACCCTAATGACTTTAGTTGTGGTGATTCAATTTTCTACGCAGGAGAAAATTATCCTACTACTAAAATAGGAAATCAATGTTGGTTAGCTAGGAATCTTAATGTTGGTACTATAATTAAAAAAGAAGAAGACCAACAAAATAATAATATTATTGAAAAATATTGTCATGATTATGATGAAAGCAAATGCGATATATATGGCGGTTTGTACCAATGGGCTGAAACTGTTCAATATGAAAATGATATAACTAATACTTCTGGCCTGTCTTTAAGTCAACAGGTTCAAGGAATTTGCCCAGATGGTTGGCATATTCCCACCAATAATGAATGGTCTACTTTAGAACATTATTTAGCTACTGATACTTGTGGTTCTAATCAAGTAGATTGGCAATGTTTTCCAGCGGGGAAAAAATTAAAGTCAAGTAGAACAGCTTTAGGTGAAAACGGAGAACAAGTGGGGACAGCTACTGATATTGAGCCTTATTGGCATTATCATGTTGATAATTTTGGTACGGATGATTTTGGTTTTTCTGCTATTTCAGCTGGCATGACCCGTGAGTCAAAGTTAACATTTAAACCTGGCTCAGGTGCTTGGTTTTGGTCATCAACTCCTTATTCATATTCCAACTCTTGGTATTTTGTCTTGGAATCAGATAAAGCCACAACTTATCGTTCTTATGGCAATATTTATTATAAACGAGTCAATGGTTTATCCGTGAGGTGCTTAAAAGACAATTAAGTTATAAATAGTTTATTATTTATATCATTAGTACAAGAAAAAAGGCCTAAAGCTTTTGTGCCTATAGTCCTTAATTACTACTAACCCTTATAAAATAAGTTCGGCTGTTTTCTGAAAACATTAGTTAGTAATACTCTTTGTAAGATTTATATATTAAGAAATGATTAAAATAATGTCACAAATTTATAGTACGTGTCAAATGATCCAAAAATGTAACCATAACTTACTTCGTTAAACGATTTGAAAATGTAACTTTAGCGAGTGGTTTTAAGTTCATGGTTTTGTTAATTGTTATTTGATTTATTTGGTTTAGTTTTTTAAGTTTTTG
>JAIPJA010000038.1 GCA_021734405.1 Minisyncoccota bacterium
AAACAGGCTAATATTAACGCTGTGCCTTTAATACAGGGTAATTTTTTGAGTGGTTATGTAGGTATTGCCACCACCACTCCAGCTTATACTTTGGATGTGGTTGGTAATGGTAGATTCAGTAATCCAGTGATAGTGGGAACACCTACAGCCGATGATCATGCGGTTACTAAAGCCTATTTAGACAGTGCTGTCTCCCCTATAACAGGAGGAGACTTATGGGCTATAGGGGGAAATACTTTAACGGCTAAAGGCTCTATGGGTTCTATTTCTAATCATGATATAGGCTTTATAACTAACAACACAGAAAGAATGACTATATTGGCTAATGGTAATGTAGGGATTGGGACAAGTAGTCCTGAATCTTTAATACATGTATATAGTAATACTGTAGTTGATACAACTCTTACATTTGAATCAATATTACAAAATTCAGCAATTAACTTAAAAGTAGATACTACTGATAAAGTGAATAGTATACAGTTTTATGACCAAGATACAAGATTTTTTGTTTTTGGAAGTGAGAGAGCAAATAACCCTGTGGCTAGTGGCAATGAAAAAGATATCGCATTTAGATTGGAGCAACCTGGGGGAAAGTTTATATTTAGAACTACTAATTTATCTTCTAGTATTGATACGAGAATGGTTATAGATGGTGATGGCAACGTCGGAATTGGCACAAACTCTCCTGATTCTTACGCTAAGCTTCATGTTGAAGGCAATACTGCGCCAGCTCAACTTAAAGCAATTTTTAAAAATACTAACAGTTCGGGAGATTTTAGAATTTCAGCAATGAATAATAATGGTGCTGAAATGATTCTTTCTATGAGAGGAACAACTTATGCTGGCGGAGCTGAAAATTCAGGCTCTCTTTTAGGTAGAAATACTACTTATACTGAGGTAGCAACCAATAATACTGCTCCAATATATTTTTCTCCTAATTTTAATAAAACTCTATCAATTACATCAAGTCAATATGTTGGTATAGCTACTACCACTCCTGCTTATACTTTAGATGTTGCAGGCACAGCCAGATTTACTCAACCAGTAATAGTAGCTACTCCTACAGCTGATGATCATGCGGTTACTAAAGCCTATGTAGATAGCGGTTTTATTAGCGGAGATAATGACTGGGCTGGTGCAGGAGGTGACCCAACTCTTACAGGAGAAATATATCATACGGGTAATGTGGGGATTGGGACTAATGATCCAAGCTATTTAGTTCATTTATCAAAATCTACTTCGTCTGGAACAGCTACTGACATACCTACTGTTTTTGTAGAAAATACTCATGACGGAGGAGCTTCTGGGGGAGGAGATTATTCTTTTGCTGGTTTTGTAGCTAAAGGAGTTAGCAGTGTTAACGGTAATGCTCAAATAGAGATGTATGCTGATGCAGATGGAACTATTGTTTCTGGTGGTGGAGGATTTTTAGGTACAACCTCAGATCATGATATTGCTTTTGGAACTAATAGTGCTGTTAGAATGACTTTGGATGATTCTGGTAATTTAGGTATCGGCACTACTGAACCTACAGAAAAATTAGAAGTTAATGGTAAATTAAAGATAGGAAATAATGCCGTATCTGGCGAGAATGTTACTTTTGATGGAAGCACATCTCCTGGTATGCGAGTCGCTAATAGTAGTGGTTATGTTAGTATTACGCCGCTAAATGCTAGCTGGGCGCACTTTTATACTGATAGATCAAAATTTATATTTGATAAACCGGTTTACTCTTATGGTGGATCATTTAGTGCATATGCTACTTATAACCTTCAATTACAGACAAACGGCACTACTAGGATGTTTATTAGGCAAACGGATGGCAAGGTCGGTATTGGCACCACCTCTCCCTCCGCCAAGCTTCATATAGCTGGAGTTAATGAGTATGTCTATGTGGATGAGCTTACCCCAATTAGTGATCATCATCTTACTTCTAAATTTTATGTAGATAACATTATTGAAAGTATTACTGGCGCTAGCTCAACTGGTTTTACCGGAGATCTAAATATGGGTGGCTTTGATATTTTAAATGTAGATAAGTTAACAGTTAACACCATTGACCCTCTATATACCATCGGTGGTATTAATTTTTCTACTTATGCTCCGACAGTTGCTGGTGGCGTTAAAGAGGAATATATTGGCAAATTTAATATAAAACGCTATAATGATAGTGTTAAAGCCTATGAGTATGTTATAGACTTCAGTAAGGTTGATTATGCTAGTGATTTGTGGCTGTGGAGAAAGGTAGTAGATTTTTCTAAAGACAATGTTTCTGTCTTTATTACCCCTTATGGATCTTTTGCTAATGTCTATTATGTAGTTGAAGATAATAAGGTATTTTTAAGAAGTAATGTGGCTACTAAAGTGGATATAAGGCTTATTGGTAATCGTTTTGACTGGAGACAATGGAAAACTATTTCAGAAGATCAAACTTCAAAAGGTATGTTAATTAATTAATTTAAATAATAAAAACAGCTTATATATTAAGCTCTAATTTATAAAAACTATGATTAACGAGAACAAGCCGGAAGGCGGAAAAAAGAATAAAGCTTTGCCAGTTATTATTGCTATTATAGCAGTATTGGTTTTAGCTTTAATCGTAGTTTTAGCTATGAATAGTAATTCTTCTAAAACTACAGACAATAAAACTCCTCAAACTAATAACAATCAGACTCAAACTGAAAACCCATCTGATAATCCTATGGATTTAGAAGATGATGGCCCAGACATGGTTGGAGAAGTTGAAGGAGAACTTATCGAAGAAAACATGACCCCAGAGCAAGAAGCTTTAGCTGAAGCAGAGGAAGTGATAGATGGTGGTAATAAAGTTTCTAGAGATAATAAGGTTTTAACTAGAGAAGGTAAGGTTACTAGAAATGATGTAGAACCTATGTCTCCAGACGCACCTCAACAAACTGGTCCTATTTCAGATCCTAATTCTTTACCTGAAGAAGTTATTAAAATTACTATGACAGCTTCTGGCGTTGAGCCAGCTAGCTTTAATGTTTCTGCTGGAGCTCCTGTGTCTTTATCTGTAACTTCAGGTGATAAATATACCCATATTTTTAAATTCAATGATGAAACACTGTCAGCTGTAGCTGTTGGAGTTGGTCCTAATGAAACTAGAGCTATTACTTTCCAAGCTCCTGACGCCGCTGGTGAATATAGTATTTATTGCGATGTTCCAGGTCACACTGCTAGAGGAGAAACTGCTGTGATGGTGGTGCAATAATCAAATAAAGAGTAGATACAAAATAGAGCTAGTTTGTAAACTGGCTCTATTTTTGTTAATTAAACAAGTTAAGCCATAAACAAGTTTAATGTTTAAAACACTCAAGCTTTTATTATTAGCTTTCTATTTTAAATTTAATTTTGTTTATATCTTCTAAAAAGCTTAAGGTATTTTTTACAGATAAGTTTTTAGTATTTACTAATTTAACTTGATTCTTATAATCTTTAATAATTTTAGTTAAAAATTCATCGCCCCAAGCAGGGGAAAAAGTATTAACTCCAGAAAAATCTATAACCAGCTCTTCTTTACTTGGCAGAGATTTTAAAGTAGGCAAAAAAGCGCTATAGGCTTCTTTGCCTGTTTGTCTCGATATTAGGGTAGTGCCGAACTTTTTTAATTCTATTTTCATATATTCTAAAAATTAATCAGAGTTAAACAATTTTTTATAGCATTTAAAGTTAATTATCTATATCTCTTTCATCAAAAATTCGTATCAGCGGAGATTCCCAACCAAAGCAAGTGTCTTGTTGGTATAGTTTTTCAAATGATTTAATGCAATTTTTATCAAGTTTAGTATATTTTTGAAGCGTAATTACAGTGCCTTCAATAAAGCCTCCGACAGCACCATTAGAATCATCTACACCTCCAGTACATAGTTTTTTATCAAGCCGTAAAAGTAAATCAATTAGTAGGTCAGCGGTTTGTTGGCTAACTGGCAATTTTGAGACTATAGCAGATAATCTAGCACAACCTTCATTTAGCGAATTTTGATAGGCAAACCAAGTTTTAGATGGTCCTTGATAAGACTTTATATATTTTATAGCTTGAGTAATAGCTTTTTTAACGGTTAATAGCTCTTCTTTATTTAATTCTCCTAACTTACCACTACAAATTGGCATATCAACAATTTCTTTCTCCTCACTCTTAAGTGGTTTTCCATTTTTAACTGCATAAATTGCTGTTGCTACCATGTGTTTGCAAAGAATATCTCTTTCGCCCAAATAACAATCACAAGAACCTCTGCCAAAGTGAGTTTTACTAATATAAACATTATATGATTTAGTGCCAATAACTGTAGCAAAAAAACCGTTTAGCTCTTTTTCAAATCTAGTTATTTTATTTTTTTCATATAAATTAACAGCTCTTTCAAAAGTAGCCGGATCAGTAGCAAATTTTATTTTTTCTAAGTTATAGTTTGTAGGCATAATTTATTTTAATTATTTCATTAGCACCTTTTAATCAGCTTTTAACCCATTTTGTTGCTTATATTATACCCCATAATTAATCATTTGACAATTATAGACATTTTTTGACAATAGTTTTTTAATAAGTTATTATTTAAATATATTAATGAAATACTTTTATGAAAAAACATATTGATAAGCTTTTAACTATTGAAGAAACTGCTAGAATTTTACGAGTTAGCACTAGAACTATAGCGCGATATATTGAGAGCGGTCGTTTAAAAGCCTCTAAGCTTGGTACCTGGCGAATTAAAGAAACAGATATTTTAAAAATGTTAGAGGAAACTAGCAATGTTAATGTTAATAATAAGAAATAATTAAGGTTTAAAATCATAAATTATCATATTTCAACAGGAGAGAAGTTTTTGATAGGGAAATTAAAGCAGACAAGAAAAAAGCTAAAGATATGGTAATTTTCAATAATAGTTGACTTTTCGGTACTATATTCCACAAAAGTCTTGACTTTTCGGGAATATAGGATATAATAGTCATATATTATTAATTTAATGATTTTTATGCAAAGATTACAAATTAAACAGATTGAAAAGGATTTAAATAAAAAAATGGTCTTTATTGTGGGGCCCCGTCAAGTAGGTAAAACTTGGTTAGCTAAAGAAATAGCTAAAAAACATGAAAACAGTGTTTATTTAAATTATGATAACCTTGAAGATAAAGAGATTATTGAAAAAAAACAATGGCCCGTAGAAACAGAGCTTTTAATCTTAGATGAAATACATAAAAAGAAAGACTGGAAAAATTATTTAAAAGGCCTGTTTGACACAAAATCCTCTAATTTAAAAATTTTAGTTACTGGTAGCGCCAGATTAGAAACTTTTAGACAAAGCGGAGATTCTTTGGCGGGTAGATTTTTTGTGCATAGACTGATGCCTTTTTCTTTATCTGAAATAAAGCAAGTTTCAAGTAATAATTCTTTATATGGTATAGATAGATATCTTGAAAGAAGCGGTTTTCCCGAGCCTTTTTTAGCTGAAAATAATATAGAGGCTGATCGTTGGAGGCATCAATATATTGATGGTCTTATAAGAAACGATATTTTAGATTTTGAAAATATTCATGATTTTCAAGCTATAAAAATGGTGTTTGAACTTTTAAGAAGAAAAGTAGGTAGCCCGATTTCTTATCAGTCTATAGCTAGAGATGTGAAAGTCTCTCCAAAAACTGTTAAGAAATATATTGATATTTTTGAGGCTTTGTTTATTGTTTTTAAGGTTAAGCCATATTCACATAAAATTTCTAGAGCTATTATTAAAGAGCCTAAAATATATTTTTATGATACAGGTCTTTTAGTGGCTGACGAAGGTATTAAATTTGAAAATTTTGTAGCGGTGTCGCTTTTAAAAAGTGTTTTATATGAAAATGATGTTTTAGGGAAAGCTAAGGTTTTATCTTATCTTAAAACTAAAGAAGGTAAAGAAGTGGATTTTGTTATATCTGAGAATAGTAAGCTTGATAAAATTATTGAAGTTAAATTAAGCAGTGACCAGGTTAGTAAAAATTTACAATATTTTACTAAAAAATATAATTTAGCTGGAGTGCAGATAGTAAAAAACATTAGACAGGAAAAGCATGTGCTAGGGTTAAAAATTGTAAAGGCTGAAAAGTTTTTATCTTCGCTGGCTATTTAATTAATTTAATGGTTTAAATTGTTTTTTAGGACTTCTTTAATCTTTATAGCTAGAAAAACTAGTAATATTAATAAGAAGGAAAAAGTATTTGATAAAAAGGTGTATTTTTTATGTTTATCCTTTTTAGTTCAAGTATAAAATAATTGTTTTTGTTGTAATTACTATAATTTATGGAGTCATTATCCATAAAATTTGACAAAAATATGGAGTAGGTTTATAATCTAAGCATAGAAATAATTTTAAACACATGATAAAAAGAGAACTTAATTTAGAAAATAATATACAAAAAAATAAAGTTGTAATTATCTATGGAGCCAGAAGAGTTGGCAAAACCACTCTTTTAAATGATTTTCTAAAAAAAACAAAGTTAAAGTATAGATTAGATAACGGAGATAATATTAGATTGCAGGAATTATTACAATCTCAAGACTTTAACAGGATAAAAGAATATGTTGAAGGGTATGAGCTCATAGCCATTGATGAAGCCCAGCAAGTACCTAATATCGGCATGGCTTTAAAAATTATAGTTGATCAAGTAAAAGCTATACGCGTTATAGTTACTGGCTCCTCTTCTTTTGATTTATCTCAAAAAATTGGAGAGCCTTTAACTGGCAGAAAAAAGACTTTTGTTCTTTATCCTTTTTCTCAATTAGAAATGAGGAGACTTTATAACAAACATGAGTTAAAAGAAAAATTGGAAAGCTTTCTTGTGTTTGGAGGCTATCCAGACGTGGTATTAGCTAAAACTAAAAAGGAAAAGATAAGTATCTTGAATGAACTCGTAGATTCTTATCTATTAAAAGATGTGTTGACGCTAGATAATATAAAATTTAGTAAAAAACTTTTAGATCTACTTAAATCACTAGCTTTTCAAGTTGGTAATTTAGTCTCATTAAATGAATTGTCTCAGCAGGTAGGTCTAGACGTTAAAACAATAGATAGGTATTTGGATTTACTAGAGAAGGGGTTTGTTATTAAAAGACTGGGAGGATTTAGCCGTAATTTGAGAAATGAAATTACCAATAAGTCTAAATATTATTTTTTGGATAATGGAATTAGAAATGCTCTTATTTCTCAGTTTAACTCTTTAGATAAAAGAGATGATATTGGAGCATTGTTTGAGAATTTTCTGATGATGGATAGAATAAAAAATAATAATTTAGTTAATAATTATTATTTTTGGAGAAACTATGAGGGAAAGGAAATTGATTTAATAGAGGAAAAAGAAGGAGCGCTCTATGCTTATGAATTTAAATGGAATAAAACTGAAGCTAAACCTCCTAAAAACTTTATAGATAGTTATAAAAATAGTAAATTTGAAGTTATTAATAAAGATAATTATCTTGATTTTCTTATTACTAATTTTGTTTAATAAATTTTAAATTAGCAAAGGCTGAAAAGTTTTTGTCATCGCTAGCTATTTAATTAGTTTAAAGGTTTAAATTGTTTTTTAGGACTTCTTTAATCTTTATAGCTAGAAAAACTAGTATATTAATAAAAGAAGATTAATATGTGCAAAAAGAAAATAAACATTTACAACTAAAACCACCCATTGCCATATTTCAGGCAGTTGAAGGTAGTCAAAAAATCAAAGTCAGGATAGAAGATGAAAATTTATAGTTACCCTAAAAATTATTAAAAGAGTTTTTTATGTAAGTATTGCAATTGTGAATGAGCATATAAAAAATATATTTTCTGAGTAAGAATTAGATAAAGATTTAGTTATTAGGAATTTTCTAATAACTGCCAAAGATGGCAGGAAATATTATAATCTTGATTTAATTTCAACTTTTCTGAGCAAGAATTAGATAAAAATTCAGTTATCCGGAGATTCCGGATAAGTACCAGGAATGGGAAAAATTATGAGACCGTTCATTGTAATTTAGATGCAATTTTAGCTATTGGCTATTGGGCGTGATCAGACAAAGATGGGCAATTTAGAAAATAGGTAAGTGAAGGTTTTAGAAAGCGTTTAATAAAAAGAGTACAGTAAATGTAGAAGTGAAAAAGATAAAAAATATATTTCCGATTTTGACAGAGAAGTTAAATCTTTAATTGCAGTAGATAAGAAAAATAAGAAAAAACAAAAATAATTATTTAATAATAAATCCTAGTTTTATAGGGTTCTATCAAGTCTTTGTACTTATTATAGTTAAATTTTATGCCTAAATCTAGAAAAAACAGTAAAAAAAGCAAAAAAAACAACAAAAAAATCAAAGACATTAAAAAGCTTTTATTAGCTAAAGTAAATTTTAAGCTATATCTCTGGTTAGTTTTTGCTGTGCTGTGCTTATTTTTAGTATTTACAGTCTATAATTTTTATTTAATAACACAAATAAAAACAGACTTAAAAAACAACCCTATTTATGAAGGTATTTTAGAGGAAAAAAACACAGAACTAAAAACAGGTTTAAATGAAGGTGAGCGGGGAGCTAGGCAAGGAGATATTGAGACAGAAAGTGGTGACGCGGGAGGTAATATAAATAAAGAGGCAGGTAAACAAACAGACAATAAAGATAATGACTCTTATATACCCAAAAAATACGCTGTTTCTAGTTTTGGAGATAATTTTTCTAGCAGTGCTTATTTAGATACGAATAAAACTAATATGTATTTAGATGAAATTATTACTGCCTTAACTTTTGAGCCTGACTACAAATTGGAAAAGATGAAAGATTGTAGCAGTGTAGAGAGCTGTGCCAGTGTCAGATGTAGATATGCCTTCAATTTCTCAGGCTTGTATAGATAGCAGGTGTCTGGAGTTAGAAGATAATAGCCTTTATTTTAACAATAGACAAATTTCTTTGCCTTTAGAGTTAAGGGGAGAAAATATTTTAAGAATGAGTGTAGGTAAATTAGAAACTAAGTGGCTGTTAGGGGCAGTGGTAGGCAACTCTTATGATGAAGCGGGTTTAGTTTTTTCTTTTGATGGTAGTAATTTTTCTACTTTAATTTCC
>JAIPJA010000039.1 GCA_021734405.1 Minisyncoccota bacterium
TAATCATAGTATATGGATTAAAATGTTTTAATCCATAATTATACATCTTGTTAAAACCATGGCAATGGCCATATTTAAATCCTAATTGCATATATTTTGTCCTGCTTCGCAGTCCAAAATGTAAGTGAACTTATTCAATAATATGAAATCACCAGTTATAGTTCAGTTGGAAATTACTAATCTATGTAATTTTAAGTGTCCACATTGCTATAGATTTGATAATCATAGTTGTTTAAATAGCCAGCACGAGAAAATTAAACATGATAAAATTTTCAAAATTTCTAAGAAATTAATAGATTTGGAAATTTTTGAAGTAGTTTTAACAGGCGGGGAACCTTTCATGGAAAAAGATTTATTAATGGAGTTAATTAATTGTTTTTATGATCATGGAATAACTGTTAGTCTTAATACTAATCTTTCTTTATTGAGAGAAGAATTTATTGATTCTGGATTTCTAAATAAATTAAAAGTTTTGTTAGTATCTTGCCCTTCTTCTATCCCCGAAAATTATAAATTTATGACAGGGGGAGGAAATTATGAGATATTTAAAGAAAGTCTTAAACTTTTAAATGGAAATTTTAGAAACTATTTTATTAATATGGTCGTCAATAAAAATAATATAAATGATATAAGGAAAACAGCGTCTGATTTAAAATCATTAGGAGTAAAAAATTTTGGAGCAACTCCTATGATGTTGAACGATCTAGAAGTTAACAAGGATACCATACTTAATCCAGGTGAAGTTAAGAGATTAGTTGATGATTTGATTTGGGTGCATGACAATTTAAAAATGAATGTTGATATATTTGAAGCTTTGCCTAAATGTATTTTTTCTGAAGAAACTTTGAATAGAGGCTTTAAATTTACCAAAAGAAAATGTCAGGCGGGAATAACTACAATATCTGTTTCTCCTGAGGGGAATATTATGCCTTGCCCAAACAATACCATGGTTTATGGGAATATTTTAAAAGATGATTTCCAAAAAGTTTGGCACAAGATGAGCAATTGGAAAAAAAGAGCTTATGCGCCAAAAGAGTGTTCTGAGTGTTCATTGTTAAAAATATGTTTTGGTGCTTGTAGAGTAAATGCTAAAAGTGTTAATGGTACCTTAGATAGCCCAGACCCCTGGATGTCTCAACCATTGAATTATCAGTTAGATAGTGATAAGATTAATTATAAGTGGAACGAGAATGATACATTGTCCATGGCCGGTGAATTACAATATAGAAGGGAAGACGAAATGTATTATTTAATTGCCGTTAAAAAAAGAAATAATTATGTTAAAGTTAATAAAGAATTATTTAATTTCTTATTAACTTTAAACAATGGTACATTTTATAAGTTAATCGATTTAGCTGGATCTAAAAAAGTTTTTAGTTCTAATGAATTTCAAAAGATTATTAACTTTTTGTTGGTTAAAAAAATAGTTATTTTAAATTAAAAAAGAAAGGAGTAACACCGTGTTTAATTTCGCAAAAATGGAATTTACGTCAGTTAATGAAGAAAGCGCTTACCAGGGAAGTTGTGTTGAGTGTGATTATCCAGGCGATGACGGATGCAATTGCAACACAGCCACTGAGGAAGATTAATTGTGGTTGTCTTAATTATAAAGAGGTCAAGTTGGCCTCTTTTTTAATACCTTACCAGGAAACCCTGGACGATTGAGCAGTCTGAAGCAGACTACGAATGAGTCCGGGGATGAATGTAAAAATACTCTAAAGAGTATTTTTTGTTAGCGCAAGCAAAGCTTGCGAGTAGCGGAGCAAAAGAAACCCCGTACGATAAAAGCACCCAGGGGGTGCTTTTTGAGTGCGGGGAGGACATCATTTATTTAAAGTGATATTTATTAGGGTTAACTATAATAAAGTCAAGTTATTAAAGAAGGTTCTAAAGTCGTCCCGGTATGCGAGCAGAATGAAACAGAGCAACGTGAAAGCGTTGTTTTGTTTTAATATTAGGTAAAATGTTTGGTTCGGAAGCTATAATCTGTGACAACTTAAAGCAAGGTAATAACTTTAATATATTTTAATTATTTTTTATCCTGATATCAGTTTAGTTATGAGATGCTTGATTGTAGGAATCTATGAAAAACCAGAATAAAAAAGAAAATAACTTTACATTTATAGATAGTCAGAATTTAAATTTATCCATAAAGGATCAGGGGTGGGTATTAGATTTTAAAAAGTTTAGAGTATATTTGCAAGATAAATTTAAGGTCAACGAAGCTTATATCTTTATTGGTTTTGTGGAAGGTAATCAAAAACTATATACATATCTTCAAAAGACAGGATATATTATAATATTCAAGCCAACTTTAAAATTACCAGACGGAAAATTCAAAGGTAATGTAGATGCAGAACTAGTTTTGCATTCCATGATACAGTATAATAACTATGATAAGGCTGTTGTTATATCTGGTGATGGGGATTTTTATTGTCTAATTGATTATTTTTTAGAACAGGATAAGTTAAAAAGACTTATAGTGCCAAATAAAAAACGCTACTCTTCGTTGTTAAGAATATTTAGTCAGTATATCAGTTTCCTTAATGGTGCAAAAGATAAGTTGAGTTAATAAAAAAGAAGCATCGCCTAGAGACAGAACTCTTCGGGTAGCTTCTTATCGTGATGTTTATATTATAGCATAAGAATATAAAAATACAATAAATTATAGGTTATTGATTAAACAGGCTTCTCTGTCGGACGTCTTTTTCATTTGCCTAAAAAAGTTCGGAAGCTGTTCCCGTACCTGAGCGAAACATAAAATCAGGCTTTTAAGGCCTGTTTTTTTAATATTAGACACATTTTAAGTTTCAAAGCGGTTCGAACTAACTATGATAAAGTCAAGTCTTTTTTAACTTATCTTCATGACTCATATCAACAAAAGGTTTGTTATTTTTCCACACGCTATAGATAACATCGTCCACGATTTCGAGCAAAACAAAAATACGTTGCATCAGCGTATTTTTTATTGAATTGTATAAATGTTTGACAAGCGTAATACAGTTGTATTATTATATAAGTGTAATAATTAACCTAAAAAATATGCGAAAAGTATTGAGTTTGTCATTGCCACAACAAACCACAAAAGAAATAAAAAAAAGTGCCAAACAAAAAGGTTTCGACTCTGTTTCTAGTTATATAAAATATTTATTTGAGGCTGACATTGATGTGATTAGCGCTAAACAACTTTTAAGAGATGTGGAAGAAGCCGAAAAAGATTATAAGGCAGGTAAATGCATTAAAGCTAATTCCGTAGCTGAAGCATTAAAAATTTATGATAATCAGTAATATTTTTTATTCATCTTCTTTTTTGAAGGAGGCAAAAAAGTTGTCAGTAGAAATATTAGATATATTTTCTAAAAAGGAAAAAATATTTAGATTAAACCCGCTTCACCCTTCTTTAAGACTTCATCAATTACACGGTGAATTAGATTTTTTATGGTCAATTTCTATTAATAAAAATTATCGAGCAATTTTTAAACGTCAGAAAAATGGAGATATTTTATTTGTTTCAATAGGCAAGCATGATATTTATAAAAATCTGTAGTTTAGACAAGATTTATCTGTAAACAGTCCAAACAGTTATAAAGTCGTCCCGGTATGCGAGCAAGTTCAAAAATACCTGTATTTACAGGTGTTTTTGTATATGTTTTGGTTGGGGTATAAATAGAATTATGATATAATCTAATTATGAAAAAGATATTGATTACACCAAAAATTAACCCTGATTTAGATGGATTTGCTTGTGCATATGCATATACTAAGTTATTACAAAAGATAAACACAGATAATAATGTGAAGTATGTTTGTGGTATATCGGGTAACTTTCAACCAGAAGTTCAGTTTATGATTAATTATTTAAATATAGATGATTTTTTTTACAATCCAGATGATAATTTAAAAAATTTTGATAAGTTTATTATTGTCGATGCTAGTGACATTAAGGGCATGCCAAGTTGTATTAAGTCAGAAAAAGTTATTGAAGTGATTGACCACAGAGAGAAGCATGAAGCTGAAAAGATATTTCCAAATGCAAAAATTCAAGTAGATTTAATTGGCGCAGCAGCAACAATAATATTTGAAAAATACAGAAAAAATGATTATGAACTTACTAGAAATATTGGAATATTGTTATATGGAGCGATACATTCAAATACCTTAAATTTAAAAATGAGCCTGACCAGTAGTAGGGATAAATTGGCAGTTAAATATTTGCAAAAAAGGTTTAATATCCATGCCAATTTAATTAATGAAATGTTTTTATATAAAACAAAAAAGATCTTTAATGATTTAGAGATTAATATAATTAATGATTTTAAAGTTGTAGATTTTAGCCTTGGAAGGATAGGTATAGCACAAATTGAAGGTATAGGTATATTAAATTTTATTGAGAATAATTTATTGGAAATAAAGAAAATATTATCCAGTTTAAAAGTAAAAAATAATTTAAAATACATATTTTTAACTGCTGTTGATGTGAAAAATGAAAAAAATATATTTATAGTTATTGATGATAAAACTAAGGATATTTTATCAAGTCAATTTACTATTAAGTTTAATGAGGGACTGGCTATGTTAGACGAGATTATCTTAAGAAAACAAATTATTCCATTATTATAAAGTTATATATGAAAAATACAAAAAAAATTAAACAACAAATTAAAGATGAGGTGTATAATTTTAATCATATTGGCTCATGGTTTTTTGATGAGCATTTATTGGGTGTTGAAGAAAATGCTAATTTTCTTTTAGAAAATTTACCTGAAGCGAATAAAGAAATTGTGGTTTTAGGTGTATGGTTGCATGACTTACAAAGAATAAGGGGCATTAAAGGTGATCATCAAAAAGTTGGGGCGCAAGAAGCAGAAAAAGTGTTAAATGAATATGGATACAAACAGGATGTTATAGAAAAAGTTAAGAAAATGATTTTATGTCATAGTTGTGAGGGTGTAATGCCAAAAACACTAGAAGAAAAAATATTAGCATCAGCTGACGCTATGTCTCATTACTATAATGATTTTTATATACGAATAGCAACTTTGGGTCAAAGAAATTTAGAGGAATTTAGGGAGTGGGCCATGGAGAAATTAGAGAGGGATTATAATAAAAAAATTGCTTTTGCTTTTGCTAAGGAAAAGATAAAAAGCAATCATGACATTTTAGTTAATTTATTTAATATGAAATAATTTTATATAATGTAAATATAATCATTATAAATATGAAAAATTTTGAAAATTTTACTTCTCATAATGAAGATTTACCAGAAAAAGAAAAAATAGAAGAATTACATAATTTAATTAGAGAAAAATTAGATCATATTCTGAGCCCATGTGTAGCTGGAAGGTTTGGTGATGATCATTTTTCTTTTGATGCAGCTAGTTACTACACCTTGGTTGATTTAAGTAATGATAAATCAGAATTGGTAAAATTAGGTTGGGGTGAAATGAGCAGTAACACTTTTTTATCTGCAAAAGAGGATTTGTTGTATCCTGATGTTAATGGTTTAATACGTGAAATTCCTGTACCAATTTATTGCTTAACTCAAGGTGATAGTTATCTGTCTGATGACAATACTTTACAGAAAATAGCAAATAATCCCAAAGACTATTTAAAAGATAAAGCTGTGTTTGTTTATGAAAAAGATGGCGTTGGGTTTGTAGGTAATGAACCTATTGATAAAAATGGTCCGCAGTATAGAAGGGAATTGAAATTAGAAAATTTGCCAGCGGTTTCCGTTGATGAAGCTATATCTAAAATGAAGCAGTTTAATATTTAATCTAATAAAGATAAATAGAGGTTTATATTTTTTGATAGTTGCAAAACTTTTTCAACTTGATGATGTTACTGATTTCTTTTTTGTTTGTGAATTTCTTTAGCCAATAAAATATTATAGATAAATTCTCCCAGTATGGTTTTAAAAGATTTGTGCATATTTTTTAGACATAACCTTTGGTTAAAAGTGATTCTTATAATTATAGTCAATGCTCTTATTGGGCCTAGCATTAAAGGGTATTTTATAAATAAATAATGTCTTGGGCGTAGATTATAATTATTTTTATTACCTTGAAAAGAGCTGTAATTTTCTGTTATTAATTGTTTGGCATGGAGCTTAGACCATTTTTTTATTTTTTTAAGAGAAACTTTAAGGGGTCTAGATAAATGATAAACATGGTAGTTTAATTTAATAGATATGCCCTTACTAATAATGGGAAAATGCAAAATTCCAACTGAAATCATATCTGGTTTATAAAAAAGAAAAGGTTTGTAATAATTCGTGTTTTTATGAATTTTAGATTTATCTTTATTATATTCTGTCCATAAAAATAAATATCTTGAAGCTTGACCGGAACTAATAATTTTTTTAAGATTTTTTTGTAGTTTTTTGCTCAATAATTCATCGGCGTCAAGTTTTAGAATCCAATTATGCTTAGCCTGAGAGAAGGCAAAAGCATAATGGGCCTCACAAAAACCTTTTCGCTCTTGTATAAATATTTTATTAGTATATTTTTTAGCTATTTGCAGGCTTTTATCCTGACAATTTCCATCGTGAACTAATATAATTTCATCAACACAAAACTGAATACGTTTTAGGCATTCTTCTATATTTTTTTCTTCATTATATATAATTATACAGGCAGAGACTTTATCCATAGCATTTAAATTGTATCATTATAAATAAAATTTATCTAATTTTTATGTTTAAATATAAGGCTATAGGTATTGTTAGTGTTTTAGATTTTTGAATTAAATTTAAGCAACTGATATACTAAAAATAGTTATATTTTAAATCTAATAATTGTGAGATTTGGAAAAATACAAAAATTTAATAAGAAAAATTGGCTATTTTTAGGTGTATCTTTATTTTTGCTTTTTGTAATAATTTTTTATTTTTCTGCTAAGCAAATTGGAACCTCAGTCTCTCAAATCTGTTCTTTCGCTCAAAATAAATATAGACAAGATTGCGTTACTTCTTTAATTCTAGTATTAGATAATAAAGATTTAGATTTTTCTTTAAGAAATAGAGCGATTTGGGCTTTAGGGCAACTAGGAGATAAAAGATCTTTGCCTAGTTTAAATAATTATATACTAAAAGAAGCACAAGGAAGTGAAAAGAAACCTTTAAATTCAGAAATTAGTCAATATGAGCTAAAAAAAGCTATAAAACTAGTTTCAGGTAGTCCTAATATTACAGCTTGGTTATGGCGAGATGGCAAATTTTTTCAAGAATATACAGGGGCGAAGATGGAAGATTTAAAGGAAAATAGTGAAGTAAAGTTAAGCTCTGATGTTGAAATTACAAATAGCTTGCCTCAGAACCACAATAAAGTATTTAAGCTATTGTTTTTTGGGGATTTAATGTTAGATAGGCATGTAGCTGAAAAAATTGATTTATATTCTTTGGATAAGTTATTGTCTAAATTAAATGAAACTAACTTTACAACAGGTTACGATGTTGTAGGGGCGAATTTAGAAGGAGCTGTTACCAACCAAGGCGCCCACTACCGTCCACACAATCTTTATGATTTTGCTTTTAAGCCAGAAACAGTTAATTCTCTTAAAGGTTATGGTTTTAATTTTTTTACAGTTGCTAATAATCATTTAGCTGATCAGGGCTTGGTTGGTGTAGAAGAGACTTACGAAAACTTAAGTAGTTTGGGCCTTAGTTATGTTGGTTGTCAAGATGGAGATTTTAAAGTTAATAATGATAAAATTATGTTAGATAAGTTAGATACAGAGGCTGTGCGTGAGAGACTGGCTTTAGATAATTGTTCATTTAAGATTGTAGAGTCTGATAACGGACAAAGCATTGGATTTTTAGCTTTTAGCATTGTTTATAGGTCAATAAATGAAAATGAAATAGTTAAAGCAGTTAAAGATTTAAAAAAAGAAGTAGACTGGTTAATAGTTTTACCACATTGGGGTATAGAATATGAGTCACTGGCAGCTAAAAGTCAAAATCGTTTAGCTAAAAAAATTATAGATTCTGGAGCAGATGCAATTATAGGTAGTCATCCCCATGTTATTCAAAACTATGAGATATATAAGGGTAAGCCAATTTTTTATTCTTTAGGTAATTTTATTTTTGATCAATATTTTTCTAAAGAAACTCAAGAAGGTTTAGCAGTGGCTTTAACTTTTAAAAAAGACAAACAACCTGAATTTGAGATTTATAAAATAATTACTAAGGGTAGCTTTGTGGAGTTTATAGAAAAGCAACAGTTAATTAAATAGCTTTATAAATATTAATATTTTTTAGTTTTTTATGTATAATAGCAATATAATTATCAATGTTTTACCTTTTTTAGCCTCTGTTTTAGGTTTCTTTTGGTCTGTTTATTTATTTAAAAATTTTTTTAAATATCGTTGGCTAATCATTGCTTTACAGTTGGTTTTGGCTTATTCATTGTTGGATATATTTTTATCTGCTTGGATAAAAAGTGACCCCTTAATTGTAGGTTTAGATGAATTTATGGCTATTCCTTTAATTTATTTTACTTATAAAGGTTTTAAAAAGAGTTTAGTTTTTGAATTTATTTTAGGATTTGTATTGTTTCTTGTGCTTGATAATTTAAAGCCTTGGCTAATTACTACAGCCGAGGATTTACCCGGGGTTCTTGGAGTTTTAGCTGATGATGTAAGCGCGGCTTTACTAGCTGGATTAATTCTTTTTTTGGTTCATTTGGGGCTTAGGTTTTTAAAAAGCGTTTATTTAAAAAAGAGGTGAAGGCTTTAAATTATTATTATGAATAAGTTCACTTACATTTTGGACTGCGAAGCAGGACAAAATATATGCAATTAGGATTTAAATATGGCCATTGCCATGGT
The DNA here is from genome assembly GCA_021734405.1 of Minisyncoccota bacterium. Classification (GTDB taxonomy): domain Bacteria; phylum Patescibacteriota; class Patescibacteriia; order Patescibacteriales; family UBA12465; genus JAIPJA01. The sequence goes on from JAIPJA010000039.1 coordinate 8,827, forward strand.
TTTAACAAGATGTATAATTATGGATTAAAACATTTTAATCCATATACTATGATTACA
>JAIPJA010000040.1 GCA_021734405.1 Minisyncoccota bacterium
TCAAACGGTAGTCAAGTTACAGCCGTGGCTAATGAAAACTATCATTTTGTTAGTTGGAGTGATGGTGTTTTAACTGCTTCTAGAAGTGAATCTAGTGTTAGTGCTAATATTTCTGTAACCGCTCAATTTGCTATTGATACTTATGATTTAAACTATAGTGCTAGTAGTGGTGGAACAATCAGCGGTTCCTCTAGTCAAACCATTAATCATGGCTCAAACGGTAGTCAAGTTACAGCCGTGGCTAATGAAAACTATCATTTTGTTAGTTGGAGTGATGGTGTTTTAACTGCTTCTAGAAGTGAATCTAGTGTTAGTGCTAATATTTCTGTAACCGCTCAATTTGAGGCTAATATTGTTAGTGGCGCGCCCTCTTTTTCCCCTAAAGCCGTTGGTAGTGGATCTAAGAATGATTCTTTGCCTTTCGGAGGCTCTAAAGATGTTGGCATTATAGATAATCAAGGCCTTAATATATTTGGTTATATAAATTCTCAAGCAAATTTTGAAGTGTCAGATAGTTCTGGTTCAAGTCAAGGTAAACATAAGTTAGAAATAATAAACTTAGATCTATTAACCGGAATTTTAACTTTAAAAGTTTCATCTAAACCTATAGTTTTTTCTTTAGAAAAGGGCGAGAGCAGAAAAATAGATTTAGATAGGGATGGTGTAGATGACGCTTCATTCACATTTGCTAATTTATATATAAATAGAGTGGAAATTACTATTAAAGATTTAAACTATAAAAATAATTTTGAAAATACAAACAATATAGATATTAATAATCAAGATATTGTTTTTAATAAAAATAATTTTCTAATACAGGAAAAATTAAAATTAAAGACTATAGATTTAAAATTGTCTGAAAGATTGAAAGGACGTATACTTTTACAAGTTGAAGATTTGGGTCAAGCTTGGTATGTAGAACCCGTCTCTTTACAAAGATATTACATGAAAAACGGTGAAGATGCTTATAATATTATGAAAGACTTGGGTGTTGGCATTTCCAATCTTGATTTAAAAAACATTAAAACTGATATTAACTTTGCTAAAAAACATCAAGGTAAAATATTTTTACAGGTTGAAGATTTAGGCCAAGCTTATTATATTGATTTTCAAGGAAAAGCACATTATTTGAAGAATGGAGATAGTGCTTATAATATTATGAAAAATTTAGGTTTAGGTATTAAAAATTCAGATTTATATAAAATTGATATTAGTTAATAAAAATCTGTAATTTTATTAAATATTAAACAAAAAATCTTTACTTTTTAAGCTTTATATACTATTATAGCTCTAGAGGAAAGGCGAATGATTGCTTTGTTTTTTCTTTAAAACAAAGAGGAAAGTCCGGACTCCGAATTGCCTTTATTGGCAAGGAAAGAGGCAGTGGGTAATGCCCACCGAAAGTAATTTTAGGGAAAGTGCCGCAGAGACTATACTAGCTCGATAAAAAGAGCGAAAGGTGAAAAGTGAATTGGTGTTTTTTTAAAGCTACAATTCTCACTTGTTGGTGACAGCAAGTTGTGGTAAACCCTGCCCGGAGCAAGAGCAAACCCTGTTTTCAGGGAAAAAGTGGCTCGCCTGAGCTATTTGGCAACAAATAGCCTAGATAGATAATCATTTAAGACAGAATCCGGCTTATAGCCTTTCCTTTTCTTTATTTTTTACTATTTATTTTATTTATGAAAAGAGCAGACTTATTTTTTACTTCACTACTTTTACCAGTAGATTTCTTAATGCTTGTTTTAGCTGGTATTAGTGCTTATTACTTGCGTTTCGCTGAATTTACTAGAGACATTAGACCAATAATGTTTGATTTACCCTTTAGTTATTACTTTCAGGTGCTTTTACTGATAGCATTTTTATGGTTAATAGTTTTTGCTTTTTCCGGTCTTTATAGTCTAAAGAGTAGTAAAAGATTAGGCCAAGAATTACACCGAGTCTTTATTGGTTGTTCTATGGGCCTAGTCTTAATAGTTATTTTAATATTTTTTAGAAGAGAGCTATTTAACTCTCGTTTTATTGTTTTAGCTTTTTGGGTTTTTTCTATATTGCTTGTAAGTTTAGGCAGAGCTTTAGTGGCTTGGCTTAAGAGAAAATCTTATATTTATGGTTGGGGGGTTAAAAAGGTGATTGTGGTAGGTGGTGGCAAAACAGCTGATAATTTAATTAGTGATTTTTCTAAAAGGAAAACTTCTGGATTTAAAGTGGTAAAAAGAATTAAAGAGGTAAATCCTGAGATTTGGCCAGAACTTTTGGAGTTTATAAAAAGCAATGAAGTTGACGAGCTTATTCAAGCTGATCCTAATTTATCAAAAGTAGATATTTTAAAGCTTTATGATTTTGCCTCTGAAAATCATTTAACTTTCAAGTACGCCGCTGATATGCTGGGAATAAAAGTTTTAAAAACTGAGGTTAGTGAAATAGCTGGTATTCCTGTGGCTGAGGTAAAAAGGACTACTTTAGATGGTTGGGGAAGAATTGCTAAAAGAGTATTTGATATTTTTGTTTCTGGTCTCATTATAGTTATAATTTCACCTTTACTTTTATTAATCACAATTTTAATCAAGCTTGACTCCAGGGGACCAGTTTTTTTCGCTAAAAAAGATGATGGCTCTCCGGTCTATAGAGTGGGTGAAGGAGGCAGACCTTTTAAATATTTCAAGTTTCGCTCTATGATCCCAGCCTCAGATTCCATGCGCTATAAGGAGTTAGCTGAGAAAAATGTCAGAGCTGATGGACCAATGGTAAAAATTAAAGATGACCCTAGGGTTACTAGAGTAGGAAAATTTATACGTCGCTGGTCTTTAGATGAGTTACCAGAGTTATTTTTAGTTTTTATAGGCAAAATGAGCTTAGTTGGACCTAGACCACATTTACCAGAAGAAGTGGCCAAGTATGAACATCATCACAAAAAGACTTTAACTATTAAGCCAGGTATTACTGGTTTGGCTCAAATTTCTGGACGTAGCGATTTGTTGTTTGAAGAAGAGGTAAAATTAGATGTCTATTATATTGAAAACTGGTCACTACTACTGGACTTAAATATATTATTTAAAACACCTTTAGCCGTAATCAGACAAAGAGAAACTATTTAATTTTAAGAGTTTTAATTAAATTTTTATATGAAAACAGCTTTAATTCATGATCATTTAGCTCAAGATGGTGGAGCAGAAAAAGTCTTACAGACTTTTTTAGAAATGTTTCCCAGCTCTCCTATTTTTACCCTGCTTTATGATAAGGAGAATATTGTAAAAAACTATAATGGTCATGATATTCAAGCTTCAATTATCCAAAAATTACCTGGCGGAGTTAGTCATTATAAATGGTATTTACCTTTTATGCCTATGGCAGTAGAGTTTTTTGATCTTAGAAATTATGATGTAGTAATTTCAGATACTAGCTCTTTTGCTAAAGGCGTAATTACTTTACCAGATACGCTTCATATTTGCTATTGTCATACTCCTACGCGTTATCTTTGGAGTGATACCCATCAGTATTTAAATGAGTTAAAGTACAATAAATACATAAAGAAACTTATTTCTTTGATTTTAACTAGGCTAAGGATGTGGGATAAAACCGCCGCTGATAGAGTAGATTATTTTATTGCTAACTCTAAAACAGTCCAGAAAAGAATCAAAAAATATTATCGTCGCGATAGTACTGTAATTTATCCTCCAGTTGATACAGATAAGTTCTATATTTCTACTGGAGAAAAAGATTATTTTTTAGCTGGCTGTCGCTTAGCCCCCTATAAAAGAGTGGATATGGTTATTGAGGCTTTTAAGAGTTTAGGTAGTGATTACAAATTAAAGGTTTTTGGCGATGGTATTGATAAAAAGAGATTGGAAAAAATTGCCAATGGAGCTTCTAATATTGAGTTTCTAGGTCGTGTTACAGACGAAGAAAAGGCTAAATTATATAGTAATGCTAAGGCTTATATTAATCCACAAGAAGAAGATTTTGGTATTACTGCAGTTGAATCCTTAGCCTCAGGTAGACCGGTTATTGCTTACAAAAAAGGTGGGGCTACTGAAACAGTGAGCGACGGAGTGAGTGGGCTATTTTTTAAAAAACAAACGGTTTCTGATTTAATTGAAGTTATACAAAGTTTTTCTCAATACAACTTTAAACCCGAAGAAATTAGACAAGAGGCACTTAAATTTTCTAAAGCTAAATTTAAGGAGGAGATAAGTAGTTTTATTGAGGATTGTAAAAATAAGCATATTTAATCATGAAAATAGGAGTTGATATTAGAAGTTTAATGGATAAAAACTTTAGCGGAGTTTCTACTTTTACTTATAATCTTCTTCTAAATTTATTAAAGATTGATAGTAAAAATCAATACGTTTTTTATTATAATTCACTGACTAAAGTTAAATTACCTGAGTTTTCTGATAAAGTGAAAATTATAAAAACTTCTTACCCTAATAAGGTTTTTAATTATTTTTTACAAAAAACTTTTTCTTATCCTAAAATTGATAAATATATGGGTGGTCTTGATTTATTTTTTGCTCCTCATTTTAATTTTTTTAGTTTAAGTCCAAAGGTAAAACAAATTATAACTGTACATGACTTATCCTTTATTCGTTATCCAGAATTTTTTAGTTCCCGTAAAAATTCTTGGCATCAGGCTTTAAATGTTAAAAGAATTTTACAACAATCTGATATGATTATGACAGTTAGTCAAAATAGTCGTTTAGATATATTAGAATTATTTTCACTGGAAGAAAATAAGGTTAAGGCAGTTTATTCTGGTATAGAAGATAAATTTTTTCAGACTTCAAGTATTTTTGAGTTGCAAAGAGTAAGATATAATTTGTCTTTGCCGGCTAGGTTTATATTATCTCTGGCTACTTTAGAGCCAAGAAAAAATTTAGAGGGACTCATTAAAGCCTATAACATTTTTAGAGATAAGCGACCAGATTTAAACGAGGTCAAGCTGGTTATTGCTGGGGCCAAAGGTTGGCGTTATCAAAATATTATTAAAGCTTGGAGAGAGTCTAAGTTTAAAGATGATATTATCTTTTTAGGTTATGTAAAAAATGAAGATAAAAAAGTCTTATATACTCTGGCAGAATTATTTGTGTTTCCTTCTTTTTATGAAGGTTTTGGCTTTCCAGTTTTAGAAGCTATGGCTAGCAAAACTCCAGTTATTTGTAGTTTTAATTCTAGTTTACCTGAAATAGCCGGATCAAGCGCTTTACTTATAAACCCGGTTAAGTCAGAAGAAATTGCTTGGGCTATAGAGCAGATAGCCAGCTCTTCTGGGTTAAAAGACTATTATAGTCAAAAAGGTTATCAGAGGAGTCAAAATTTTTCTTGGCAACAGAGCGCTGAGAAGTATTTAGAAACTTTTAACTCTTTTTAATATGAGAAAAAATAATAAAACTGTAGTAGTAGCTATGTCTGGCGGGCTAGACTCTTCCATGGCGGTTAAGGTTTTGCAAAAACAAGGCTATAGAGTTATAGGTATGTATATGTATTTAGGCTTTCAAGATGATAAGGCCAGAGAAGCTGTGGAAAATGTGTCTAAGAGTTTGGGTATAGATTTTAAAGTAGTTGATATTAGTCAAGCTTTTAAAAAAGAAGTGATTGACTACTTTGTGGAGAGTTATAGAGCCGGTTTAACTCCTAATCCTTGCGTTAAATGTAATAAGGTTATAAAATTCGGTGAGCTTTTAAAACAAGCTGAAAGCTTAGGAGCAGACTATTTAGCTACAGGTCATTATTTACAAAAAAAATATCATAAAAATAATTTAATTAATATTTACTATAAGTTTTTAAATAAAGTTTTTAAAGTTAAATTTGATCAAAAGCTATTTACTTCAAAAGATAATTTAAAAGACCAAACCTATTTTCTCTACAATTTTAATCAGAAAAAGTTAAGAAAAATTATATTTCCTGTAGGTAAATTTAAAAAAACTACTTTAAGAAAAAAAGCTAACAAATTAAAACTACCTTACTTAAAAAGTGAAAGTCAGGATATTTGCTTTCTTTCAGGTGATCATAATATTTTTTTAAGACAGCATTTGCCTAATAATCCAGGAGAAATTAGAAACTTAAAAGGAGAAACTATTGGTAAGCACCAGGGTCTATATTTCTATACTATTGGACAAAGACGAGGTATTGATATAGGTGGCAGTGGTCCTTATTATGTGGTGAGATTAGATTTTGAAAATAATATTTTATATGTGGCTGATAAATGGGATCATCATTTACTATATAAAAAAACTTTAGAGGCTAGAGAAGTAAATTGGTTGGCTTCAAAAAAACCAAACTATCCGCTACATTGCCAAGCAGTTATTCGCTATGGTCATAGAGCTGTAAATTGTAGAGTTTTAGTTGATGAGGAAAATAAAGGGAAGGTTGATAAGGTCAAAGTAGAATTTGAAAAAGAACAAAGAGCTATCACTCCAGGACAAAGTATTGTTTTCTACAAAAACCAAGAGCTTTTAGGGGGAGGGATTATTGAGTAATATTGAACATATTAATTTTAATACCTTACCAGAAAACCCCGGACGATTGAGCAATCTGAAGCAGATTGCGAAATGAATCCGGGGAGGACGTCATTAATAAGAATCCTTTGGTGCCGATGGTGGGACTTGAACCCACAAGCCCGAAGGCACACGATTTTGAGTCGTGCGTGTTTGCCAGTTTCACCACATCGGCGTTTAAATATGCTAAGATTATAATCAATAAAAGCTTAATTGTCAAAGAAATTAATTTGCGGTATAATAAGAGAGAAGAGAAAAAATATGGGAAAAATCATATCGGTAGTTAATCAAAAAGGCGGGGTAGGCAAAACTACTACCGCAGTTAATTTAGGTGCTTACTTAGCTTATTTAGGCAAGAAAGTGCTTTTAGTTGATGTTGATCCGCAGGCTAATGCTACCTCAGGATTAGGTATAGAACACCAAAAATTAGAACATGGTATTTATGAGTCTTTAATTGGTATAAAGCCTATTTTTGAGGTGATAAAAAGAACAGTGCAAGATAAATATCAGGTGGCTCCAGCCACAATTTCTTTAGCTGGCGCTACCATTGAATTAGTAAATTTAGAACAAAGAGAGTTCCGTTTAGCCAAAATTTTAGAAGAGGTAAAAGATGATTATGACTTTATCATTATAGATGGACCACCTTCCTTAGGGCTTTTAACTGTAAATAGTTTAACTGCTTCAGACGAAGTGATTATTCCTATTCAAAGTGAGTACTATGCTTTAGAAGGACTTAGCCAGCTACTAGAGACTATTTCTTTAGTGCAAAATCATTTAAATCCTAATTTAGGCATAATGGGCGCCTTGATTACTATGTATGATAAGCGGAATAAACTATCTTCTCAAATTATGTCTGAGCTTTATCAGTATTTTCCTAATAGAATTTTTAGATCAGTTATTCCCAGGAGTGTCCGCTTAGCTGAAGCACCTAGTTATGGTCGTTCAATTTTACACTATGACCCCAATTCTCGCGGAGGCAAAGCTTATGACAATTTAGCCAAAGAAATATTAACCTTACAATAATATGGTCAATAATGGTTTAGGCAGAGGGCTTAGCTCCCTTATATCCTCTAATAATCAATCAGCAAATAATAAGTCTAAGGAGACTAACCAAGAAGCTTTGCCTACAGGCGACTTCAGTTCAGACAAGGACAGAATTTTTAATCTTGATCCTAGTTTAATTATGGCTAATAGTGATCAGCCAAGAGAGTATTTTAATGATGAACATTTAAATGAGTTAATGAACTCTATTAAAGAGCATGGCATTTTACAACCTTTGGTAGTTATAAAAAAGGATGATAAGTTTGAGCTCATTGCCGGGGAAAGAAGGTTAAGAGCAGCTAAGCTTTCTAATTTTAAAACAGTCCCAGCTATCATAAGAAGCGTCGATAAGCAGGAAAAACTAGAATTGGCTTTAATAGAGAATTTACAAAGAGAAAATTTAAGTCCCCTAGAAACAGCCGTGGCTTATCAAAAGTTAATTGATGAATTTGGCCTTACTCAAGATAAAGTATCTAAAAAAGTAGGGAAGTCTAGGCCTAGCGTAGCCAATACTTTAAGATTATTATCTTTACCAACTGAAATTAAAAGAGCTTTAACTAGCAGAAAAATCACTGAGGCTCATGCTAAGGAAATTTTAAGTTTAAAAAATGAAAAAGATCAATTAAATTTATTTAAAAAAATTATTCAACATGGTTTGTCCGTTAAAGCAACTTCTGAGGTTAATAAAGCCTTTCAGCGGTCTAGTGGTAATAAAACCTCTAAAAACGATGTAAAGGATAGAGAAAGGGAAGAAGCATTAAGGAAATTTTTTAATTCTCAGACAAAAATTAGAAGAAAGAAAAATGGTGGAGAAATAATTATAAACTTCTTTGACGATGATGGTTTGGAGGAAATAATTACTAAATTAAAATAATTAAAATTTTATAAACTTTAGGCTGTTGGTTGTAAAGTTTTTATTTTTTAAATTTTAACTGTTGCTTTCACTTGATTTTTTAGGAATTTTTTACTTAAATTAGTTTCTTTTGTAAACTACGTGTCAAATGATCCAAAAATGTAACCATAACTTACTTCGTTAAACGATTTGAAAATGTAACTTTAGCGAGTGGTTTTAAGTTCATGGTTTTGTTAATTGTTATTTGATTTATTTGGTTTAGTTTTTTAAGTTTTTG
>JAIPJA010000003.1 GCA_021734405.1 Minisyncoccota bacterium
ACCTAGGCAAAGATATGTTTGATAAGCGAATGTTTGGCAAAAAGAAATTCTTTTGTTCTCAAAAATTAAATAAACCAGTTGAGATGACTGGATATGAAGCGTTTAACTTTTATGACCGACACATAAAAGGACTTGAGCCTATTTTTGCGAAAAGCTTTTTTAGTGAATATGCAGGTAATATTGATTACTCTGCTTATACTCTTTCCGAGGATATTCCTGTGATTTGAACATGAAAAATCAAGAATATGATAGAAGAGAAATATATTCTGAAATTTCAAAGATTATATGAAGAAGAATTTAATGAAAAGATTACTTACGATGAAGCATTAAAACAATGCACTGCGATGTTCAATTTATGTAAAATTGTATATAGACCAATTACCAAAGAAGACCTTGAAAAATATGATTAACATGGTAATATTTAATTGATACTCAAACCAAATAAATACCATTTTAAGGCAGGAACATATTTGTCCCCAGAAAGGGGCGGTTCATGCCGACAAGTATTGCCTTAGGGTGGTATTGGTTTGGGTATCCATGACCGCCCCTTTTTGGTATAAAAAAAGCCATTAGGCTTGTAGGTAATTATTGAAGATGCGTTGTGTACAAGGATTCTTGTTGAATCCCATCTTCTGCTTATTTCGCTCGTCGCTACTCTAAAGCTAATCCTACAATCTAATGGCTAACCAAATCTGTCATTCCCTGTTCATTTGGTACCATTTTAACAAGGTAATTGCTGGCTTGGTCAACTTCCAGCACGATTACTTTAATCTTAATATTTTATGAAAAATAAATCAACTACAACTAAATATTTTGCTTATGTCCGCAAATCAACCGAGGGTGAAGAACGACAGGCTTTATCTATTTCCAGTCAAATAGATAAAGTAAAAGAGTCTTTCGCCAATCTTGATGTTGTGGAAGTGTTAGAAGAAAAACATTCGGCTTTTAAGCCGTATAATCGCCCTGTATTTGCCGATATGATTAAGCGGATACAAAACGGCGAGGCAAGTGGAATAATTGCATGGCACCCCGATAGGCTCTCTAGAAACGAGATTGACGCCTCGACTATTACTTATCTTGTGCGAACTGGAATTATAGACGATCTCAAATTCGGCTCATATAATTTTGATAACTCGCCCGAGGGAATAATGATGTTGCAATTATCACTTTCCCAATCTCAATACTTTTCCTCTAAACTGGGAAAAGATGTTCGGCGTGGACTGGAAAAGAAATTTGAAATGGGTTGGCACCCGAATAAATGCCCGAATGGGTATATTAATATCACGAGAAAAAATCACGGATATAGCACGATTAAAACCGATGAGAAGCGATTTAAAATAATGCGTAAAGCTTTTGATTTAATGCTAACAGGTAATTATTCTGTTCCCGAGATATTAGACAAGTTAAATGACGAATGGGGCTTTAAGCCTAAAGAGGGTAAAAATCCGCTATCAAGAAGCTCTTTGTATAGAATGTTTACCAATTTGTTTTATACTGGAATTATTGAATATAATGGCAAGCAAAAGCAAGGTAAACATAAGCCGATGATAACCTTAGAAGAATATGACCGAATACAATTTTTACTCGGCAGAAACGGCAAGCCAAGACAAAGAAAAAACGACTTTGCCTATACTGGCTTGATCCGCTGTGCTAATTGCGGTTGTATGATTAGTGCTGATATTAAAAGAAAAATAATCAAAACTACTGGCAAAAAAAAGAATATACTTATTATTGTTGCACTCACAAAAAGAGAGAAATAAAATGTAAAGAAAAATCTGTTGAAATTAAAAGTCTTGAAGAACAGATTGAGCAAGAGTTATCTAAATACCAATTTGAAAAAGAGTTTAAAGAATTATTGTTTAAAATCATAGATGAAGAAAACGAAAACAAGCCTAAAGAAAATGAAATAATCGCTGAAAATCTAAGAAACAAAATCAATACACTAAAAATTGAAAAAACCAATTTAACTAAATTGATATGCAAAGGGTTGATTAGTGATGAGGAATTTCAAAAACAAAGGAATGAATATGAAAAAGAAATCTCTATTATAAAACAAAGATTAAGCAAGCTAGAAAGCAACAAAAAGGACGAAAGACTGGAAAAAGTAAAATTTGCCATTCAAGCTAAAATCAACTTTGAAAAAGGCAATCAAAAAGACCGCCGAATGGTGCTAAATGAAATCGGCTCGAACCGAGAGATAAAAGACAAAAAACTAACAATTACGCCCTATAAATGGCTTATTCCTGTTCAAAAAGATATTAAGGGTATTGAGGCTGAATTTTACACGCTCGAACTGGACAAAACACCTTTAAATACAAAACAAAAAGAGGCTTATACCTCTCTTTGTCGCAATCTGCTCGGGGACAGGGATTCGAACCCCGATTACCTGGACCAAAACCAGGCGTCCTACCATTAGACGATCCCCGAATAACTATCTTATATTAAATTGTAAGTATAATAAAAATAATAAGCTATTTTTCTTAGCTTGTCAAAAAAATTCTATATCTTAGCATAACGTCTTACTGCTACTAAGCTAGCTAAAACATTTACTAATATTACTAATAGTAATTCTAGACCAAAAATTTGCCAAAAATTACTAAAGAAATAACCAATAATATCAATATTATAACCAACAAAAAAGACTTCTAAATACGGTTGTAACAGAGATAGGAAAGGATAAAAAGCAGCCACAATTACTCCCATGCTAAATATACTGTATATTATAGCGGATACAATAAAAGGCATATAAATAAAACTGCCAGAAGCTCCCACTAACCTCATAATATTTATTTCCCTTCTGTGAGTATAAATAGCTACTCTAATAGAGTTATACACAACAATTAAACTGGTAACCACAAATACAATAATAATAACCATACCAACTTGATTAACTTTATCTGTGATATTGTTTATCTTTTCTAAAATAATACTATTATCAGTAAAGTCTCTGGACTCTATAATATTGCTTTGATAACCTCTTAAGATGTTTATAAGCTCGGGAGCTTGCTCACTGGAGCTAGGCATAATAACTAGAGTTGGAGATAGTGGATTCTTACCTAATTCTCTTAAAGCTTGAATAATTTCAGGATTTTTTTCATTCTTTTCTCTAAAAGACAATAAAGCTTCTTGCTTTGAAATATAATTTACATTCTTTACTTGCTCTAATTCTTCTAATTGAGATTTAAGGCTAAGTATCTGCTCTTCACTAGCAGTATTGGTTAAATACAAATTTATATCTATCTTCTCTTTAACTGCTTCTATAGCGTTTTGGCTAATAACTTGAACAGTGATTAAGCTGTTAATAGAAAACAAAGCTAAAATTAAAATAGTTACTGTCACAATTGACAGCCAAATATTTCTAAAAATATCTTGAAAACTAAGCTTTAAAATTCTAAATAAAAACAAAAACATAATTTATATTACCTTATAATATATTTACCTTGCTCTTGATCGCTAATAATTCTACCCTCATCCATAGTAATAACTCTTTTTCTAAGGCGATTAACTATCTCCCTATTATGAGTTACCAACACAACTGTAGTACCAAAATTATTAATCTTTTGCAGTAGCTCTATAATCTCATTAGCATTAATAGAGTCTAAATTCCCTGTAGGCTCATCAGCTAACAGGATTTTTGGTTGATGAACTAAAGACCTGGCAATAGCGGCTCTTTGTTGCTCTCCTCCAGACACTTCATTGGGATATCTATGCCCTTTATCCTCCAGCCCTACAATACTTAACACACTAGGAACAATCTTTTTAATCTTAGCTGGGCTTTGACTACAGACTTGCAAAGCAAAGGCAATATTTTCTGATAAAGTTTTTTTAGGTAGTAATTTAAAATCTTGAAAAATAACCCCAATTTGTCGACGCAGGTAAGGAATCTGATTACGGCTAAGTTTAGTTATATCCCATTCTCCAACAATAACTTTACCTGAATCAACTCTTTCCTCTCCAGTTAAAATCTTTACCAAAGTGGTCTTACCAGTGCCAGACTGTCCGACAATAGAAACAAATTCACCAGGTCGAATATGAAGACTAACGTTATCTAAAACTGGAAATTTGGGATTATAGTATTTACTAATGTCAAAAATTTTTATCATATTAAAATTTGCTTTGAGCAAAATTAAACATATCTTTTGAGGCAAACAAGCTTTCTTCTTTACTAGTAGCCCCTAAAATCACAGCTATAAGGTTTTTATCTCCATAGGGAATACTAACAAATAAACAATTTCCTGCTTCATGTAAATACCCAGTCTTAGAAGCGCTAAAAGGCATAATATCATATCTAAGCCAATAATTAGTGCTGTAGAGATTATGTTTCTTATTGGTGTTAATAGTAGAAAAACTATAGCTTCTAGTGCCAGCAATTTCTTTTATAATCGGGTCTTCAAGAGCCTTCTTAGTTATTATAGCATAATCTAAAGCAGAACTCACGTTTTCAGTAGAAAGCCCTGTAGGCTCTTTAAAATGGGTGTCTTTAGCTTCTAAATCATCAGCTAAACTATTCATCTGCTTTATAAACTTATCTCTAGAAATTCCTGAATAGCGCACTAAAGTTTCCACAGCATTATTAGCTGAACTAACCAAAGTAGCATAAAGTAAATCTTTAATAGTCATAGTTTCTCCCTCAGAGACTCTTAACCGAGCTGATTCCCATTTACTACAGTACTGATAATTATATTCTTCATCTTGATATTTATATTCCACTACTTGTTCTAAGTTTCTATTATTGTTTAAAAACACTTTAACTGCTATTAACTTAGTTAAACTAGCAATGGGTAAAATAGTTTCTGCATCTTTCTCCCACAACACCTCTCCACTATCTTGATCTATTACTATAGCTGACTTAGCTTTTATCTCAGGAATAAGCAAGGCGCCATCTGAGGATAGACCTAAAATTCTACCTGTATTATCTTTAGGCACATGTAGAGGCTCTAAACTAACTTCAATAAGCCCTGCACTTAAAGCACTAATTTTTTTAAAAGCCTCTTTATCTAAATCAATGGCTCTGTTAGGAAATATTGATCTATCAGGACCAAAATCATTTATCTCCACATCAACATATTTGTTATTAGCTAAATTATAAACCCTAACTTTAGAACCTTTAGGAAAATCTGGTGAAGCGGCAAACATCCCCCCTTTATAAGCGTACCAACTGGCTTCTCCTTGACCTAAAACTGAAGGATAGGAAAAAACTGCTAATCTAGCATAAGGCAAATGAATTAACGAACGTACAAAATTTTCTTCAGGGAAATCTTGAGTAGGTAAAGGTCGCCAACTACCATAATTTTTATCAAAGAAAAATACTTGCTTATAGTCAGAATTTTCTTTATCATAAGCTAATTGAATATAAAAGGGACGATCATGATCATAAGCTGATTTATTTAAAAACTCAAATTGATAAACCGGGCTTAATTGTTCTAAACTAAAAGGAGCAAAGGATTCATCTATAATCTCAGTTTTTACCAAAGAAGCTTCTGATAATATATTGGGGGTTAAAGATAATTTTAATTTATTATCCAAACTAGATACTGTATAACCTCTATTTACAGTGTTTTGATCTAAATTAATTAAACTTTCTTGACTAGCCTGGGCCTTAAAAGTAAAAAATGTAAATCCTAAAAATAACAATGAAAAAACAAAAACAAATTTAATGCTTTTTTTAAATTGACCTTTGTCAGTGACTTTCATATAATAATTATAGTTAAATCTATATTTGAATTAATAAGAATAACGATTTTAGCTGATATAGCTCAATTGGCAGAGCAATTCCTTCGTAAGGAAGAGGTTGTCGGTTCGACTCCGGCTATCAGCTCAATTCAAGCTTTCTTTGACTAAAATTTGTATTAACAGGTTTTTAAGATAATAAGAATTTAGCTTATCCTTATTATTTTTCCTGCTTATCACCCACTACATATACTGTCTGAGTTGGATAAGCCATTTCTATTTCTTCTGCTTCAAATTTCTCTTTAATACCTAAATTTAAACTTTGATTTAAATCCATATACTCATTATAATCAGCACTATCTACATAATAAACTAATTCAAAAATCAAAGCTGAATCGCCAAAACTTTTAAAATGAACTCTATCTAAATCTACTTTATCTAAAACATTGGTTAACTCCCTAATAATATGTGGAATATTTTTTAATTTCTCTAAAGATGTCCCATAAACTACGCCAAAATTTACCACTATCCTTCTCTTTTCCATTTTTTTGTAATTATGAATCTTTTTTGAAGTTAAATCAGAATTATTCATAATTATTTGTTCTCCTTGTAAAGATTTTATACGTGTACTTTTAAAACCTACCTGCTCTACTGTGCCCATAGTTTGAGGGTCGATGATGATAAAATCTCCTACTTCAAAAGGTTTATCAAAATAAATAGCTAAAGAAGCAAATACATCTCCTAATATATTTTGGGCAGCTAAAGCTACAGCAATACCACCAATGCCTAAGCCCGCAATTAAAGAAGTTACGTCTACACCTAAATTTGATAAAGCCAAAAGCAAGCCAAAAGACCACATTAATAGATTAATAACTGTTTTTAATAGTGGAAATAAGTGTTGTTTTTGACTGTCAGCGCTAGCTTGTTTGTTTATCCAATAACCTACAAGAATTTGTAAGATTACTGAACCCTGATAAAAAGCTAAAAATATAAATAAAGTGTTTACAATTTTAGGGATTAATGAACCTAACTCTAATAGCTGACTAGAAAGCCATAAAGATAAAACTAAAATAAATACTCCTTTTATAGACTTAACAACGTCCACTATCTTATCATCAAAAGTGTTAACACTTTTTTTGCTTAACTTTTCCAAACGATGCCAAAGACGATTCTTTATTATCTTAAAGATAATTAGCAAGGCGATAAAGAGACCTAAAGCCCAGGCGTAGTCAGCCATGGTGTTATAAAAGATCTCAGTCTGCCAGCTCAATGTATTAAAAAAATTCATAACTTATTTTATAAAATATCTAAGCCAACGCCCTGGATTAGATACCTCTTCATTATTATTTTCTTGATTTTTAACTTTAGGCCCAATTATACTATCTTCAGTTTTAATTACCACCACTTGCTCTCCTGGCTTCTTTAAACCTAAATTTGTTCTAGCTTTAGCCTCTAAAGATTCTTCTGAATTCAAATATTTTATCATTTCATCTAATTCTTTATTAGAACTTTCATATTTAGCAATCTCTGCTTTTATCTCATCAATTTCTATGTCAATAACTTTTTTTTGTTGCCAATTTCCATATAGCGGTATAGCAATTAAGACTAAAGCTACTATTCCTAAAAATAACCAAAAAATTGAATTAGAAAAAATTCTTTGCAAAATATTAGGTTCATTTTTTCTATAACTTCTCATAAAAATTTAAGCCTTATTTTTTTTAACAATAAAATGATACTTACTTATTTCAACTAAACTAATACTTAAAATACTTACCCCTATAATAACCAACCAATCTTTGGCTGGCAAGGCTACAGTTGAAAGTGCGTTTTGCAAAGGAGTAAAATAAATAGCAGCTAAAAGAAGAAGCAAACTAATAATAGTGGCAAAAATTAAATATCGATTAGAAAAAGGATTTATTTTCCATATCGGTTGAGTCAAAGATCTTAAACTAAAAACATACAACAAGGAGTCAAAACCGACAATAGCAAAAATAAAAGTTCTGATATAATTTATATCTAAATCTAATCTCAAAAAGTATAAAAAAATTCCAAAATAGAATAAATCCCTAATTAAACCAGCGGCAAAAATAATAGTTTTCATCTCTGCATTTATAATAGGTTCCTTTCTAGAAATTGGCTTTCTCTTCATAATTCCTTTTTCTTCTTTTTCAAAAGCTAAAGAAAAATTAGGCAAACCATCATTTACTATATTTACCCAGAGTATTTGTGCTGGTAAAATTGCTAAAGGAGCTCCTAACAAAATTGAGCCTACCACTAAAATCACTTCAGAAAAACTATCAGAAATAAGATAAGTTATAACCTTCCTAATGTTAGAAAAAATAACCCTACCCTGTTTAACCGCGGCTACAATAACTTTAAAATTATTATCTAAAAGTACTATATCTGCAGTTTCTTTAGCAATGTCTGTGCCCGATCCTAGACACACTCCAATATCAGCCGCCTTTAAAGCTGGGGAATCATTGATACCATCTCCAGTCATAGCCACAACTTCTCCTCGAGCCTGTAAGGCCTTAACTATTCTTAATTTATGATGCGGGCTAACTCTAGCAAAAACATTTACTCTGCTAACAACTTTTTCTAGCTTCTTGTCGTCTATAAGGTCTAGCTCTTCTCCGGTCATTATAGACTGAGCTGTAACTTTAAAACCAATTTCTTTAGCAATAGCCTTAGCTGTAAGTTTGTGATCACCAGTAATAATAATTGGTTTTATACCAGCTTCTCTACAAATAGCAATAGTTTCCTTAGCTTCTTTTCTTAAAGGATCTTTTAAGGCCATAAAACCTACAAACACTAAATTTTTATCTAACTCATCCCAATTAAGCTGTTTATAGTCTTGAACTCCTAGCTCAGAAGTCTTTATTTTCCTATAAGCTAGCCCAATTACTCTCAACCCTTGTTTGGTTAAATTTTCATAAAGACTACTTAGTTCCTTCCTCTTTGCTTCGGAAAGAATAACTGTTTTTCCTTGATGATGATAAAAACTACTTTTTTCTAAAACTCTCTCTGGAGCCCCTTTTTCAAATAACCTAAAACCTTTATGCCTTTGGTGCAAAGTTGCCATAAACTTTTTTTCACTAGAGAAAGGTAGTTCGGCTACTCTAGGATAAATGTTTTCAAGCTCCTCTCTATTTAAACCTGATTGCATTGAAGCTGAAAGTAAAGCCGCCTCTGTAGGTAAGCCAATAACCCTCCACTCTTCTAGAGATGCTTCGGGGTTTTCAATTACAGCATTATTACATAAAAGCCCAATTTGCAAAGCAAATCTGATTTCCTGGTCTTTCTCTTCTAGTCTTTTAGAACTATCTACTTCTTTTTCTTTATCACTTATAATAATTTTTACCACCTGCATTTCTCCTTTTGTTAAAGTCCCCGTTTTATCAGTACAAATTACCGTAGTTGACCCTAAAGTTTCAGCGGCCACTAATCTTCTAGTTAAAGCTTGTTTTTTCAAAATCTGTTGCATGCCCAGAACTAAAATAACTGTTACAGCTACGACTAGACCCTCTGGTATAGCTGAAACCGCCACAGCTACTGCGACTATAAACATTTCAAAAAAATCTCTACCCTGCCAAAGACCAATGCCAATTATAGCTAAACAAATAAATAAGACTAAAATCCCTAATAATTTTGAAAGTTGAGATAAACGATTTTGTAAAGGAGTTTTTTCTTCTTTAGTAGATTTAACTAATGAAGAAATTTTACCTATTTCTGTATTAGAACCAATAGCTGTAACCACAGCTTTACCACTACCTGAAAGCACAATAGTACTAGCATAAGCCATGTTAAGTCTATCTGCTAAGGGGACGCCCACCTCAACTGCTTTATTATTTTTAGACGCTGGAACCGACTCTCCGGTTAAATTAGCTTCATTAATTCTTAAATCCAAAGCTTCAATAATTCTAGCGTCAGCTGGAATACGACTGCCTGGTGCTAAAAGAATAATATCCCCAGGAACTAATTCTGAGCTCTCAACTTCTTTTTCGTGTCCATCTCTTATAACCAAAGCATTATGATGAACCATTTTCTTTAAATGAGACAAAGCTTTATTAGCCTTATTTTCTTGAAAAAAACCAATTACAGTGTTAATAAAAACTGCACCAAAAATAACATAAGCATCAACTTTTTCTCCTAAAGCCAAAGAAATAGAGCCAGCTATAAGAAGTATAAAAATTAAAGGGCTTTTAAATTGAGAAAAAAATATAGTTAAAGAGCCTAAAGGCTTTTCTTCCTCTAATTTATTAAACCCATATTTTTGTTGTCTTATTTTAATTTCAGAGTTTTTTAAGCCTTTAATAGATGTTTTAAGCTCTCTAAAAACCGAGGCTTCTTTTAAATGATGAAAGTTTGACATAATAAAAAAATAAAGATATTATCTTTATTTATTATAACATATTTAAATATTAACTCTAAACCTCTTTCTGTGGTCAGTAAAACCTAGGCTAACTCATAAAGCTTAAACTTTAACCTTAAATTATATTGATAACAAATTCTTTCTAAGATATTAGTGCTAACAGCCACCTCTCCATTTTCTATTCTAGAAATCACTGCCTGGGTAGTATTTATTTTCTCTGCTAGCTGTTTTTGACTTAGCTTCTTTTTCTTTCTAAAAGCTATAATTTCTGCAGCAATTTGAAATCTTAACAAACTATCACAATAAAGCTCTTTAAACTTATCATCCTTTAACTTATTTTTTAGATCGTTATAAAAATTATCTTTTTTATTGTTTTTTTTCTTGTTCATATTTTTTATAATTATTTATAAAACCACTATATCTATTTTCAGCGATTCCCAGCTCTTTAACTGGAGTTTTTTCTCCCTCTTTCTTTACAAATAAATGTAAAAGTGTCATTTTTTCATCTTTCCAAATAAAATATAATAATCTATATAACTGTGAGGAAAATTTGATTCTAATTTCTGAAAAATGATAACCTTTAATATTTTTAGTAAACACAGAATTAGTTTTGCCTTGATTTGTAGCTACATGAACAATAATAGCATACAGTCTGGTAATAATATTATCATTATCTATATTTCTAATTTCTTCTCTAACTTGTGTGCTTAAATCTTTATTGTTGTAATAATATTCTATTTTTAACATAATTATATATCTTTAAAGATGTAATGTCAAATGCATAAAAAGGTCTAAATATAGTAAATAATCCTTAATGAAAAATAAATAAAAATTTTAACACTAAAAAAACTAGAAACAATCTAGCCTTTAATGTTTTATTTAATATATTTTGAACTTATCGAGATATCACCTCTTTTTAGGCGTTACCCAAAACCCCATATACTTCCCTAGCAAAAGACGGGTTTGTGCTTCTAAGGCCGGAATGGCTCCAAAAAGAACAATTACCACCGGAATAAATATCCACTCTACTACCACCTGTAATTTCTTTATTTTCTTTATTTTAAAAGGAGGTGATGGCAGAAGTAAGGTTGATATAATAGCTGATAAAATTAAACCAACCATAGCTAAGTTCATAAGCAAGGTAGTAATTTCTGGTAAATTACCTGATAAAACTGTAGAAGTAAAACGCTCTCCACCTAACCATAAAGGCATCCAGCCAATTACTGCAATAATCAAAGCGTTAGTAGCCCAAGAATGAAAGCCGTAAAGTTGCACAAAAATATGAAAAAGCATGGTTTTTTTGTCCAAACTTTTCCAGTTTTTAAAAGTATTAAAAATTAAATAAGGAATATTTTCTGAACCCCAGGCCCAGCGCCTTTGTTGTTTGTATAAACTCTTAGCTGTCTTTAAAAAATTTTCATCCATAGTAGCATCCATAGAAACTGGAAAGTGCAAAGGCTCTACTCTATACCTACCCTTATAGTACAAAAGACAATGCCAAAATATCCTTGAATCCTCACTAACCATAGTAGTTGACCAGAAACCAATATCGTTTAAAGCTTTAAAAGACATAGAATGAGAAGAATAAGTGGCTAAACTTTCACTTCTAATTTGTTGCATCATTTGCCAAAAAGTATTAGAAGTAGCAGCTATTCTAGCAAAAAAAGGAGCTTGCCAAATATTGTTGTGATAAACAGGCACTGGCTGATAACTAGCATAATAGGGGTCAGGGGTGGTTAAAAACTTATAACTTAAACGAAAAAAATAACCTCTAGTAATAACTGTATCTATATCAAAAACACTAACAACCATTTTATCATAGTCCCAACCTTGAGGATCAATTATTTGTTTTTTAAAATCTTTTATAGCCCAAGCCTGGTTAGCTCCCTTACCTTTAAGCTCACCTTCTATATTATCTGGGTGAACAGAAATAAAAAACTTCTTAAAAGCACCACCAAATTCTTTAGCTACCTGACGAGCCCTTGCCAGTGCTTTCTCTCCAGCTCGTTCCTCTATAGCTAAAACTATAGCCATATTTTGACTAGGATAACTATCTTGATATATGGCTGATACTGTAGTTTTTATAATCTCCAGACTTTCATTACAAGTAGGTAAAACTACCAAATGCGTTAAATCTGACCAAGAAACTCCTTCTTTATATAAATACTGGGCTTTATCTTTATTCTTAACTAAATATTCCTCCCCTACAATCTTAGAATCTGCCTTTAATTCCCTGCTAAGTTTTTCCCAATCTTGAAGCTTGGTGTGTTTTAATTTTTTATAAGCAGCTATTAAGTGCAAAGCTAAATACAAAACTAAAAGCAACCAATAAATATCAAAGGCAATAATAAAATAAGCCACCCAAATTGGTTGGAAATAAGACAAAATAATTAAAATCAAAAGAGTTGACCAGCTTAAAAATCCAGGTAACATTTCTAGAAGTCGATAATAAAAACGGTTTTTACCCTGTAGTTCAGTAGCCTTACCTACTTTTAAATAATTCATAACATTTAAAAAATTAAGCCTCTCCTCTTTAGCCCAAAAAAACAATTAGCTAAAGCTTTGACATCAGCTTCAGCGTCATGAGCCTCAGCAAAATCTTTCTGAAATAGATATTTATGTAACTCTGTTAAATTAGGCCACTTATAACCACGAGCTCCAGGTATTTGACAAACATTAACCGTTCCCTTCATAGTGCAAATTTTTCTGATTCTTTCAAAAATATTTTCCATTTTAGCACGTAAAAGCTCTGAGCCAACAATATTTTCATCAAAACTAAAGTTATGAGCCACAGCAAATTCATTTTTATTTAAATGCTCTACAAACTCTGTTAAAACCGGCTCCAGTTCAACGCCTTCAGCTTCAGCTCTAGCTTGGGTAATTCTATGAATTTTAGCCACCTCATCAGAAATAATAAAACCATTGGGTTTTATAATATAATTAAAACTTGCCAGTAAATTACCTTGAGCATCATAATTTTGCCAAGCTAATTGTACTAATCTAGGCCAATTATCTAAATCACTAACTGGGGCCTTAAAGCTTTTAGGCAGTCCTGTAGTTTCTGTATCAAAAAATAAATACATAATAATTTTTCTTTTTAGGTAAATAATTTAAGATAAATCTATTTCCTCGCCTTCAGTTAAAACCTGATCCCCTGAAGACTTATTAATCTTTTTATTTTCTAGTTCCTTATCACTTTCTAATTCCTCCTCACTTTCATAAGCTACAGTGGGCGTCGGAGGAGCAATTTTTTTCTCTCTGCCTCTAAAATCACTGACTTTAGCTTGACTTAACTTGTTTAAAGAAATAAAAGTATCCGGCTCTTTTGACTCCTCTTTAACTTCTTCTATTTTTTTAACGTTAGCTAAATTAGGTTTAAATGATTTTTCTTCTAATTGTTTTAACTCTTTGGCTTTAATTATTTTTCTTTGTTCTTGATTATTTTTTTTATCTTCTCTAATTTTTTCTAAACAATCTTTACAATACACTGGTCTTACCCCATCTGGCTCAAAAGGAGTAAAAGTTTGTTTTGCGCAACGAGCACATTTAGAGGCAAATTTTTTATCATTACTAGAGTTTTGTTCTGATTTGCTATTAGAATTGTTTTTTTTGTCAAAAGTACTATCAATACTTTCATGCCAATGCATAATTTTTTCTTCAACAACTTCTCTCTCATTAGCATAACGCTCTCTAGAATAATTTATTACCTTATCTACATTATTAGTTTTTTCTCCGCTTGTCAAAGGCGGTAAACCTCTGGCTGAAAAGGGCGTGGAAGCAATTCCGTCTATCATTAATTTTAAATACATTTCATACTTAGGCAAATTTACAATATCTTCTTCAATGAAAGTAGGAGTAAACTCTTTTACCAGCTCCTCAGCGTCAGTGGCTCCCACCCTAAAAACTACTAAAGTGCCCACATTACCAAAAACAGCAGCTTTGACAGTATCTCCTAATTGTTCAATATATTGATGAGCCATAATTAGATTAAGACGATACTTTCTAGCTTCAGATAAAATATTAGCAAAACTCTCAGTACTAAAGTTTTGAAACTCATCAATATATAAATAAAAATCTTGTCGCTTTTCTTCATCAATATCTACCCGACTCATAGCAGCTAATTGGATTTTAGTAATCATCATTGCTCCTAATAAAGCACTATTATCTTCTCCTATTCTACCTTTACTTAAGTTCATAATTAAAATTTTACGATTATCCATAATATCTCTCAAATCAATAGAAGATCTAACCTGTCCTACAATGTTTCTCATAAGTGAACTAGAAAGAAATTGCCCTACCTTATTTTGAATCGGAGAAACTGCTTCCGCGGCAAACTTATCAGCATAACCACTAAACTCTTTTTCCCAAAAAGCTTTTACTACTGGATCTTGAATTTTAGCTACCACACTTTTTCTATACTCTTTATCGGAAAGCATTCTAATTACTCCCAATAGAGTTGAGTTAGGATAATCTAAAGTTGCTAAAATTGCATTTCTTAAAATATATTCTAAACGAGGCCCCCAAGAATCAGCCCACAACTTTTTAAATACTCCTATAAGACCAGAAGCTACTAAATGTCGCAAATGAGGTTCAACCTGCTCTACCACATTAAAGGCTACTGGATAATTCATGTCAGAAGGGTTGAAATAAACAACATCTTGTATTCTATGGCTAGGAATATATTGTATAACTTTTTCTGCCAAATCACCATGCGGATCTACCACAGCCACACCTTGACCGGCTCTAATATCGGAGACAATCATATTTTCTAAAACTGTAGATTTACCCATACCAGTTTTTCCAATAAAATACATATGCCGACGCCTATCGTCAGTTTTTATGCCAAACTCTCTATAACTATTTCTAAAGTTAGTTTCAGCAAAAACTGTTATCTTGTTACTAATCATAAAATCAATTGTTTAAATTAAAACTACTTGTATTTACAACTGAAGGCAGTTTATCCATTAAGTCTTCTAGAAAAGGCGGTAAATATATAATTACCAAAACAATAGGCACAACAATAACTACCAGTTGAATAAAGCCAATAATTTTACGCCAAAAAACATAGCCTTTAATATAGGTGCTAATATCTAAAATTTCTTGACTAACAGCTAAATTTTTTTCCAATAAAGATTTTAGTTCAGCATTACTAGGTTGAGGTCCTAAGTTAATAGGGGTAGAGTTTTTTTCTTCTTCAGTCATATTTTTATTTATCTCCAATTAGTATTTTTAATATATTTTTTAGCAATGTTTACCAAGCTTTCCATGTCTTTGTCACTATAGGCAGAAAACTTCTTGTAATTCATATTAACTAAATCACTTTCTGACTTAAACTGCTGTAAATACCACTTACTATTTTTAGGTAAATATTTAGCCATCTTTTCTATATCAGCTGGGCTTAGAAGTTGTGGCAAGACTGTAGTTCTAAATTCATGACCAATTTTACTCCCTGCTATCATTTTAACACTTTTCGCAATTTTTCTAAAATCTAAATTAACATTTACCACTTTCTTATAGTCTTCTATAGGGGCCTTGAAATCCATGGCAATATAATCTATAAGTTTTTTATCAAGTAAACGAGCCACTATTTCCGGTCTAGTGCCATTTGTATCTAGTTTTACTAAATACCCTAAATCTTTCACTTTAGCTATAAAGGTCTCTAAATCAGGTTGTAAGGTGGGCTCTCCACCAGTTATAACCAAGCCTTCTAACTTTCCCTGTCTATATTTTAAAAACTGAAAAAGCTCATTCTCAGAAATTAAAGAATAAGCTTTCTCATTTTTATCTTTTTTGCCTGATCCCTTCTTAGGCCAGACAAGCATAGGGTTATAGCAATAATGACAACGGAAATTACAGGAAACTGTAAATATAATAGCAGCTAAATGATTAGGATAATCTATTAAAGTTAGTTTTTCTAAAGCAGCGATTTTCATATAAGTGAAGATAGCTTAAGCAAACTGAACAAACTTTAAACTAACTTCACTTTGCTCAAACTACTGTTTAATTTTATAGGTTTTTCTATCTTTATATTCTGAAGCCTTACCTTTATTATAGTTCTTAGTTGGAGTTAACCAGCCAACTACCCGGCTATAGACAATACATTCTTGTCTATCAAGCTGTTTTGGACTCATATCTTTTATAGGCATAAGCTGATATATAAAAGCTCAGTGGCCTTATATTAATTATTAATAAATCTTATTTTTTCTTATTTATATCTGCTTCCTCTTTTGCCCCTTCTAGATCTTCTTTTTCCACATAACCTATTTCCTGATCACATTTAGGGCAATACTTGTGCTCCCCGGAAAGATAGCCATGCTTAGGACAAATAGAGAAAGTGGGGGTGATAGTAAAATATGGAAGCTTGTAGCTATAGATAATATTTTTAACTAACTTCTTAGTAGTCTCAGCGTCTTTAATTCTTTCTCCAATAAAGCCATGTAAAACTGTTCCACCAGTATATTTAGTTTGTAAGCTATCTTGCAAATCTAAAGCTGTATAAATATCATCAGTAAAATTAACTGGCAAATGAGTAGAGTTAGTATAATAAGGTTCAGCTCCATCCTCGTAAGCTTCTTGATTGGCGCACAGGATGTCTTTGTAAAGCTCTTTATCTTTTTTAGCAAATCTGTAGGTAGCTCCTTCAGCTGGAGAAGCTTCAAGATTATATAAATTATTAGTCTGATTTTGATAATCCATTAAACGTTCTCTCATCATATCTAATATTTCCTCAGCCAAGGCTTTACCTTTTTCACTGGCAATATTTTCGCCCATAAAATTTAACAGAGCTTCGTTCATTCCATTTATGCCAATAGTGCTAAAGTGGTTTTGCCAATAGGTTTTAAACCTTTGTTTTATGCCTTGTAAATAATGACTAGAGTAGGGGTAAAGTCCGCCATCGGAAAGTTTTTCAACTATATCTCTTTTTATCTCTAAGCTTTCTTTAGCCATATCCATTAACTCTTTAAGTCTATCTTTAAAATCTTTTTTAGTCTTAGATAAATAACCAATACGAGCTAAGTTAATAGTAACCACACCTAAACTTCCAGTTAGAGGATTAGCACCAAAAAGCCCACCACCTCTTTTTCTCAGTTCTCTATTATCTAAACGCAACCTACAACACATACTTCTAGCATCATCTCTGTCCATGTCTGAATTTACAAAGTTAGAGAAATAAGGGATGCCATACTTAGCAGTCATCTCCCACATAGGCTCTAGAGCCTCAGCTGTCCAATCAAAGCTTTTATCAATGTTATAGGTAGGGATAGGAAAGGAAAATACTCTACCAGTAGAGTCTCCTGCTAACATTACTTCAGCAAAAGCCTTATTAAACATGTCCATTTCTTTTTGAAAATCTTTATACTTCTCCTTTTGTGGTTCTCCACCAATAATAATGCTTTCTTCTCCTAACAATTTAGAAGGGGTAACATCTAAAGTTACATTGGTAAAAGGAGTTTGGAAGCCTACTCTAGTAGGTACATTTACATTAAACATGAATTCCTGTAAGCACTGTTTTACATCTTTGTAGCTTAATTTATCATAACGAATAAAAGGAGCTAGATAAGTGTCAAAGTTAGCAAAAGCTTGAGCTCCAGCAGCTTCACCTTGCATGGTATAGAAAAAATTAACAATTTGTCCCAAAGCACTTCTAAAATGTTTAGGGGGTTTACTTTGTACTTTTTCATTTACACCGCCAAAACCTTTTATAAGCAGATCTTTTAAATCCCAACCACAACAATAAGGAGCTAAAAGCCCTAAATCATGAATATGAAAATCACCATTTATATGAGCTTCTCTGATATTTTTAGGATAAAGCTTATTTAACCAATAACGAGCAGAGATAGCTGAAGCTAAATAATTATTAAGCCCCTGAACGGAATAGCTCATGTTACTGTTCTCCTTAAGCCTCCAATCTAATCTACCTAAATAGTCTTCCATTAATTTTTCTCCAGTGGCAGACTTAATTTCTCTTAGTTGTCTATGTTGCTCTCTGTAAATTATAAAGGCTTTGGCAATATTTATTTTATTGCGTCTAATTAAGACTTCCTCAACAATATCCTGAGCCTCCTCTACAGCTGGAATGCTGTTTTTATGAAACTTAGAATTTATCTTTTTAACAACTTCATTAGCCAAATCTTTAGCTAAGCTTTTATCATCAACGCCAACTGCTTTAGCAGCGCTGTAGATAGCTTTATAAATCTTGTCCTTTTTAAATTCGACAATTTTGCCGGAGCGCTTGCGAATTTGAGAAATAGTTTCGGGCATAAGCATGGGGTAGTTAATTTTTTTTAATTATTTTCTTTTTTTTAATTAATTTGTTTAGCTCATTTCTAAATTGCTTAGCATCTTTAAAGGATTCATAAACAGAAGCATAGCGGATATAAGCAACCTGATCTGTCCTTTTTAAATGCCTCATAATAATTTCTCCTATTTTCTCTGAGGCTATTTTATTTTTTCTTATTTTTTGTACATCTCTCTCTATAGCATGAACCAGTCTTTGAAACTTTTCTTTATCTACCGGTCTTTTTTCCAAAGCTCTTTTTAAACCCTTAACTATTTTTTCCCGATTATATAATTCATGACGTCCATCTTTTTTCACAATCACTAAATCAAGTATTTCTATTTCTTCATAAGTAGAAAAACGAAAACCACATTTAAGACACTCTCGACGTCTCCTAATGCAAAGCCCATCTGACGCAGAGCGAGAATCTATAACTTTAGTGTCTTCAAAATAACAGATGGGGCATTTCATAAAAAAGTTTAATAATGCTATATATAGTGGATTATATCAATTAATTACCACTATATCTTGTAATTATATTTTTATATTAACAAATAAAAAATCAGCGGTCAAGCCTACTGATTTTTACTTAATTTTAGAGAAATTTTTAAAATTTATTTAAAAGATATTAAAGTAATCCACAGCTTAAATAAGTTTATTAATAGTTTTTAATAATTGCTCTGGTTTAGTTTCTTCTTTAAAAATAAACTCATCTGCCCCCAATTTTTCCGCTTTCTTTCTATCCTCCAAAGAGTTGAGATTAGTAAAGACTATTAGAGGTACGTCTTTAGTACTTTTAGAGCTTTTAAACAAACTAAGTAATTCCCAACCCTGTTCAGCTACTGGATTTATTTTTTCCCCCTTACTAGTTTTCGGTATAATAATATCTAAAATAATAATATCTGGCTCATATTTAATAGCTTCTCTATAGGCATCTTGAGCAGAAAAACTATGAGCAAATTGATAATTATTTTTTTGAAAATACCTTTCGTACATTTTTACCAAGTTAATCTCATCTTCAACCATAAAAACTCTAGCTCCTTGACTTTTCTTGTTAACTAGTAACTGTTTATTAGCTTTTTCTGATTTTTTCTTGTTAGTAGTAGGGATTTTAGCAATATCAAGAGAAAAACTAAAAGTAGTTCCCTTGTTTTTAGCAGTATTTTCAATATTTAATTTATTCTTATGAGCTCTTATAATCTTATTAGCAATATATAAACCTAAACCTGAACCATCAGGATTTAGAGAAACCGCCCCTTCTCCTCGAGAAAATTTTTCAAACACATGCCTAGCTTCATCTTGAGTCATGCCAATGCCCGTGTCTTTTATTAACACTTTTAATTTATCCTTAGTTTTCTCAAAACTTATTTCCACCTCTCCTTTAGGAGTGTAGTTTATGGCATTATCTAAAAGGTTAGAAATAACATGAACTATATTTTTTTTATCACAATAAACTAAAGGCATTTTAAAATTAGGTTTTTTTAGACTTAACTTTAAAGCTTTATCTTTTAAGCCTTCAATTTCTTGTTTACTCTCCAATATATTTTTAATAATCATAAAAATATTATCTGGTTCTAAATTGAGCTCCATATCCTCCCCCTCCCAGGCAAAAGCTTGCCAGAAATCATTAATAGTATTATCTATTCTATCTAAACCAGCCTTAGCATAAACTAAACCTTCTTTGGCAGAAAAAGTGCCATCATCTATCATGGCAAAAGAATTTTTAATAATAGATATGGGAGTGTTTAACTGATGATTAACTACTCTTAAAAAATCCTTCTTTAAACCTAAAAGCTCCTGCAGACGAACATTTTTTTCATTTATATCTCTTGTCTGGTCTTTTACTCTCTTTTTTAATGCTTTATTAAAGTCTTTTAAAGTTTCACTCTGCTCTTCTAGCTGACAATAAAGCAGGGATCTTTCAACCGCAATAGCTACTTGCCTGATTAAAGTTTTTAAAAGATTTAAATCGTTAGTGTTATAGGTAAAATTCAAACTCTTTTTGTCTAAAGCAATAAAGCCAATAAAATCTTTTTTAATTATTAAAGGCAAAGCTAAGTGAATATTTTCTTCTTGAAGCTCTTTTAAAAGCCTATTCTTCTCACCTCTCAAGTTTTTTTCTCGACATAATAGCTCTAGTTCATCAGTAATTAAAATTTCTTGAGTCTTTTTTAAAAACCTGTAAATATGACTGGTTGGTTTAATATAAAACAAGCCTTTTATTTTTCCATCTCCTTGGCAAGCCCCTTGTTTTCTAGGGCTTAAAAACATTCTTACTTCTTTTGACTCTACAATATTAGCAATAGATTCTATAGTAATTTCCACAATTTCTTTAGTGTGGACATGGGTGGTTAAATCATAGATAAGTTTATCTATGTTTTTCTGGTATTTATATAAATCTACAAAAAAGTACCTATTAGCTAACTTAATAAACAAATAGTCATTAGCATGAAATAAATAAGCAAAAATTATAGCTAAAAAAGCCCCAACCACATAAGACTGCCAAACAAATATTTCCCCAAACAAAGATAGCAGTAATGATGAAACTCCAAAGTAGGCTAAATAAGAAAAGAGACCAGCTCCAATAAAGATAAAAATCTTTTTAAAAGCTATACGAAAATTTACAAATCTTTTTACTACCACCGTATAAATATTGCCACTAAAAATTATTACTGTTGAAAGTGCACCCACCCAATAATACTCCATAATGCCAAACTTAGGCAAAAGCAAATTAAATACACAAATAGCTACTAAAAGAATAATGTAGTTAAAAGAAGCATAAAAAATCTTAGCCTTTTCTATATTAGTAGCAGAAAAATATTTTCTTAAAAAATAAAAAATTGATAAGACTATGAAAAGAAGGGTAAAAATCCAATAGACATCATAAAAATAACCATTATAAACCTGGCTAGGAGTAGAAGAAATAATAATATCAGGCACAAAAATGAAAGCAAAGACCACTATGCCTAAAGCTGCTGCCAGCCAGAGCCAGGCGATATCATGGGCCCTCTTTTTATCCACAAAAGGGAAAAAATAAGCAAATAAGAGAGAAGCTAAGGAGGCTACAAATAAACTCGCTGAGATAAACATGGATAAGGTGAACTGATCTAAATTATTATCCGATCTCAAAAAGATAACGAACAAAATCCACAAAGAAAAAAAGAAGCCTTGCAAGAACAAAAGCTTGGAAGAAAAAGATTTAAACCTAAAAATTAAAACTGCTAGAGACAAGCCTATAATTATAACTAGCCCCAAAGACAAAATTAGATTTATAACATCAAAAGTTATCATAAATTATATATTATTTAGCTAAAATTCTTTTAACCTTATCCACTACTTCGCTGGGGGTAAGTTCAATTTTAATAATGTAATCATCTGCTCCTAATTTTTTGGCTTTCTTTACTTCTTCAGTACCACTAAAATTACTAAGCATTATTACTAAAATATTTTCAGTAGTAGGACTACTTTTAATTTTTTGTAAAACTGCAAAACCATCTAAACTGCCAGGCAGTAAAATATCTAAAAGCACCAAGTCAGGTTTGTTTTTAGAAATAATATCTAAAGCTGGCTCAGCTGCCCCCACCTTATCAAGCTTGAAACCAGCTTGAGCAAATTTCTTTTCATAGATATTAGCAAGAAAAGGATCATCTTCTACTAAAAGTATCTTAACTGGTTCCTGATTAGACATAAATTTAAATAAGCATAAATAAAAATAGATAACTCCTTGATAATTATATAATAACATTTTTTAGAGTTTTGGTAAAACAATTTTAAATTTATTAAATTAATATTTTTATTCTTTTATTTTCATTTTAATTTTAATGAAAACAAAGACTAGTGCTAATTTTTAACCAGGTTTAACCTTGCGCTTGTCAAAAATATTTTTAAGCAATAATCTAGCCTTGTCTAAGACTTGAAATTCATCAATCATTAAGTCAACAAATTCTTTGGGGAAGTTATGGTATTGCTCTAAATATAATTCTATAGTGACCAAACTATTTAATACGGATACATTATAAAAAATCATCCGCAAACAAATATGCTTGATAAAAATACAATAGAAAACTATCAACTATGGTATAAAAAAATAGGGTTTTACACCCTATTTTTCTATATTCTCAATTATTTTAGCTAATATTACATCATCTTCTTCCGAATAAAAGCTGGTACGCTTAACTCATCATCTTCATCATCATTTTTAGCAGTCTTATCTTCTTTTTTAGGCTCTATCTTAGGACGACTAATAGCGTTTCTATCGTCTTCTTCAACCTTTTTATCTTCTTCCTCCTCTTTGTCTTCTTCCGCCACGGACCAAGGATTTTTTATAAAACTATTTTTACTCTTTAACTCTTCCTCTGCTTGCTGACTAACAAATGAGTTTGGACTATAGGCTCTGTCAAAACTACTAGTTTTTTTACCAGTTTCCTGATTGTCAAACCCAGTCGCTACTACTGTAATTTTTATTTGATCTTTTAATTTTTCATCAATAACAGCACCAAAAATAATTTTAGCTTCCTCATCCGCTGCTGAAGTAATAACTTTAGCTGCGTCATTTACTTCATTCATACCTAAATTAGATCCACCAGTAATAGTAAAGACTATGCCTCTAGCCCCTTCAATCGACATGTCCAGCAGACTAGAGTTTATAGCTGCTTTAGCAGCCTCTACTGCCTTGTTTTCCCCGCTAGACTGACCAATACCCATTAAAGCTGAACCGGCATTAGACATAACTGCCTTAACATCAGCAAAGTCAGCGTTAATAACACCTGGAACAGTAATAATTTCAGCAATTCCTTGCACTCCTTGACGCAAAACATCATCAGCTACGTTAAAAGCTTCTAAAAGAGAAGCTTTTTTCTCAATTACCTGTAAAAGCTTGTCATTAGAAATAGTAATAATAGTGTCAACTCTATCAGCTAACTCTGAAAAAGCTCTATCAGCAATGTTTTTTCTTTGTCCGCCCTCAAAAGAGAAAGGTTTAGTAACCACTCCTACAGTTAAGGCGCCTAAATCTCTAGCTATCTGAGCAACCACTGGAGCGGCTCCACTACCAGTTCCGCCACCTAAACCACAAGTTACAAATACCATATCACAACCTTTTAGCATTTCTCTAATTTCATTTTGTGATTCCTCAGCTGCTTGTTTGCCTAAGTCTGGATTCATGCCAGCGCCTAAACCTCTAGTAACAGCTTTGCCAATATGAAGCTTTTCTCCAGCTTTATTATAATGCAAAGCCTGAACATCAGTATTCATAGCCACAAATTCTACGCCCTGAATGCCTTTTTCAATCATTCTATTGATAGCAGCGCCTCCGCCTCCGCCAACGCCGACAACTTTAATTTTAGCAAAGGTTTCTACTGCTGGTTTTACTTCTGCCATAAAAATATTATTAATTCTTTTTATATATTAAGGGGCAATTTTCTTTATCCATGACCTTACTTTCCCCGCAATATCCCCTAAATTTTTAGTAATTTTTGAAGGTTTGTGTTGAGGCTCATAATGGCTAGCCCAAGCTATAAGGCCTAAAGCTGTAGAATACTTGCCCTCATTAACTTTGTCAATAACTGTTTCTAAATTCCTATTAATCCCCAAACCCGCAGGTAATCTTAAATATTTTTTAGCTGCCTCAGTTAAATTTCTAAGCTCACTGCCTTCACCAGTTAAAAAAACTCCGGCTGGAAGCATTCCGGAACGTTCTATTTTTTTAAGTTCATTATCTATCATATTAAAAATTTCCTCTACTCTAGCATCAATTATTTCTGCTACATATTTTTTAGAAACAGGCTCTAGAGTTTCATTAACCTCTTCTTCTTTGCTTAATTGTTCTAAATTTATCTCTTCCTTTTTATCAATAATTTCAGGCATAGCATCACCAAACTCTATTTTTATTCTCTCAGCTAAATTAATAGGACAACGAAGACCAATAGCAATATCTGAAGTAATATGCTCAGAGCCAACTGGTAAAATAGCGGCGTGTAATAAATTACCCTCTTCGTATACAGATAACCCAGTAGTTGTCGCCCCTATATTTATAACTGCTACTCCTAGATCTTTTTGTTTTTTGCTAAGCAAAGCTTCCCCAGCTGCTAAAGGAGAAACTACTAAATCTTCAATATCTAACCCTGTTCTATATATAGCCTTGGTTAAATTTTTTAATTGACTAGAAAGACCTAAAATAATTAAAGTTTCTACTTCTAGTCTAATACCACTCATTCCTATTGGGTCTTTTATATCCTCCTGATTATCTACAGCAAAACGAATTGGTATTACATGTAATATCTCATAATTAGCTGGCACAGCCACACTACCGGCAGCTTCAATAGCTCTGTCAATATCAGCTTCATTTATCTCGCCATCACTTTTACCTACCGCTACTACACCTTTACTTCTTTCACAACGGATTTTGGGATCGTTTACACTTAGCCAAACATTATTTATTGGCACGCCCACTAGCCTTTCCGCCTTTTCAATACAAGCTGAAACTGAGGAGGTAGTATCTTCAATACTGCTGACTACCCCTTTATTAAACCCGCTGGTAGGAACGGAAACGGCGCCAATAACCTGTAGTCCCCCACCAAGCTCTCTATTAGAGCGCTGAGAAACCACTAAACGAATCTCACTGGAACCAATATCCAAGCCGGAAATAATTTCTTCTTTCATATAAATTAAACTTAAGCCTAATTAATAGACGCTTATTACTATTATACAAAAAAATAACAAATAAGACAAATAGTATTTAATAAAAAGTGATATAAAAATATTAACTAAAAAGACTGAAATACCAATTAGTTAAAACTTCATGAAAAAGCAAGACTAAAACACTGGCCACAGCTAAAAAAACTCCTAAAGGTAAGCGACTTTGCCACCTCTTTTTACCTAAAAACATTAAAACTATAGCCACCACAGAGCCAAGCAAATAAGCTATTAAAATAACTAAAAGTAAATGACGTAAATTAACAAAAACTGCTCCTATAAGAAGACCTAAATATATATCCCCCTCTCCTATACCCTTCTTCTTAGTAAGTAAATATTGAAACCAGAAAAAAGCAAAAGCTAGGGCTAAACTTAAAACTATTTGCCACCAGAAAAAACCTAAAAATAAATTAAAAGCTACTGCTATAAATATAGCTGGAACCACTAAGAGCAAAGATACCAATTGCCAACGAAGATCAAAAACAAACACTACTATCATAACTGCTATCACTAACCAATTTCTAGCCAAAGCAATACTTAAAGGTTCTAAATCAGGCAAAAAATAAAAGGCAGCTACAAAAAGCACAGCTGTTATTGCTTCTACAGCTGGATATTGCCAAGAAATTTTTTTAGCACAATGCCGACAGCTACCTCTTAAAAATATAAAACTGAAAATAGGTATATTGTCATACCAGGAAATCTGATGACGACAATGAGGGCAATAAGAGCGCCCCCATAAACTTTCTTCTTGAAATAAGCGCCAAATTAAGCAATTTAAAAAACTACCCACTATTAAACCAAAAATAATTACTAAAAGATACATAAAAATAAATTATTTAAATAAAGTTATATAAAAAAAACGAAACAATCTAAGCAAATAAAGACTTAAAAGTCCATAATATTTTTTAAAATAATAATCTTGCGACTGATAATAATACTTTTTTCTTAGCTTATCTTTATTTTTAAGACTCAAGCCTCTCTGATGTATTACAGACAAGCTAAGCGGGCAAACTGCTAATATATATCCTAATTTTCTTAATTTCTTAGCTAAATCAATATCCTCAAAATACATAAAAAAGTTTTTATCAAAACCTTCAACCGAAAAAAAAGCTGACTTTTTAATAATTAAAGCTGCTCCGCTAAGCCAATCCACTTCTGTTATTAATTTAGAATTCAAATCATTTTCACTGATATTCTTTTTACCGCGTTGAAAAAAAATACTAAATAAATTAGGAAAATCTCCAAAAAACCTAGGCTCTAATTTTCCTTTTTCATCCTTTATTACTGGAGAAAGAGCAACTAAGTTTAAACTTTCCTTAACCTTAAATATCTCCTCTACCTTAGTTAAGATGTTTTCAGTTAAATAAGCATCGCTGTTTAAGAAAAATAAATACTTACCTCTAGCCAGGGAAGCGCCTTGGTTACAAGCTTTAGAAAAACCAAGATTAGAAGAGTTAAAAACAAAATTAACTTGATTATAAAAATTATGTTTTAGCATGTTTTGACTTCCATCTTGAGAGTTATTATCAATAACAATTACCTCTATTTGATCACTAGAGCAAAACTTTACAACTGAAAGCAAGCATCTTCTAAGCGCTTCTTTAGTGTTATAATTTACAATAATAAAAGAAAAGGTTGTCATAAATTAATTAGAACTTAAAAGTTTTTTTAAACTTAAAGCTGGCTCATATTCAGGATCTAAGACCAAAGCCCTCTCTAAACTTTGCTGGGCTAGATCTTTATCGCCTTGCAACTCGTATAAAGAGGCAAGCGCTGTAGGCCAAGCAGGGTCATCACTATAATTCTCTTGCCCTTCTAAATTATACTCTATAGCCATATCATAGTCGTCTAAAGCAAAATAACTATCAGCTATTTTTTTTAAAGTCTGAGGATGAGATTTTAATGTATAGGCTTGCTTAAAAAGCTCTATGGCCTGAAAATAATTACCTTGAAGAAACTCTGTTTCTCCTAAATCTCTATATATTAAACTGTTATAGGTAATGAGTTGAGGCTTATGAGATATAGCCATCTTAGAATTAGATAAGTTTGGTAAACGATCTAAAGCTAATAAATAATAATCTTTAGCTAGATCATATTTAGCTATGTTTTTGTAAAATCTAGCTATTTCTAAATAAGGCTGATAATAATTAGGAGCGATATCTATAGTTTGGAAATAAAAATATTCACTTTTGTCATAATCTTTTACTGCTTGATAAATATAAGCTTTAGCTAAATAGTTTCTATATCCCGGACCAAGCTTTGAAGCTATTTCTTTTAATTTAAGCTCTAATTCTCTAAACACTGGCAAACGATTTTCTATAAAAACATAAGAAATTTGCTGGGCAAAATCCCTGTGATATTTAGGCAAGTCTTTTAAATTAACAGCATATTCATATAACAACATGGAGGCTGGATATTCATGTTTTTGAAGCTGACTTAAGCTACTTCTAAAATAATGATCAGCTGATAGTCGGTTTACCTGAAAATAGAGACAAAAAATCAACAGAAAAAAAGCTAATAAAACCATTAAAGCTTTTATATATACATTTAAGCGAAAGAAAAAATTATCTTTAAGCACTTCTCTCCCCAAATCACTATCTTTTTTTTGAGCCCACCAGACGGCTATAAATCCTGCCAAACCCCAGAGATAAACTTGACTAGTTATGGTCTCAAAAGTAAATTGCAAAGCTACTAAAACTCCTAAAATCCCCCAGGCAAAAAAGGTGGCAGGAGAAAAATATTTTCTATCTTTATCCAAAAAATATACCTGCTGAAATAACTTATAAACCCATAAAACAAAAAATATTAAACCTAAAGCTCCGCCAACAACCAAATAGTCTAAAAAAACATTGTGCGCTCTATCCATATAAATATTTAATTTCTCATACAAAGCCCACTTTTTGTTCAAATCACTTCTAAAGAGATTGTCTTGGTGCTCTAAACCATGACCTAAAATAGGTTTATCTATAAATTTACTACCAGCAGCTTGAAAATGAAGCCAACGCACGGAAACAGCTGGACCAGAAAAGAAATTATTAAGTCTATCTTTAAGCATAGAGTTTGAGCTTAAAAAAGCTAAAAAGGCTAAAATTATTAGCCCCCCTAATAGAATTTTTTTAGGTTTAAAAATATTTTTCTTTTTAGCTAACCACCATAAAAAAGCTATAAAAATCAAAAGAAAGGCTAGCCAGGAGCCACGTGAAAAACTAAGCACTAAAGCTAATAAATTTAAAAGTAGAGCTAAGCCAATAAAAATTGAATTAACTTTAGATCGACTTTTAAAGATTAAATAAAAATAAGTTGGCCAAGATAACAATAAAAAAAGACCCAAGTAATTAGGTTGCCCTAAAGTAGAAAAAGCCCTATAACCTTCAGCACTTTCTTTCCAGCTCATAAAGTCAAAGCCAAAAAATTGAGAAACAGCATATATACTTACCAGCAAAGAGCTTAAAGCTATGGTTAAAAATATTTCTTTGGCTTTAATTAAATTTTTATTTTGATAAATATTAAAGCTAATTAAAACTAACCATAAAAATAAAGCCAAATAAAAATCCAAGCCAGCCAATCTTTCGTAAGAACCTTGCCAAGAGTGGAAGAAGTTAACTGATAATAAACTGCTAAGAGATAAAGCTAACAAAAGTAAGCCTGGCCAAAGCCAAGTTTTTAAAAGCGAACGAGAAATTTTAATATTTTTTAAAAAAAGTAAATGTAAAAAAGTAGAGAACACAAGAAGTCCAGTTAATGTAAAAAAAATAACTGACTTAGGTAAAATAAAATTGTTATACAAAAAATAAGCTGGATCAAAAACCAAAGGCACTAAGAAAAAAATTGCTAAAATACTAAATTTTAACAACAAAGAAACTAAGCGTAAAGGGTTAAAATTAAACATAAAATAAAGACTATGTTTTTATTATAACAGCTACTTACATAAAAAAACAGCCCTTTCCGGACTGATTTTTTTATGAAATGAAGTAAAAACTATTTCTTTTTGCCCAGCTTCTCCCAAACCACTAACAAAGGACTAGCTAAGAAAATAGAGCTATAAGTTCCTATAAAAATACCGATAGCTAAAGCTAAAATAAACTCTTGAATATTAGCCCCTCCCCAAATTAAAATTGCTATCAAAACTAAAAGGGTGGTTAAAGAAGTATTTATAGACCTGGTAATAGTTTGATTAACACTCTTGTTAACGGTATTAGAAAAATTGTCATTACTTTGAGGCAAATTTTCTCTAATTCTATCAAAAACTATAATAGTATCATTAACACTATAACCTATAACAGTTAAAATCGCGGCCACAAAAGGAGTATTAATTTCTAAATTCATTAAATAACCTAAAAGAGCAAATACTCCCAAAGTAATTAGAACGTCATGAAACAAAGCAATAATAGCAGTAATGCCATATTTCCAAGAAGATACTGGCTTAGAAACTTTTTTGAAAACTAGAGCAATATACAAAACTATAATAATTAAAACTAAAATAACAGCGTTTAAGGATTTGCTTTTTAACTCCTCTCCTATAGACGGACCAACTGAATCAAAACGTAGTTCCTCAACACTAGCTTCTAAATTATCACCCGCTAAAGTGCTTAAAGAGTTCATAATCTCTTTATGAATATTTTCATTATCATCTTTAAATTTTAATATATAGCTGTTATTTTCAGTTGGTTGCACGCTCAAACTAGAAAGGTTAAGACTTGAAACCTGCTCCTTAATTTCTAAAGTATTAGTTTCAAAGTTATTAAACTGTACTTCCAGCAAACTACCTCCGGTAAAATCAAGTCCAAAGTTAAGTCCCCATAAAGATAAAAACGCAATAGCCGTTGCCACTAATAACCCGGAAAAGCTAAGCCAAATTTTACGATTTGAAATAATTTTATACATATTCTTACTTATTAATTTTATTTCTAACCCCCATTAAACACAAAACCTTGCTGGCTTTTTTGCCACTAGCAAGAAGCATTAGGGTTCTAGTGATTACAATCGCACTAAACATTGAAACGGAAATACCAATAAATAAAGTAGTGCCAAAACCTTGAACAGAGCCGGTAGCAAAAAACATTAAAACTAAACAAATAAATATAGTGGAGATATTACCATCTCTAATAGATGGCCAAGCTCTTCTAAAGCCTTCTTCAATAGACTGCTTTAAACTCTTTCCGCTTCTTAACTCTTCTTTGAATCTTTCGAAAATAAGCACATTAGCATCTACAGCCATACCAATTGAAAGGATAAAACCAGCTAGCCCTGATAAAGTTAAAGTAACTGGCTTTAGAGCGTACACAAACAAGAAAATACCTATGGTAATAAGTAAAACTGACAGAATGCTATCAAAAACTTTAAGATCATGAAAGGTATAAATCATTAAACCAACAATAATAACCACCATTAGCAGAGCTAAAATTATTGGCATGGCTTTAAAGATAGCTAAAACTGTAAGCCCGTAAACACTCAGTGATAAAACTGCCCACAGCCCTGGCAATCTATAATATACAATTAAGAAAATAGCTACTAACAGTAACCCTAGAAGTCCGGCTTTTAAACTACTATTTATAGACTGAGCGCCTAAACTAGCGCCAACTGTTTTTTGACTAACTAATTCTATAGGCACAGGCAAAGCTCCAGCATTTAATCTTTGTACTAATAGCTTAGCCTCCTCCATAGTAAATCTACCGTTTATAACCGCTTGTCCGCCGGTAATCTTTTCATTAACTGTAGGCGCACTTATAACATACCCATCTAGGAAAATAGCCAAAGGTTTACCTACGTTTCTAGCTGTTATTTCAGCAAATAAATCAGAGCCCTCTGAATCAAACTCTAAAGACACCTGAGGACTATTATCATTAGGATCAAATTGTATAGTGGCTCTTTTCAAGTTTTTTCCACTTAATTTAGTATTAGTCCAATTTTCCTCAAAATCAGAACTACTTTCATCTAAGTCTATCACCGCTGTAGCAGTAGAAGTTCCATCTTCACTGTTTATGGTAATTTCAGGAGCCTCCATCTCTGTACTGGTAGCCATTTCTTCTAAAACTGGATTTTCTCCATCATTAGTTATAGCTTTTATTTCTTTAAACTCTAACAAGGGAGTTTCTCCTATCATGGAAATAGCTTCATCTACATCTTTAATTCCAGCTAACTCCACTATTAAGCGATAATCTCCTCCAGAAGTGTGATTAACTTGAATTACAGGCTCACTTACGCCAAAAACATTAACCCTTCTTTCTACCACGTCTCTTACACCATTTAAAGCTTCTAAACGATTACCTTCTTTTATAGAAGAAACATCAGCTTGATAAACTAAATGGGTTCCTCCTTGCAAATCAAGTCCCAATCTAAAGGGCAACTCAGCCACTTTAGGCAAATTAATAGACTGATTAGTTTTTTCTGACAGCCAGGAGCTAGCTTGATTATAATAATTTCCACCAGCAATTAAAAAAGACATAGCTGCAAAAATTATTATTAAAATAAAAATCCATCTTATCCTTCCTAGAGCAGATGGTTTAAAAATTTTGCTCCAAATAGAATTACTCATACTTCAAAATTAGACAAAATATTATTATTGTTCTTGTTATCTTAAATCAATCTTAAATCAATTAAGTATAAAAATCAAGAGCCAAAAGACTGCTTTAATTAAAAATTATCTAATAATAGCTTATAATTGACAAAAAAGCTAATCACAATTATAATAGCTATATTAATAATAAACAAAAAAATATGCCTTTAATACCAACAGTTATTGAAAAAGAGGGACATGTAGAAAGAGCTTATGATATTTACTCCCGCCTTCTAAAAGACAGAATTGTTTTCTTGGGCGAAGCCATAAATGACCATGTCGCTAATATTATTATCGCTCAGTTTCTTTTTTTAGACGCTGAGAATAAGGGGAAAGACATTAAATTCTATATTAACTCTCCTGGTGGCTCAGTTAGCTCTGGCTTAGCCATTTATGACACTATGCAATATATCAGCTCACCAGTAACCACTATTTGTCTAGGCATGGCCGCTTCTATGGCCTCAACCTTGTTAGCTTCAGGGGAAAAAGGCAGAAGATTGGCTCTACCAAATAGCGAGGTCATGATTCATCAAGTAATGGGTGGCGCTGAAGGTCAGGCTAGTGATATTAAAATAAGGGCAGAACATATATTAAAAATTAGAGATAGAATGAATAAGTTGTTAGCTAAACATACTGGGCAAAAATTAAACATTATAGAAAGAGATACAGACAGAGATTATTATATGAGCGCTTCTGAAGCTAAAGCTTATGGTATAATTGATAAAATAATTACTAAATAAAGACATTTATATTAAAGCTTAAATTACCAACCATTTTTGTCAATTAAACCCCGAATATAAAAAAATACCGCTCACCAGCGGTATTTTTTGTATATAAACTTAAATTACAATTTAACTATATATAGAGATCTCTAAGACTTTTAATAAAAATTATTCTAACCAAAAAGAATCAGCGCAATAGGAAAAAACATTAGGATAAGCTGGTTGCATAGCTAAGCTCACGTAAGAAATAATATATATTCTTTGCTGTATGTTGTCAGTTAAATAGATATATAAGCCATCTGGAGAAAATACTAATTCTCTACTTTCATCAGAGTAATATTGATTTACTGGTAGCTCCTCTAGCTCAAATTCTTTTTCATACCAAGCTTTTATATCCAGACCTTCTACATTAGGTTCAACTGATATCTGAAAAAATCCTTCATTAGTTGGGTCAATAAACATAACTGAGCTCTTATCTTCTGTCTCCTGAACTTCAAAGGCTTCAGGGTACAACATTGAATAATTATAAACTTCATTACTATAATCTGCTAAATTATAAGCATTTAAAACTTTAGCTACAGAATCTAAACTTCCCTCCCCTAGAGGATTATAAAGGTTAGAAAACTCCACAAAATCACTATAGCTATCACCATCAGTATCTACATTTTCACTATCTGTATTTAAAATTGCTTCTTCTAAATCAGTCAGTCCATCACCATCTAAATCACTAACTACTATAATTGGAGTGCTGGTTGGAACTTCATCTACAGGCTCGGTGCTAGTAGGCGATTCTATATCATTGTCAGTGCTAGTGGCTAAATCACCAGGTTCAGGGGAAATATCTGTGCTAGTAGGAGCTTCAAGCTCTTCAAGAATAACTTCCTCTTCAACTTCTATTTCTTCTTCAGGTGTTACATCTTCCAGCTCTTTATTATCAGAAACAATTTCCTTATTATTTTGCTCTATTGGTTTATTTTCTCTAACTATATTTTGACTATCTTGATTACTATTATCAGAGTTAAAAACGTAAGCATAAACAAAATAACCTAAAACTGCTAAGACTAAAACTCCCACGGAAATTATAATCAAGCCCACTTTTTTATGAGAGCCGCCACCAGAAGAAGTCTTAGAACCACCAGAGTCTAAGTCATTGGGGTGCACAGAACTATTAAACTGACCTGACCTAAAACCACTAGGCATACTATGAATTTTAAAGCCAGACTCTATATTCTCTGATAATTTTTGCATTGACTTCTCTTTTTCCAAACTAGA
Organism: Minisyncoccota bacterium; assembly: GCA_021734405.1. Lineage (GTDB taxonomy): Bacteria > Patescibacteriota > Patescibacteriia > Patescibacteriales > UBA12465 > JAIPJA01. The sequence continues at coordinate 33,564 of JAIPJA010000003.1, forward strand.
AATCTGTCCAATTTTAACTTTCTCTAAATTATTATCAGTTTGTAAATCTTTTTCCTCCATAAATTATTATTAATTAAAGCAAACCATCCCCTAAAGGATTATAACCATTTTTTACTTCTTCACCATCTAAGTAGCTATCGCCATCTGAATCATCATTTAAAGGATCAGTGTTATATATATTTACTTCATCACCATCATTTAACCCATCACCGTCAGTGTCAGGGTTATTAGGGTTGGTATTGTATAAGCCTAACTCCTGAGCAGTAGAAAGACCGTCACTATCAGGATCTTGATTAGCAAACTCTGGTTCCGGTTCTTCTATTGGCGCTTCCGGCTCTATTACTACTGGCTCTTCATCTTCTATCTCTGGAACTTCTGGCTCTTCTTCGACTATAACTTCTTCAGGCTCTTCCTCTTCTACTTCTATACTTGGCTCTATGTCATTATTGTTATCTTCTTCTAAATCTGGATTTTTATTCTCTAAGTTATTGTTAGCAACTTGACCAGCAGGATTATTTTCTACAACTTCATCAGCTTTTAATAGATTGTTATACATATAATAAACACCAAAACCAAGCACGGCTACTATCACCACAATAATAACTCCCATTCTTAGCTTTTTAGCTCCAGAACTTACAGGTTCCCTGTAAGGGCGATATTTATCAGTAGAAAAAGAATTTTCCTTACTTTTCATTCTCTCTAATTGTTCTTTAGGTATACTTGGAGGAATGGGTTGACCACTATCTTCAAACTTATCAGTTTCTTGAAAGATATCCTCTGTATTATTACCTCCTTCTTGAGATTTTTTCTCTAAATCATCAAACATAAAATACTATTTAATAATTATTGCTTATTATATCATTTAATTTACAGCTTAACAAAAAACATCTAAAAAATTAAAATGAATTAATTTAACTTAAAGGGTCATAACCATTTTCTACCTCTTCTCCGTCTAAATAGCCATCACCATCAGTGTCAGGATTGTTAGGATTAGTATTATATATTTCATTTTCTTCCTTGTCGGTCAAGCCATCGCCATCGGAGTCTAAATTTTCATTATCATTTATAAATATACCTATAGCTGAATTGCATTCTTGTTGCATTTCACCAGAAATAGATGAACAATCTTTATTTTTAACCGCTAAATCAAAAATAATACTAGAAACACATTGATCTTTTGCTTTTCCTGATAGCGCATCACAAACAACTATATCTTCATAATCATTTTCATCAACAAAATATCCTATACAACTAGCTAAATAATATTCACTTTTTATATTTTGACACTGAGACAGTTCACCTAAGCTAATAGCCTTAAGTCTTATAACCTTATCTTTACATTCTGAAACCCTATCCCTGCCAACAACATTATCACAAATTTCTTCATTTTCTGTATCCCTAGCAATTCTCTCTAAGCATAAGTCGGCACTAAAACTATCCTCCATTTGCTGACAATAACTAATATCTTGTGTATCTTTAGCCTGATCATATAAATTATTTATTTTTTCAATCTTAAGTTGCTTTTCACTTTTTTCTGGTTGCGTATTGTCTTTTTGTATATCTGTGCTAGAAGCTGTATTTTCTTGTTTTTCTGATTCTTTTGAAACATCTTCACCTGATATATCATTATTACTTACAGAAGAATTGACATCTTTATTATTGGAAAAAATGTTTTTATTAAAAATAAAAAACAAAGTCAAAGCTACTATAATTAATACAATAGAAATTAAAATGATTCTTTTTTTGTTCATATATAAATTATTATTCTGCTTGACAACTTTCTAAAATTTGCATTCTTAAATTAGAAAAATTTATAGTCCCATTACCATTAGTAAAACTAGCTGTAAAAGGCACGTAACTTGGAGAGCATTGCGCGCTTTCCGGATCACAAGAAACATTATTTAAAAATATTTGTTGATTTAAATAGTTAGACTCACCTTCTTCTAATAAAATAGGATCTAACAACTCTCCATTTATCTCTATTTCCAACTCATTATCTGACGGCTCCCTAGATATATCTTCAACTATATTATCATAAGCACTGGAAACCCCTGTAGTTGATAAAAATGTATAATTAGCGCCAACGCAACCGCTTGTAATATCGCAACCAGCACAATCATACGGAATATCATCATTAGACCAAAAACACATCCTCTGTAACAAATTATTTTTAGGGTCGTCAGAAAAATAAATAGAATATACAAAAGCTTCATCGTTTATGTAACTAGTGCTTGTGCGAATAGTATTTTTTACATAAGCCCAAGGATCATCCCCAGTAGGATTGCCATCACTTAATAATATATAAAATTTAAAGGGATCATCATTTTCAGCACTTAACATCTCATGAGCAGCCATTAAAGCATTTTTAGTTTCAGTTGCACTTCCTATATCATCATAAAACGATATAATGTTTACTAAATTAGAATAATCGCCATTATTATGCAAGTCTATTATATCATCAGAATTTACAACATCACCAAAATCAACCAGGCCCACCCTTATATTGTTACTTTCATCAGCTATTTGCTTTAAATCATGCATTACACTACCAGGTAATGCTTCATTCACATCAACATCTGTAGTTCCTATTAAAGATTGTCTCACATCATCTATACGTTCATTCATACTTCCCGAAACATCAGTAATAAAAACAATAGAAGTAGGCTCTATCGTCAACTCAACCTCAGTTAAGATATCAATAAAAACTGAGTCTGGTTTAAAGCTAACTGCCTCAGGCATAGAAATATAAGCGGTCTCCCCTGGCCCGCCTTGCCATGCTAAAGTAATATTTTCTTGATAATCTAATGAACCTTCTTGAGTAGTAAAATAAACAGGAGTGGTAGTTTCAGGATATTGAAAATCCCACTTACAAAAATTACAACAATTATTATTTACCCCAAAATCACATTCTTCCATGTAGTCATCTTGTAACAAAGAATCTCCGCACATACCACCGGTATACGTACAAGTTCCTGCTTGTACAGGCTTAGAGGTAGAACTATTAGTAGTGCAAGCATAAGGCTTTTTTTCTTCATAACTAACCTGGGGGTCACAACCTCCATCACAAGCAGTCTCAGCAAGTCCATCGCATTCCTCATAGCCATCACCAAAAGGTCCGCCAGCCAACTCTCCGTTAGGAAAATTAAAATAACCATCTCCGCAAAAAGAATTAGCCCTAAATTCAAAAGAACTCTCGCTAGAAACTCCTGAAGTATTTATAGCCTCAACAGTTATTTTAAACTTTGCATAATCATCCAAACTACTTACTTGATAATTTGGTGGCTCTCCAAAATGAGTATTATAATCTAAAAATCCAGACAAAAAACTGCTAGAAGAATTGAAATTAAAATTAAGTGGTAAATTTTTTGGCGGATTTAACGTATAAGGCACATAGTTAGTTCCGCTTAAATATTCTGTACTAAAAGCTATATCAGCAACTTCCTCAGGATCTTCTAAGGTTATAAAACACTCAAACTTTTCCTCTCCAGCCCTAATCTCATCAGGACAATTAAAATTAAAAATTGGGTTACCATTTATAATATTTATTAAAAAAGTCTTGTTAGCAGAGTTACCTGATGCGTCTTCAACATTTAAAGTAAAAGATATAGTATCTGGCTCAGGATCACTTAAGGCAGCTTGTACGTCCGCACTATCCAACAAACCATTAATATTTAAACGATATTGGTTACTGGCCACATAAACCATTCCAACTGTTAGCCCATTCCCTATGTTTAGATCGCCAACACTAGCATTACCAATGTTTGGAGTAAACCCTGTCGGATAATTGACAATTAAATTCCAATTATTTGTATTAGTTAAATTATTAAAATTATTATCAAATAAATAAACATTATAATCTAAGGGTGTAACTCCGTCATAATAATAATCAATATTTTGAGCTTGTATTTGTGGAGATTCATCTCCTATAGTAATAGTTAAGGTTTCTTCTAAATCATCAGTTGAAGGCAGATTATCAGCAACTGAAAAATTAAAAATATATTGTCCTACTGCACCAGCTTTAGGGTTTTGAATAAGTCTTTTATTGGGATTATTAGTAGGAACTAGTTTTAAAATTGGATCTGGGTCAGGATCTGTCCAGCCCTCATTAGTAAAATCAGTTTCCGTTAAATTAATATTCCAATTTGATAAAATCCTGCCATCTGGATTATTAATTTCTATAACGCCATTAAAGGGTAACTGGCTTTGTCCGTTTAAATTATATGACTTTATAGTTATTGGATCTTTAACAAAACTTAAACCATAACCAACCATGCCCTCGCAATTAGCATTACTAATAGATATACCTTCTGTGTCATCAAATTCAAACTTACTTGCTGTTTCTAAGGTTGCGCAAAGATTATATTCAGAACCATAATTTTCACTACGATAAGCGTAAACAAAACTGTTTAAAGGTAAGTTGATTTCATTACTTAAATCATTATCATAAAATTTTAATTTTTCTTCGTCCCAACAAGTATCCAGATTATAATTATAGACTCCAGTTTCATCAATGCAGGGCCCAAAAATATTAATAGGATCTATCATTTTAGAACTAAACCCTAAAGCAGAGCCTAAAACATTATTCCAGCTAGGCCAAGTAGAAAAAGTGGTATTTTGTATATAACTACCAGCCGATAAAACTGGATAAACTCCAAATTGATTTTTGTATCTTTCCAAATAAGCAGTAAAGTCTGTTAATCTACCTACCCTAATAACGTCTCTGGTAATTCTAGCTTTAACACTTGAACAGAAAAAGCCTTTAGTGCAATCTGAGTCTATTAAACAATTTTTAGTATTAGGTAAATTAGCATCACTCTCTTCTATTACACATTTATTATTTTGAAACTCTAAACCAACAACTCCTTCGTTGCCACAAACAAAACCCGCGGGACAATCAGAATCCTCACGACAAACGAGAGTGGATAAGGAGCATTTACCTGGGTCATTATTAATATTATAATTAAACTTCCAATGAGAAATTATTTGCCCTAAAACATCCATAGTAGAATTATTTGATTCTTGGTTATAGGAAATTAAATAAATATTAGTGTAAATAATATCTTTACTAGGGTCAAGTTTGTCTAGTATGTTAGCTGCTGCCACATAAACTGTTCTTCCATCTCTTATAGCTTCATATCCGTCCACAATTAAGCTCTGAGGTGAACCAGAAAAGCCCTGCATTCTATACCAAGTTTCAATGCCATAGTGATTGGGGTTAGGCAAAACCCTAATAGCAATAGCATCGGAGACTAAACTGTCTTCAGCTGAAGAAAAATTAAAAGCAAAAAATATAAGCAAAAAACTTAAAAGCAAAATTAATTTATTAAAATTAGTTTTCATTTTTTTAAATTATAGATTTAATAATCTAAACATATTATATCATCTAAGCATTAAGTTATAAAGCTTGATCATTTATCTGACAAGCTCCATACTGACAACTTTCATTACAATACTTTTTACCTAATAAATTACCTTCATTACAATATATAAAACTATCAACTTTAGCGTTTGGATCACACTTTTCATTACCGTTTACAAGACCATCTCCGCAAGACTCTATCGGCAAACAATCAATTTCCCAACCATAACAATCATTTAAACAAGATTTTACTCCTTTATAAGCTCCACTAAAACAAAGCTGATAGCCACCATCGCACACCTCTAATTCTGCTTGTTCCCATAAACCGTTACCACAAGTTCCTGCCAAATCAGGGTCTAAATTAATCACCAATTCTTCACTATAATTACTTTCATTTCCATAAGCGTCAACAGCGCTTAAAACAAAATAATGTATATAACTATTAAAATTAGTGGTAGATAGAGCTAAGCTGGTAACTTTACCATTAGTTTTTATACTTTCCCCGTATACACCAGAATTAACTCCATGATAAAGAGTATAATAAGAGACGTCATCTATAACCTCATCCCACTTAAAAATAATTTCATCTCCCATGGCAGCTAATACTGCCTGTAAAGATAAATTTTTAAATCCAGAATTAACTAAATTATCTCTATTTACGTTATTATGTTTAAATAAAAAAATACTTGCAGAAACTAAAAATATAATAGCTATAGTAAAAATAAATAAAAAACTTTTTTTCATATATAGACTAATAAATAATTACACCAAGAGGAGTAGCTGGAGCGGTAGCGTCACTAGGCTCGCCAATAAGTTGATTAGAAAGCTGGCTTTCTACATTATTTTCATTAACAGATGAAATTCTAAAATAATAAGGATTATTATTTTGTAAATCATGCAAAACTCTTTGACAATGATAATTGCCGCCAATAGTTATACAAGCTACTGGGTTAGGCACAATATCAGGATCTAAAGGATCGCTTGGATAAACTTCAAAATTAGAAAAATTACTATCTTGAGCTTTTCTATAATACACTTTATATCTATTAGCCATATTTACTGGGGATTGCCAATATAGTTTTAAACTACCACCAGTTTCTAAATCTTCTACTTGAGCAAATTGAACTTGTGATGGTTTTTCAGCTCTAAAAAAATAATAATCTTTCAAAACTCCAGGGACACAAGTGTTGTTGCTAAAATCTCCAAGACAATCTGCTGGAGCTTCACAATAATTACCAGTAATACTACAAGTATTTGCTTGACAGGTGTTGCTAACTGGGCAAGCAGGAGGCCCACAATATTCTCCAGTTATACTACAAATATTACTCAAGCCTCTTATTCTTACGTCTTCCAAATCTTCAGATAAAGCTGGTAAGTCATCAAAAGTTCCTGGCTCTCCAGCGTCACGACAATAATATAGTGTATAATTAAAATTTTTACAGAAATCAGGATCATTATTAAAATCACAATTAACATCAGCATCAGACCAAGGCATCCAAGCATGAGTTATTGGATTAGGTGAAGGCCAAGGGTTTTGGCAAGCAAAAACATACAACGGTACTGTGTGTGACATATCATCAGATGGTATAACATTATTAATTTCATCAAAATCTATAGTAGCAGTAATTTTAGTGTTACCTTCTTGTAAATCAAGTGTCACCTTAACTAAACGACTGTTATCAGGACAATTATTAGGCTGACTTATATTAGCAATATTTATATCCTCTACAGACCAATCCCAACTCCAGTCATAGACATTAGCGATAGGTTGTAACACTTGACCACTAATACTATAAGCATTTACATTGTAAGACTTATCTCTGTCATAAAAATTATCATAAGTATCTGAATTAAAATCATTATCATCCTCAAAAATGTTATCTTGAGTATTTTGGAATAAATAATCATCTGGCCTTACTCTAATATAATTAACTTCACATAAACCATCATTATTACCCTGTTCAGATAAAGTTTTAAATGTCCAAATATATGAATTAACAAAAGTAGTGCTATTAAACATAATATCTCCACCTGGTATATAATCATTGGTAAGTGGATCCTCTAAATAACCTTCACCATTTAAACCAATTCCTTCAACGCTTAAAACTCCGCTAGAACTATTTAAATCCTTGTCACCTTTAACTATTCCATAATACACAGCATTAGAAGCCAAAACATTGTTGGGTATAAAAACTAAGACTGAATTTCCATTATCAATTTTTCTAGAAACACTTCCTGGCACCTGACAATAAATATAATTTTCAGGCTGAGGGATTGGATGAGCTGAAAAAGCTGTGTCTGTTTTTCTTAAACCTAAAGAGCTTAAAGTTGAATTAAAAATTCTAGCAACAGGTCTAGTAATTTTTTGCCACCATTTTTCTTTATAATTATAATCCAAGTTAACTAAAAAAGTTCCTGAAGGACAAACCTTATTTTGGTCCAACTCTTGCAATAAGATAAAGTTATTAAAGAAACTACTCGCCTTCATGTTTTGATTAAAGGGAACTTCTAATACAGCATTTCTACAAACATTTGACTCGCCATGACTTGGCTTAACTTGATCTTCCACAACTTGAGGTCTAGCATGACAACAAGTATCAAGGCCACAACCAATATTACTACTATCACCACACTCACTATCATTACTACAACCACAACAAAGACCTCTATTTTCAGTAGTGCAATTACCTTTGTTAGCTACACAATTCAAGTTATCTCCTATATTCTTACAAACATCATCTTCTGGGTCAGCTTTAGGATCGCAACAACAAACACCGCAATCACCACCAACCACAGCCTGAGCTAAATCGCCCCTATTATCTAAGCAATTGAAAGGGTTAGAGCAAAGACTAAGATCACAAGCGCCACTATAGTCATCTACACAAGCATTACCAAAACCACCTGGTGGTCCACTGCCTTCACAATTATCATTACAGTCTGTCCAAGTTTCATACTCTCCAGAAGTTAAAGGATTGGAAGGATTAGTGCAAGCTCCAGTTACATCATTACAATCATAGTAATCACAATAACCCAAATTAGGCTCTGAAGTAATTCTAGCGCCAGCTGAGCAACTAGCATCATTCTCGTCCCAGCAACAACTCCCATCATCTATACACTCATTCTCATCGCCATAAGTTGAACACTGACCACAAGCTTCTTCACAAGTTTCAAAAGTTCTATAATCACCAGTTTCCTCAGGTCCAGAGCATGATCCTGACGCGTCATCACAATCATAATAAGAACAATATCCATTTGAATCTACTCCACTTCCTCCTCTGCAAATATCTTCTGCTTTATCCCAACAACAAGTAGTTTCATGTTCTGTACAACTATCTTCAGATAATTTAGCACAATCTAAACAAGCGCCATTCGGATAAGGAGGATTAGTAATATCACAATATTTTCCAGAAGTATTTAAACAATTACAGGCAGCGTCTCTTACATTAGGATCATTAGAAATATTACAACCTGAACAAACACCAAAACCTTCATCATCAGTAGCGTCATCATCAGAGCCACAAGTGCCAGTGCAATCTAAGGTATCACAACAGTCTTGACCTTGTAGTTCTACACGACAACAACAATCACAAGAAGCATTATCTTCATATATACACTTATCCTCTGCGCCGTTATTAGTACAACTAGAACCAGAAGGACAAAGTTTATCTGATAAACAAATACCTTGTCCGCCTCCATCATCAAAACAATTAAAATTTACACTGCATAGCTCACAAGTGCTGTTCTCATCTACACAAATTCCATTACCTTTATTAGTCCAACCATCAGGACAAGAAGTATTAACTTGCATTTGCCAGTGACCATTATTATTACAAACCCTGTCTGCATAAAAAGTCTGCACAGGGTTAGGAGCTTCTCCTAAAGTATAGGCTACATTTGTTTGTGGCAAATCACAGACTCCTCCATTTTGTTGACACTTATCTTTATCAACTAAATATGTGCAATTTTCTCCACAACCTAAAACATCAGAACAATCAAGATTACAATCTCCTACAATCTGCTGTTCTCCGCCTTCATAAGGAGAACATTGCCCTGGAGCATTAGGACAGAAAGTTGATTCCTGGCAAGCGCCTAAAGCTCTGGCCATACCTAAACAACTGTCATAAGTATTAATGTTTTCCCAAACAGTATTAAAATTCCATTGAAAAACTGAACTAGGAATATCAGAAAAACAATTTTCATACATATCATTAGCTGGTCCCTCCTCTACGCAACGCCCACTTTCTGAAGAACTAGAAGGACAACAAACATCAGCTCCGCAATCAGCATTTTTTTCACATTCTCCTACCTCAAAATTTAAACTATTGCCAGTCTCGTTATTAGTTAAATTTTCTACTTTTACTGGACCACTAACTACCTCTGGATCAGTGTCAGGGACAATAGTACTTAATTTTTGAGCATCAATCTCAGTTTCTATTTCTGCTTGATTAGAATTAGTAGTATTGCCAGAAGCTGTAAAAATAATTTCTGCATTCTCCCCAGTAGTGCCAAAATACTCACCCCACAGAGACACTGAACTATTGTGAGGGCCTAATTTAGGACTAATTTTACATAAACTTGGTTTTAAATTTAGATCATTATCAACCTCAAACTGTTGTGAGCTTTGAATTTCCCAGGAACCAATTTCCATGTTTATATATTCAAAGCCATCTACAACATTATTTGGCACTTTAACTATCACCATATTATCACTCCAAACTGAATCAGCGCATACATCAGGAAAATCATAGCTAGCTTCAATATCGCCAAAATAAACACTACTAGATCCTTGGCTATTACCAAAACCTGAACCATAAATAGTAACATACTGACCAACCGGACCCTCAGTATCAAAAAAACTAGAAATATATGGACCTAAGTCTTCTTCTGTTTCTTTGACAAAATCTAAAAAATTACTTTTTACATCTATGCCGGCAAAAACTTTAGTAGCAAAAGAACTAGTTTCCCCATTAGAAATATTAGGGAGATCGGTGCTACCGACCTTACCGTCGGGATCTATAAATACATTATTAAAACCTGAAACATTGGTATTATAATTACCAAAATAAGCTCTAGCGTTATTTAAATTTAAACCAGAATAATTTATAGTCGCTAAAGCTTGAGCACTGTCAGGAGTTAAACTACAAAGACCTGGTCTAGTAATAGTGTTTTTAACAAAATCTTCTATAACAGGACCCAAGGTATTATTAGTGTTATCGCTTTTACCGTCTTCATTTGTGACTGTAATTACTCCTGAATTAGCAAATTCAGGTACAGCTACTATTATAAGGTTATTGTTAGAAACTCCAGCACAGTCTGCGTTTAAACTAGCCGGATCAACACCGTCAACTCCTCCATTAAACGTTACAGTAGAACTGGAAAAGTTGTGTCCATGAATACTAATTAAATTAGAGGTGGCTCCATTAGGAGTAATATCATCGCAAACACCACTCTCACAATCAATGCCTGTTTTACAAGGCGTATTTTCATCATCTTTACAAAAGCCCCCAAAAGGACTAATAGCGGTTATAACCGGTGAACCCTGGCAAGTACAATCAGCGTCAGCATCACAAGTTAAATACTCTCCACACATATTATCACTAGCATCACAAACATCTGGTGTACTTAAATCACCATCACAAGGATCGCCAATGTTGCCGGTCTGCTCACAAAAACAATCGGTATTACAGAAATAGTTAGGAGCACAATATGTATCATCTTGGTCACAGACAGGAGTTAAAGAGTTGCCATCACAACTAGTAACTGGAGTGGTGCAATTTGAAGGATTAGTAATATCCCAAGTACAGTCATCCTGGCAGGTTTTTTCACCACCACAACCAAAGGTCTGTGTAGTTCCTTCGATACAGCAAGTAGTGGTCGTAGTTCCTACCCCCGTAGCATTTAAAAGTTGATTTATAACAAAAGTGGCTATTCCCCAAGAAGCTAAAATAATAGCTAAACCAATAACGGCGTTTATAAGTATCCTTTTAGCTTTTCTAACATTTTCCTCATCACCATCAGCAGTCATCCATCTAAAACCAGCATAAATAATTAAAACGACTGCTAAAAGCCCTAGAATTGACATTAAAATGTTAATAACTCTAGCAGCTACTTCTCTTGGATCATCATCACCTAAAGCAATATTATTACTAACATAATTAGTACCCACATCTAAAGCTAAAACACTGTTAGTGGCAAAGCCTAAGATTAAAACTGAAAAAAGTATTATAAGGAAAATAGTAAATCTTTTTTTAAACACAAGCGTATGGTTAAATATTTTAAATTTTTATTTTTATCTTACTAAACAATTAATTACAAGTAGCACTATTGGTAGGAACATTATTACAACAAGTAGGAAGACCACTAGTAGCTTCACAGCCTAGACTAGCGCTAGGTTTGTAACAATTTTGATAAATATTTTTAACTCCAGAACCGGCTTCAGCTGTATGAGCCATAGAATCAGCAAATAAAGAATGGTTGATATATACATGCGTCTGGTCAACTCCATCTAAAGGTGTGTCAGTATCTATATCCTCAGCATTTATCCAATAACCTAAAGGATAAGGAGCTGAACCCCAAAGATTAACTCTTCTGTGAGTAAAGCTATCATTACCTGACTGTATAATTGTGCTACCTGTTTTTAAAGTACTTTTCATCATTAAACTATCAAATTCTATCTTAACTGGAGAAGCTAAATTAACATTATCGCCATTTACATCAGGCTCAATTAAATTAATTATTGGTGGTTCTAAAGCAATATAGTCACTGATATAAAAAGACCAAGTAAAGCTATCACCTTTACTAACATCTTCTGGGGTATTTTCTGAGTAATAACTAACAGGACCCTCAGCCTTGTTATTTCTGTTACCATCAAAAGAATTAAAAGCTAAATCAACTATGCCAGAACTAACATCAATGGGTGCAGCTGGATAATTTTCTAAAGCATCATTTTGACAAACACTAACAGCCGGACTACAAGTTAAATAAGGATCTAAACCTGAACAATCATCATCAATAGCACAAGAATTTAAAATCGCCGCTGTAATTTTTACCTTTAAGTTAGACTTGGCAGGCAGACAATAAATAGTTTCTCCACAGCCATTAACTCCACAAATATTATCAGAGACAAATTCTAAAGTAGAAAATTGATTAGAAAGCACAAATTTACCAGCTAATTCATTGCCAACACATTCTCCCCCGTCGCTACAATTATAGGAAAGACACTCTTTATCTTCTGTACAAGCTTCTTCATCCACCTTATCACCTTCAGCACTAATAATTTTAACTGTATTAGCTACATCTTCAGCCCTGCCTGATACCATGGCTGGGTTTATAGGTTCATTAAAATTAACTTGTATAACTGAATTTCTAGGCTGATCTTTTGCATCATTTTTAATATAATTAATTTGGCTATTAGCTCCGCCTGTCATTGGGGTTAAAGAAATAGCACTACTGTTAGAAGTATTTAAAATAATATTATTTCCACCCGAACCAACTGAAGAAGCAGTTAATTCAACTGTATTGCCGTCAAGGGTAGCTATTATATTAGGGTTATTATTTAAAGCTTCTAAAATATTATCAGCTTGCTCATCATTGTCAGCGCCTTTTTCAATTTTAGTTGCCCCAGAACTATTAGCAAAAGAGTAAACAATATCTCCAACTCTCAAGGTGTCAGCAAAAATTTCAAGATTTACAATCACTTCCCATAAATTACCGACCTCTGGATTAGCATCAAAAGTTAAAGAAAAATAATTAGGAAAATTAACAGTATTACCATTTATATTAGCAATGGTAATTAAAGTAGTAGTCCCCACGCCTTCAAATAACTGGGCTTTAGTGGGATTAAGTACAAAAACGGAAAATTCTTCAAGTTGCTGATGATAATTAGGACTAATTGTAGCAGAATCAATATCTACATCACCAACTACAGTGGTAGTGCTAGCCATATTCATACTAGCAGGCACATATACCTTTAATTGGCTAAAGTCATTAACAGTAATTAAACCCTCAGCTGCCACAGCTGTAGAAGAAGCAACTTCATCTCTTAAATTATCAGCTCCAGGGAAAACTCCTCCTACCTCTACTTGAGGAGGCATTAAATCTAAAATAGTACCAACTTGAAAATCCCATTGTAAATAATCTGTACTACAAGTAGTAAATACCCCCTTGCCATCGCTTAACTTATTAATATCATTAGTTAAATAAACCGTATACCAAATTTTTTCTGAACTAGAGCCTAATAAATTATCAGGTTTAAGAACAAAATCCATACCTGGACCATCTAATGGATTAGCATCAATAATTTTTACATTTTCTAAACTTTGGTCAGGCTCACTGGACTTATATATCTTAATATTATCTGTATTAATATAATCTCCCTGATTGCAATAAGTTGCGTCAGCATTACTATCAAGACACATATCCTCTAACATAACCGGCTCCTTAAAACTAACTAATATTGAAGTATTTCTAGGTACATCTTTTTGTCCAGGAGCGGGGTAAACAGATTCAACTGAACAAGCCCCTAAAGCTCCCAAGCCTAAATTAACATTATTGTTATTGTTGTTATTATTACTATTGCCAGCGCCAGTAGCGTCTAAAAGGCTGTTTAATATAAAGGTGGTTATACCAAAAGAAGCTAAAATTATTAAAAGCCCTATGACTCCATTAGTTAAAGTCTTTTTAGCTTTAGAAACTTTTTCTTCACTGCCACCACTGGTCATCCAAAGAAAACCAGCATAGAGAATGATAACTACTGCTATTAAGCCTAAAAGTCCCAAAGCTATTTGAATAATTCTGGCCACTACTACTCTAGGATCATTATTGCCTAATTCTAAATTATCATTTAACTGATTTAAACCAACATCTACAGCTAAGGTTGGATTAGGTAAAATAAAAAAAGCCAGGCCAAGAAAAACAAGAGATATTATAAAAATAAATAGTTTCTTTCTCATCTGGGTTTAAAAAATTTAATTTATTCTTGCTTTTACTAAGCTTGTCCATCTTTGACTTAAGGCTTTTTTTAAGCTAAAATAAACTAAATAAGCTTTATTTTATAAAAATATAATTATATAATTAATTATAGCATAAAAAGAAGCTAAGCCAAATACTTTATTGGTATTTAATAAAGCTAATATGACTATTGAAAGAGTTATAAAAAAATTTAAAGAATTTCATCCTGAAGCCAACACTAACCTGCTTCTTAAAGCTTATAATTTTGCTAATAAAGCTCATCAAAAACAAAATCGCAAAAGCGGAGAACCTTACATTCAACATCCTCTACATACTGCTTACCTGTTAGTACAAATTAAAGCTGATCTTCATACGGTAGCAGCTGGAATTTTACATGATGTGCCAGAAGATACCAACCGGACTTTAAAAGAAGTAAAGCAACAATTTGGTGAAGATATATATAATTTAGTAAAAGGCGTTACCAAATTAGGCACTTTAAAATATCTGGGTGAAGAACGTTATCGAGAAAATTTAAGAAAAATGTTTCTAGCTATGGCTAAAGATATTCGTGTCATATTTATAAAATTCTGTGATCGCCTGCACAATCTTAGAACTTTAGAAGCTTTACCTAGGAATAAACAACAAAGAATCGCCCGCGAAACCCTGGAGATATATGCCCCTATAGCAGGTCTTTTAGGAATTTGGCGTTTAAAATGGCAACTGGAAGATATTTGTTTTAAATATTTAAAACCAGAAGAATATAGTCAGCTAGAACATAAGTATGAAATAGAGAAAAAAGCTGAACGCAATCAATACTTTCAAAAAGTTAAAAATATATTGAGTCCCAAGCTACAAGCTAATAATATTAAAGATTTTGAAATTGAAGTTAGATTTAAACACCTCTACAGCATTTACTTAAAAATGCAAAGAAAAGAAAGACAATTTGATGAAATTTATGATGTATTTGCGCTAAGAATAATTGTATCTACTGTAGATGAGTGCTACAAAGCTCTGGGAGTAATCCATACTCTTTGGAAGCCAAAGCCTAAAAGATTTAAAGACTACATTGCCCTGCCTAAACCTAATGGCTATCGCAGTCTCCACACTACAGTTTTTGGACCTGAAGGAAAAAATGTAGAGTTTCAAATAAGAACTAGGGAAATGCATGATGAATCTATTTATGGAATAGCTGCTCACTGGTACTACAAGCATAAACATCCTGATGAAAAACATAACCAACCCAGCTGGATAAAAAGCATTTTAGATATACAAAAAAACATGACTAATACCCAAGACTTTATTAAAGAGATAAAGCTTGACGTGTTTAGAAATAGAATTTTTGTTTTTTCACCTAAAGGTGATGTCTTTGAATTACCAGAAAAATCCACCCCTATAGACTTCGCCTATAGTGTCCATACTGATATAGGCAATAAAGCCACTCAATCCCTTATTAATGACAAAATCTCTGGCTTAGATGTTGAACTCCAAAATGGTGATATAGTTGAAATTATTACTGACAAAAACAGAAAACATCCTAACAGAGATTGGCTTAAATTTATTAAAACTAAAAAGGCTAAAGAAAATATTAAACAATATGCCAAAAAGTCTACCTTGCACAGCCTAACCAACCTGATAAAAGGTCATGGCCGAAGCGAAAGTGAAGAAGAAAAAAAAGAAAAAAGATTACAGAAAAAGAAAAAACAACACCACAAAAGCCAAAAAAATAAGTACTAAAATTTATTCTCCTCTTTTAAATAACAAAAACCACTCTATTTACTTAAGAGTGGTTTTTGAAAATAAGCAAAAAAATTATTTATTATCATCATCAAGCTTGCCAATTTTGCGTAAATACTCAGTTTTCTTTTTTAACTTTAAACTAGTAAGCGCATATTTTTTCTGCTCTCGCTTACTTTTTCTATCTTGATAATGTTGTTTGTTTCTGGCTTCTTCCAATCTTTTACTATTTCTAAGACCTTTTTTAAAACGTCTTAAAAAACTTTCAAAGTTTTCACCAGTTTTCCTTTTAAAATCTGCCATGATAACACCTTCCTTTCTATAATAGTTAATTTATTATTTTACTTATCTTAAACTAGTTTAATTTTTTTTGCAAATCTTTAATGAGTTTTTTTTGCGGAACTATTTCCTGTACCCCCGAATCCATATCTCTAAGCAAAATAGTGTCATCGCTTAATTCTTTTTTTCCTAAAATTAAACAAACTCTGGCTTGTAATTGTTTAGCTTCTTCTAACTGTTTTTTAAGGCTGTTGGCGGCAAAAGAGTTTCTAATATTAAAACCTTCCCTTCTTAAGTCTTCAAAAATCTGCATTGATTTTAATTTAGCCTGTTCGCTTAACTGAGCTAGGAAAATTAAGTTTTCTGGCTGAGGGAAAAGTATTAAACCCTTATCTTTTAATTTATAAAGAATTCTTTCCATACCTAAAGCCATGCCTACAGCAGGAACATCTTGACCTCCAATTTTTTCTATTAACTTATCATATCTTCCCCCTCCACCTAAAGCGTACTTATATTGCACCTGTCCATTGTCAGCTATAGGCCAAAACTCAAAGACAGCATCGTTATAATAATTTAAGCCCCTTACTAATCGAGGATTAAAATTATATTTTACTTCTAACTCATCTAGATACTCTACTAATTTACTAAAATGATCTCTGCTTTCTTCATCTAAAAAGTCTACAATTTGCGGAGCTCCCTCAGCTAGACCCATACATTCTTTTTCAGTACAATCTAAAAGAGCTAAAGGATCTTTAGCTAAAAGTTTTTTACATTCATTACACAGCTTAGCCCTATTACCTCTTTCTTTGTAATAAGCGTTTAATCTAGTTTTATACTCCTTCTGACACTCACTTTTTCCAAGACTATTTATCTGCACCTCAATGTCTAAGCCCCACTCCTTACAAAGAGAAAACATAGTATAAATTAGCAAGGCTTCGGCTACTGCTTTATTTTCTCCTAAAATTTCCGCATTAATTTGAGTAAATTGTCGATAACGACTGCTTTGTAATTTTTCTTGTCTAAAAACTGGACCTACAGAGAAAAGTCTGGTTGGCTGAGGCATTGAATTTATTAAATCATGTTCAAAAAAAGCTCTAATAATACCTTGAGTCAGCTCTGATCTTAAAGCTAGTTTTTCACCTTTATCACTAGTAATCTCATAAAGCTCTTTGCTGGCATCGCGACGAAAATTATTTTTAAACATTTCCGCTTTTTCTAAAATTGGCGTTTCCATTTCTGTAAAACCATAACGCTTAAAAAAATCAATTAAACTCATTTTTACTGCTTCCAAATTAGAAAAATCATCACCTAACAAGTCTTTAGTTCCTAGAGCGCGACTAACATCTTTTAAGGCTCGACTTCTTAAGCCCACATCCTTTTTTGATAGTTGTGGTTCATTATTTTTTTTCATTGTTTTTGGCATAATATATAGCGTTATAATTAATACTTAGGTAATTCATTAAATACCTGCATTCTATCTAGTGGCCAACCTCTAAGCCAAACTCTACCAATAATGAAACTCTTGTTGACTGCTCCAAAAGTTCGAGAATCTTTAGAGGCTGTTCGGTTATCTCCTAAAACATAATATTCATCTTCAGATAAAACAAGCGTATCTTCTCGTAAACTATAGGTGTTGCTCTCTTCACTAAGATATGGCTCTTGCAACAAAAACCCTTTAGGGTTTTCGCTGTTTATGATATAAACTCTACCTCCTTTTATTTCCACGGTTTCTCCAGGAAGCCCTATAACTCTTTTTATAAAATATTCTTGAGGATTATTAGGATAGCGAAAAACAATCACCTCTCCTCTTTTAGGTTCTTCAAAACGATAGGAGATCTCATCAATAATTAAATATTCAAAATCATGAAAGTTAGGCTCCATAGAAGCACCTTTCACATAAAAAGGTTGAATTAAAAAATACCTTATAGGAATAATAATAGCTAAAGATATAACTACTATTTTTAAGGTTTCAAATATAAATTTTAAAGCATTTTTCCACATAATAAAATAATTGCTTAATTTAAAAGCTTTGATGAGATTATAGCATTTTAAAAAGTAAAAATCAAGTTAAACTTTTTCTAAAAAAATTAGAATATAAACATCGCATCACCATAGCTATAAAAACGGTATTTTTCTTTTATAGCCTCTCCATAAGCTACTAAAATTTTATCTTTTCCTGCTAAAGCACTAACCAACATTATTAAACTAGACTCGGGTAAATGAAAGTTAGTGATCATAGAGTCAACAATTTTAAACTTATAACCTGGATAAATAAAAATATCAGTAAAACCTCTATAACCATCAATTAAATCCTTATCTTTTAAATTAAAAACGGTTTCTAAAGCTCTAGTTGAGGTAGTGCCAACTGCTACTATTTTTTGCTTATTCCTTTTACATTCTTTTAAATCCTCAATATCCTTTTTTCTTATTTCAACAAACTCGCTGTGTAGTTTTTTTTCTTTAAGTTGCTTCTCAGTTAAAGGTGCAAAAGTGCCTAAACCAACATGTAAGGTGATATATATAATTTTTACACCTTTCTTTTTTAATTTTTTAAATAAATTATCAGTAAAATGCAATCCGGCTGTAGGAGCGGCCACTGAACCCAACTTACTGTCTTTGGCATAAACAGTCTGATATCTTTTTTTATCTAAAGTCTTTAATGTCTGTTCTTGTTTACTGTCTTCTATATTTCTTTTTATATAAGGAGGTAGTGGCACTAGTCCTAGCTTATTAATTTTATCCATTAATTTCTGCCCTTGCAGGTTAAATTCTACTAAACGATTCTTATCATTTTTCTCAACTTCTTTAACTACGGCTTTTAAATCTTCAGCAAAAACAATTTCTTGTCCAACTTTAATATTTTTACCTTTAAACAAACATTGCCAAAGATTAGTCTTCTTTTTATCTTTTAAATTTAATAGAAAAACTTCTACTTGCCCGCCGCTGGGATGTTTTTTGCCTATAAGCCTAGCTGGGAAAACTTTACTGTTATTTAAAACCAAAACGTCTCCTTTATTTAAATATTTATCTAGGTTATAGAAAAAATCATGCTTTATTTCTCCGTTATTTTTGTTTAAAAGCAAAAGCCGCGAACTATCTCGCGGATTAACAGGTTTTTGAGCAATTAGCTCGCTTGGTAAATTAAAATAATAATCAGACTTTTCTATCATAATTTCATGGAATTTTGTCCTAAAAAAGAAACATTTAAATGCTTATAACCAGCTTCCGTTATAATCCTGCCTCTAGCTGATCTTTCTAAAAATCCTAATTGCATTAAATAGGGTTCATACATATCTTCTATGGTAGCCATTTCTTCTCCAGTAGCAGCTGCTAAAGTGTTTAAGCCCACTGGACCGCCTTGAAATTTCTCTATAATCACTTCCATTATCTTTCTATCAATAGCATCCAGACCTAACTCATCTACTTCCAACAGAGCAAAAGATCTTTTACAAACATCAGTATCTATATGTCCCTCTGCTTCTACTTGAGAATAATCCCTAACTCTTTTTAAAAGTCTATTAGCTATTCTTGGAGTCCTACGGGCTCGTGAAGCAATAGCCTTACAGGAATTATTATCAATTTCAATACCTAAAAGCCCAGCACTTCTTAAAATAATCTTTTCAATATCGCTGGTTTCATAATAATTTAAATGATGAACTAAACCAAAACGATCTCTTAAAGGAGAAGACAGTGAGCTAGCCTTGGTAGTAGCCCCTATGATAGTAAACTTAGGTAAATCAAGTCGCAGAGTCCTAGCGGAAGGACCTTTACCCATAATAATATCTAAAGCATAATCTTCCATAGCTGGATAAAGAATTTCTTCTACAGTTTTATGTAAGCGATGAATTTCATCAATAAAGAGAATATCATTTTCAGAAATATTAGTTAAAATAGCAGCTAAATCACCACTTTTTTCAATGGCTGGTCCGGAAGTAACTCTTAAGTTAGCTCCACTTTCTTTAGCAATAACATGGGCTAAGGTGGTTTTGCCTAGCCCTGGAGGTCCATATAAAAGTACATGTTCTATGGGTTCATTTCTATGCTTAGCCGCTTTAATGGTTATTTTTAAATTATCCTTAACCTTATCTTGTCCAACATATTCAGCAAAATTTTGCGGACGCAAAGCCGTATCCCAAATCTTATCATTGGAATTTTCTTCAGAGCTTATTATTCTGGAAGCTTCTTCATTCATAGCTTATATATATTAAATGTCTAAAGCCTTTGTGTCAATTATGCTATTAGAAAAACTAATATTATAGAATCTTTTGCTTTTACTATATCTTATTATTTAATTTTATTCAAAAAAATAACTAATTTTTTATTAAGAAATATTTTGCAAAAACTTTTCGCAAAGATTTTACCTTGGGCGAGACTTTTGTTATAGCTACCCTACTTTAAATTTTTATTACCCTTCTTAAATAACCAAATAATAGAACCTCCTAAAAGTAACCATAAACCAATAAATAACAAGTCTTTAAATAACAACCAATAATCCAATTCTCCGCTTTTTATATCTATAACATCACTTTTTATGATAATAAAAACAAAAAAGGATAAGACTAGAAAAGAAAAAATAGATATTCCCAAAACAATACCGTGTAATACTTTTTTATTCATAATTAATAACTTAATATTTCTTTATATATTTAATTTACAACCATGAAAATGAAATAACAAAGATTATATAAAAACACAACTATTAATCACTAATTTTAACTATATAAAATCAACTTTATCTACTTTATAATCTCCACGTTCTCTGGCAACTTATTTGTTATTATCCCCAAATCTGATTCAGAATAATTGTTTCCAGAAATATTAAAAGTTTTTAAATTCTGCAAATTTCCTAATTCATAAGGCAAACCTGTCAACTGATTATTGGATAAGTTCAATACTTCTAAATAGTTTAACTGACCAACTTCTGCTGGAACTCCGGTCATTTGATTATTGCTAGCATCTAATATTTTTAAATTTTTAAGATGCCTGACTTCAGCCTGAATTGCGCCTGTTAATTCATTATTTGACACATACAACTCTTCCAGATTTGTTAAGCCAAAAACGTATTCTGGAATTTTTTTTAAACCTTGATTGCTCAAATCCAATCTATACTCTTTTTTCTGATTGCCAGTCTTAGGTACATTATCAGTGGTTACTTTATTAGACAAACTTTTATTTTCCTCAACTCTATTTGTCTGCAAAATTTCCTGAGACAACGAACAGCCACTAAGCAATAAAGTGGTTGTTATAATTATAAATAAAAACTTTTTCATAAATTTAAGGTTAATTTATTAAGATTAATAACGCCTAAACCTTCCTAAACTCACAAATACCATTAAAATCACAAAAACCACAAGTCCTAACATCAGGCTTAGGTATAAAATTCATAGAAACAATTTCTTTTATCTCCTCTAAAAGCTCACTTTCTAATTTTTCTAAATCTTTCTCTTTAGCCACAAAAGAAACCTTTTTTCCTTCTTTGTCTAAAAAATAATAACTTAACTTAGAAACTTTCAGTCCTAAAGTATTCTCTAAAGCTAACTGATAAATCATTAACTGTCTTTTATTCTTTTTATCTAGCTTATCTTTTACTTTACCAGTTTTGTAGTCTATAACCTCCACTGTACCATCAGCTAATTTATCTACTCTATCTATAGTTCCTTTAATTGGGTATTGCCCTAACTTATAGACAAAACTTTTTTCCAACATGATTGGGGTAGGTATTCCCTCCTCTTCTATATTCTTTAAAAAATTCTTTAAAGACTCTTGGCCTTTCTGGTAATATTCAGCTTTTTCCTGCTTATCCCTATAGCCCCCTTCTTGCCAATTTTTTTGATATAAATCCATTAGTCTCTTTTCATTAAGTACTTCTTTACTATTATTCGACTTTGCATCCTTAGCAAATAAATTAGCTTGTTTAAAATCATTATCTAATACCGGATAAAGGAATTCATATAGAGTATTGTGCATAGAACGACCAAAAGAAAGACTAGCCTTTTCTGGTACAGGTACTTTTAATATAAAGGCAAAACGATATTGCCAAGGACAGTTACTATATGATTCTAACTGAGAAAAAGAAAACTTCTCTGGCAGTTTATACTTCCCTATTTTTATCTCTTCTTTAACTTTTTCTTCTGCTAAATCTTTTTCTAACTCAGATAAAGCCTTACTACTAGCACTAAATTTTTGTTTTTTTGATAAACCTAATTCTTCCACAAAGGGTGAAACTTTTTTCTCAGTTTTGCCACCATAATTTTTAGCACTGGTTAAATACAATTCTTCTTTGGCTCTAGTTACAGCTACATAAAAGAGTCTTCTTTCTTCTTCTAAATGAAAATCCTTGTCAGAGTCAATTTTTTCTTTCACTAAAGGTTCAGGCATAGAAATTTTATCAGTTCTATTTATAGTAGGAAAACGTTTATCTACTAAATTGGAAACAAACACATATTTAAATTCCAAACCTTTAGCAGCGTGTATGGTCATAATTTTTACCACCTCACTATCATCATATTCTAAGCTTAATTTACCACTTTCTCCAGCTTCAATTTCTAAATTTAATAAATCCACAAAGTCTTTTACGGTTAAATTCTCATTAACATTTTCCATTTCTTTGATTTTCCTGTAAAACTGATTTAAATGAGAAAACTTATCTTTGTCTCTATCTTTGTCTAATTTATCAGCAATAGAAAAATCTTTAACATAACTTAAAAATACTTGGCTAGGTAATTTATCTTTAGCCATTTTAGAATGCTTATCTATTAAACTTAAAAGTTTTTTCACTTTTTTAACTGACTCAGCTTTAATGTTTTTAACTGCCTCAATTTTTTCTAAAGCCTCAAATAAAGACCAAGTCTTATTTCTAGCCACCTTATTTAAACTAACTATGTCATTATATGGCAGGGAAAAATAATCAAAATTTAATACTCGATATAGCGCTGAAGATTTATGGTAATTGTCTAAAAGCTTAAAATAACTAATAGCATCTAAAATTAAAGGTTTGTAGTATAGACCCTTTAAAGAAACAAACATATTAGGTATGCCTTGACGGTTTAGTTCTTTAACAAATTTATCAGCGGCATCGTTAGCTCTAACTAAAATAGCGAAGTCAAACCATAAAGAGTCAGGATTTTTTGTCTTTATTGCTTGAATCTTTTCTCTTACAAAAGACAGCTCAGAATCTTCATCTTCTAAATGCCAATGTTCTACTTGACCAGAAAAACCAGTTTGAGATTTTAATTTTTTATCAATATTAATTTTCTCTTCTAGCCTGTTGGGGTTATTATTTGTAATTAAACTATAGGCTCTGTCTAAAATTTCTTGTCCAGAACGATAATTTGAGGTTAAAACTATTTCTTTAGCCTTAGGGTAATCATCTTTAAACTTCATAATATTAAAAATTGAAGAACCTCTAAAGCGGTAAATACTTTGGTCATCATCACCAACCACAATTAAATTAGAGTCTTTAGCAGATAACAATTTAATTAACTCATACTGAGCCCAATTCGTATCTTGAAACTCATCAACCATCACTTGTTTAAACTTGTTTTGGTAATATTTTAAAATTTTAGGACGAGACTGCAAAAGCTTTAAGGTGTAGATAATTAAATCACCAAAATCTAAGTAAGAATTTTCTAAAAGTAATTGATTGTATAGATGATAAGCGTTGGCTAATTCTTTAACCTTAATAATTTCTTGCTCTTTTTCTACGTCTTCAAAACCAGCTAACAATTGATCACTGTTTTTCTCTAAATCTTCACTATACTTTAAATAATCTTGACTCCAAATTACTTCGTCTTTTAAGCGAGAGAAGTGTTTTATAAGTTCAGAAATAAATTTAGTAGGATTTCCTAATGGTTTGTAATAGTCTAACTTAAACTTATCTAAGTTATTATAGATTAAAATCCATTGCTGAGTTTGATCAAGTAACTGAAAATCTCCAGGTAAGCCAATCTCTAAACCATGATCCTTTAAAATTCTTTCGCAAAAACTATGAAAAGTATTAATCCATAAATCGAAATAACCATAAGGAAGAATTTCTAAAGCCCGCTGTTCCATTTCTTGGGCAGCTTTTTCCGTAAAGGTAGTTAAAAGAATTTCATCAGGAGAATACTTTTTCTCCATGACTAAATACAAAAGACGGTTTATAAGCACAGTAGTTTTACCAGTTCCAGCGCCAGCTACCACTAATAAGGGACCGCTAGCATGTTTAACCGCTTGTAGTTGCTCTTTATTTAAATGGGAAAATTTATTAGTTTTATTTTCCATGAATTTGTATTAATTGAATTTTTATATAAAAATTTTAAAATAATAACTCTTTATTTAACTATATCCTATTATTTTGTTTTATTCAAAAATTTTCATAACTTTTTACAATCTTACACTATAATATATTATATTTTTTTAAATATAAACTTAAGAAACTTCTGATAAAATCTCCCGTGTCAAATGATCCAAAAATGTAACCATAACTTACTTCGTTAAACGATTTGAAAATGTAACTTTAGCGAGTGGTTTTAAGTTCATGGTTTTGTTAATTGTTATTTGATTTATTTGGTTTAGTTTTTTAAGTTTTT
>JAIPJA010000041.1 GCA_021734405.1 Minisyncoccota bacterium
ACTAATTTTACCGCTTTTATTTTTCTTTTTTCTAACAAACATATCAATATTTTACACTGGGACACCCAAAAAGAAAAGAGTAATTGCTAATATTACATTAAATATTGACGTATGAAATTAGCGTGCGGAACTCAGGAAAATAGAAAAATCTACAGTCATAACTACTAACAGCAACACAATTTTTTGGCTTAGCGTTTTAATTTTACTTTTAAGCTTGTTTTTTTATATGCAAGCTTATAGAAGCATACAGTTAGCTGAAATCAGTCAACAAAAAATTAAAATATTCTTTTTAAGTTTTAGCTTTTTACTAATATTTATTTGGCCCATAACCTCTACTGATATTTTTTCCTATATCTACCAATCTAGAATTATTTCTCATCAAAACAGCAGCCCTTACCAACAAGTTTATAATGATTTTCCTCAAGATAATCTGTATCATGTATTAAACAATAAATGGTCTAATAACACGAGTCCTTACAACCCTTTATTTTTAGCTATAGGAAGTACTATAACTAAAATATCTAATAATAATTTACTAGCTTCCTTGTTATTATTTAAATTTATAATTTGGTTATTTTTTATAAGCAGTGCTTTGTTAGTTTATAAAATCACTAAATCAATAAACAGTTTTTATTTATTTGCTTTTAATCCTTATTTATTATTTGAATTTTTAATTAATGGCCATAATGATATTATGGTTATTTTTTTACTGTTATTGTCTCTTTATTATCTTTTTAGAAAATCCTGGCAATCACAATTTACTGCCCTATCAGCTGTATTTATAGCTTTTTTAATTAAAGCTTATGCTCTAATATTTTTACCTATTGTTGGTCTTAAAATCGTTTTAGATAAAACCAATTTAGTCTATAAAGCTAAAGCCTTATCTAGTTTTATATTGCTAGCAATTACATTGAGCTTCCTTAGCCTAAAACTTATACAAGAAAAGTTTTATTTAAAGACTTTACTAATTCCCCTGCAAAATCAAACCAGTGTTATAAATGACATTTTTCTTTCTCCTTTAATTTTAATAATTAAAAATTTATTTAATATTTCCTCAGATTGGTCTGCTTTTTTTAGTAAATTACTATTTATTTTGCTATTTACTGTTCTATTATTATTTATTACTAAAAAAAATAAATCTCTGAAAAAACCATTTTCTCATATATTAATTTGGGTTGTAGCTATTTTTCTTCTATATTTAACTGCTATTACCTGGTTTATGCCTTGGTATTTAACTATACTAATCACTTTATTAATTTTACTAAGCAAAGAAGGAACTATAAACCTAAGCTTTAAACTAAACTTATCATTTATATATATTATCTCCTTTTTTGCTATAATGTTTTATATGGTATTAAGATAAATATATGCTAATAGAAATTTGTCTACCAGCCTATAACGAAGAGACAATTTTAAAAAAGAATATCACTATACTTTTAAACTTTTTAAAAAATAAAACCTGGTCTTTTAATTGGCAAATAACCGTAGCCATAAACAACTCCTCTGATAATAGTTTAGAAATCATAAAAAAACTAGTTCAAAATAATAAAGAAATATCTTATTACAACTTAGAAAAAGGCGGTAAAGGTCATGCCATTAAATACGCCTGGCACAAATCAAAGGCTGATATCTTTGTCTACATGGATGTTGATTTAGCGGTTTCTTTAGAAAATTTACCAAGCCTGTTAGAAGCTATATATAAAGAAAAAAATCACTTAGCTTGGGGATCAAGACTTTTAGCTAAATCTCAAACAGAAAGAGGCTGGTTGAGAACTATTAGCTCTAAAATTTATAACCTATTTTCCCAGCTAGCTTTAAAACACAAATTTTCTGATTTACAATGTGGCTTTAAAGCTATAGATAATAAAATTAGAGAAAAAATACTGCCACTTGTAAAAGATGATGCCTGGTTTTTTGATACTGAATTAATTATTTTCTCCAAAGACAATGGCTACCGACTCAAAGAAATCCCTGTTAACTGGAAAGAATCTAGATACCAAGAAAGAAAAAGTAAAATTAAACCATTTAAAGATGCTTGTCTATTTGTAGAAAAAACCTTGAAACTAAGAAAAAGAATAAAGACTCTTCACTAAAGAAGAGTCTTTTTCTTAACATCTAACTAAATTTATTGAGCAAATAAAAAAACTAAGGAATGTATTTTTTAAATTCCTTTTCCTTTTCTTTAAGTTTTTTCTTTTCTGGAATCTTCTTTAATTTTAATAGTATAAATACCAACCAAGCTATAGCTCCTATAGCCCAAATAAGCAACCAAAAACGAGAAGAGAAGAAAGTAATTCGTTCATAATTAAAAAATAACAGCAAAATTCCCACTAAAAAATTAGCTAAACTAAAATCAAACAAGGAATAAAAAAGGCTTTGATAAACGCCTGGTTTTCTTTTTAAAAAATAAAAAACTATAATCACCAAAAAAAACAAAGCTACTACAGCCACAAATAAATTAAAGAAAACTGGCAACAAAGCCGGTGGGTTACTGGCAAACCAGAACTTCCACGTAAAAATGTTTTGCATAAATTTTAAATTTTAATAAATACTAAGCCGAAATGATATTTACCAGCTTTAAATTCCTTTTCTAATTCTAGACCAAGTTTAGGGGCGGCGTCAATAAGGGGTTGTTTTTTCACTCTTTTTTCAGGCTCTGGACCAAAAGGAATATCAGTGTTTTCCCATTCCACAATTAGAACCTTACCTTTCTTTTTTAACATTCTAACAGCTTCACGTAAAATATCAGAACGTTTATCAGATTGATAAAGGGTATTAACTAACAAAACTGTATCTAGTGAAGCTGACTCTATTTTAGTAGCTTGCCAAATTTCTAAATTACTCCAAATGGTCTTAACTTGAGAAAAATTTTCTACCTGAGATTTTCTCTCCACTTCCTCTAAGCAAGCTTTCATTACATCTACCGCATAAACAACACCTTTTTTACCCACCATTTTAGCAGTTGGAAAAGTGAAATAACCGAATTTACCACAACCTAAGTCAGCTACTTTTTGCTCACTAGCTATAGGTACAGACTTGAAAACTGAATTGGCATCTAGCAGTAAATTATTATTAATTTTTTCCATATTGTTTTTCTAATAATATTTGTCTAGTAATAATATTTTTTTTGCTATATTTTTGCTTAGAAGTAATAGTTATCTTATTAACTCCGCTTTTTAAATCAATCTCCTTATTAAAAACCCCTTCATTATTTAAAACCACCTCACCATTAATAGTAATAAGAGCTTCTGGATCAGTAACACCTGATAGTTTAAGAATGTTTTCCTGAGCCACAAAATTCTCCGGAGGATAAGAAATTGACAAACTAGGAGGAGAAACCAGGTTAAAGAAATAAAAACTAAAATAAGATAAACAAATAGCAATGACTAAAAAAATAGCGCTATTTTTAACAATTTTAGGAAAAATTAAAAACTTCTTTTTAGATAATTTTTCATGAGAAAAACAGTCGCCTGTCTGCCCATTGCTAACCTGAAATAAGTCATTTAAAAATTTGGTATCTAAATTTAAATAAGTAGCATATTTTAAAACAAACTGTCTGCCATAAAGACCTGAAGGCAATTGAGAAAACTCATTATTTTCAATCTGTTCTAAGTAAGCTGTTTTTATACCCAAATCTTTAGAAGCTTTGTTAAGACTTAAAAGCCTGTCTTCTCTGGTTAATTTGAATTTCTCTCCCCAGCTCAACTGACGTTCAAATAATTTTTTTATTTTAAATTCTACCATATAAACAAGTTTAAAATTTTAACCTGTATAACCTAAAGCTTGTAATACATATTGAATTATAATATAACTGGCAAAAACAATGGCTAAACCTATAATGGAACTCGTTATCACCTTTTTACCCTTAGCCACCCTTTCTGGACTACCTCCTGAAGTTAAAAACATAACCCCACCAATTACAAACATTAAAAGCGTTAAAGAGCCAACAATACCAAATATCATGCCATAACCATGAGTGAAGAGTCTAACAAAATCATCTAAAGTGCAATTACCCTTACTTTTGCAGTCTGAGCTAACCCCACCCATAAGCTCCCAAGCGGCGGAAGTTGGTCGACTGCTTACTAAAAAAACATAAACTGTGCCTAAAATAGTCAAAGATAATTTTAATTTATTACAAACATTTTTTAGTTTTTTCTTTGTTTTCATGTAATTATTTTACAGTCTGCTGCACTTTAGAAGCAGCTAAGTTAATGGCTGATTGTATATCTAGTTTACCACTATTTACATTTTCTATCATCTCCACCATAATGCTTTCCATGGCCAGAGGGTTCTTGCCCTTGTACCAACTTCTAGCAGTTAAAACTTGATCAGTAAAAACTCCTAATTCAGCATATTTTTCTTTTTGATAGTCTATAAGGGATTTTAAGGCGGTGGGTTTTTTAGTCTTATCTAAATAAGTTTGCGCTTGACTTTTTTCCGTCATAAATTTAACAAAATCCCAAGCCTCGTTTTTATTTTTACTTTTACTAGAAACCGCTTCCACCCAATAATTAGCAAAATTTACATTAAAGGAGTTGCCTTCAATTTGAGGAAAACTAGTCACAGAAAAATCTAATTGTGGGGCTCTGCTTCTAATTACTGGTAAATTATAAGAGTAGCTAAACATCATAGCTAAATTGCCACTAATAAACATTTCTAAAGAATTGTTCAACTCATCACTCCAACAATAAACCTCTTTAGCGGGATTAGCAAAGTCAGTATAAAAACGTAGAGCTTCAAGTCCTGGATTATAATTATTATTTTTGTAAGCCTCTGGCACGGTGTTAAATAAAATTTGGCCACTAGAACTTTGCATGGTGCCACCATTTTGCATAATTAAAGCTGAAAGAATATCAATACTTCTTTCAACATTTTCTCCCCCACCTAGAGCTACGCCTGATTGGATAATACCAAAACGATTATCATGACGAGTCAGCTTTTTTACATTTTGTTGAAAATCTCTGTTCCAATACTGAGGAATCTCGGTAATACCAGCATTATTAAATAAATCTCTATTATAATAAAGAGCTAGAGTGTCGACAGACAAAGGTAAAGCATAAACTTTTCCATCTACCACCACATCATCATAAACTACATCCACAAAACTATCCTTTATTTGTTTTAAAGTCATAGACTTATTAGTTCTAATCTCTGGTACCTGTTCTTTCTTTATACTACCTTTAACTACAATATAAGCCATGGAAGTTTCAGCTGGCATAGGAGTAAGTTTGCTTTGATATTTTCTCACCCAACTATTGTGAATAGATAAAATATCAGGGCCCCTATCTTCAGCTAAAGCATTTAAAATCGCATCTTCATACTCATCATAACGGAACTTCTTATACTTAATAGTTATATGAGGATGTCTAGCTTTATATTTAGCAATAATATCAGCAAAATCATCTGGTCCATCAAAAACACGCCAGTACTCTAAAGTGACTGGCTTAACTGCTGCCTGGGTATTTTTATCCAAACGTTTACAACCAAAACCAGAAACTAATATTACTGATAATAAAACCAAGATAGAAATAATTTTTATTTTCATAAAATAAGCTAAATTATTAGCTAGTTTAATTATAGCAAATTATAGATATTTTTTAAATGCTTAAAGTTTTACTTTAAAAGCTTAGATATTTTATCTGAATTTTTTGCTTCTTCTAATTTAATGCTTAACAAACGACTAACTCCGTCATCACCCATAGTAACACCGTAGAGAAGCCCTGCTCTTTTCATAGAGGCTCTATTGTGAGTAATAGTGATAAATTGACTCTTAGAAGATAGATCATCTAAAATACCAGCTAGTCTTTCAGAATTAGCCTCATCTAAAGCAGCATCAACTTCATCTAAAAATACAAACGGAGCTGGATTGGCATTTATAATAGCACAAATTAAAGCTATAGAAGTTAAAGCTCTCTCTCCACCAGACAGCATGCTAATCGAGTTAATCTTTTTTCCTGGAGGACAAGCTTTAATTTCAATACCACTAAGTCCGGTGGCGTTATGTTTTTTTAAAAACTTAATTTTTTGTGTTACTTTCTCATCTTCTGTTTCTAAATCCTCTTCATCAGAATTGTATATTTTAATAAGCTGAGCCTGACCACCACTGAAAAGTCTTTTAAAATACTCATTAAAATGCTTATCAATCACTTTAAATTCAGTATCAAATTGTTCTCTTATTTTTAAATCTAACTCAGAAATTATTTTTTCC
The DNA here is from genome assembly GCA_021734405.1 of Minisyncoccota bacterium. Taxonomy (GTDB): domain Bacteria; phylum Patescibacteriota; class Patescibacteriia; order Patescibacteriales; family UBA12465; genus JAIPJA01. The sequence goes on from JAIPJA010000041.1 coordinate 6,209, forward strand.
AAAGAATTAATAGTATTTTCTAAATCCAGACTCTGTTTATGCAAAAAGTCAAACCTTTCTTTAGCTTCTTTATATTCTATTTCTGTCTCCGGGTCTATACCACCTATAATCTCCAACTGTCTCTTAATATTAGAAATTCTAGAAAAAACTACTTCAACCTCTATTTCCTCTTCATTCTTATGCCCCTCTATATCTGAGATAGATAATTCTTCCTGTCTAATATCTTTTTCTAAGTCCTCAAGCTTAGTTTCTTCTCTAGCTATTTTTACTCTAACCTCGTTTAAGTGCAAAGAGTTTTTATTAATCTTAGCTTGTAAATCTTGCCCCTCTCTTTGCAAAGAAAAAACCTTTTGCCTAGAAACTCTTTCTTCCCCCTCTATAATCGCTATTTTTTGAAGAAGCGCTTGCTCTTTATGGCTTAAGTCTTGTTTGTTCTTTAACAACCCATCTCTTTCCTTATTTAAACTAGCCACATCCTCCTGCTCTCCTTGGCTAGAAATCTTAATTTCTATATCAGCTAATTCTTTTTTAGCCTCTCTTATTTGATTACTTTTTATTTCCTTTTTCTGCTTTAAAGCAAAGAGTTGTAAACGTTTTTCTTGATCTTTTTCCTCTAATTGAGAACGGGTTTGCTGCCAAGCGGCTAAGTCCTGCTTCCAAGTATTTAGCTCTGCAGGTTCTTCTAAAATTGCTGGAGAATTATTAAAAAAGTTTTTAATTCCTTGTTCAAACTCAAATTGCAAACTTTTAATTTTTTCTGCTAAATCAGAAGCATCTAAATCTAAACTTTTAAATTTATGCCAAAAATCATTAACCAAACTTTTAATCTCTGGCTGTTTAGGCTTAAAGCTTAAAATTTTCTCTTCTAGTTGAGAAATCTTAAGTTTAGCCTCAGCTAAAGAATTATCAGCTGGCAAAGACTCAGCTTCTTCTAGCTCCTTATTTAAAATTTCAACTTCTTTTTCTAGGCTCTCTAAACTGTTTTTTATCTCTGATTGTTTTTTTAAAAGCCAGGAGAGATCAAACTTGCCTGATTTTTCTAAACCTATTTCTATTCTAGTTTCTATTTGTGCTAACTCACGACTATTTTGACTTATCTCAGAGCGCAAAGATTGTAACTGAGTTTCTAAACCCTGTTTATCTGAATTTTCCTCTGGTTGATTTTCTAAAGAACTCAACTCTAAATTAATTTTTTCTAGTTGAGAATTTAAATCACGATCACTTTTTTCTAAAACTAAAAGCTCCTCATTAAGGTTTTTTAATTTAAAATTTAGACCCTGCCAAAGTTGAGAAAAATATTTAAGTTGCTCTAATTTTAATTCTTCCTCTAAAACTGCTCTCTTTCTTAACTTCTCTATTTGTCTAGTTAAAGTCTTTAAACGAGGCTCTATTTCTGCTACTAATAAACTAGCTTGTTCTAAATTTTCATGGCTACCCTGTAATTTATTTAGAGCCGCATCTCTTTTAATTTGAAACTTCTTAACCCCAGTAGCTTCATCAAAAAAATCCTTTCTCTCCGCTGGGCTAGTATTTAAAAAGTTTTCCACTAAACCTTGACCAATAACACTATAGGTTTTTTGTCCAAAATTAGCTCTGGCTAAAAGCATTTGAATATCAGACAGTCTTACTCTTTTACTATTAATTAAATATTCACTGTCTCCGTTTCTAAACAATCTTCTGGTAATAACTATTTCGCTATAGTGTAAAGGAGAGTCAGCATCTTCTAAGTCTTGCCTAGCTTTATCTTCATTGTTTAAATAAAGAGAAACCTCAGCCATGGCCATTTTCCCTTTCTTATCAGAACCAGAAAAAATCACATCCTCACTTTTTTTTCCGCGCAAAGCCTTACTGCTCTGCTCGCCTAAGACCCAGCGAACAGCATCAGCAATATTAGACTTACCAGAACCATTAGGTCCAACTACAGCGGTAAGGCCTTTTTTCCCAGCTTTTTGCTCTTGAGGAAAAATTAAGATATTTTTATTAGCAAAGGATTTGAATCCTTGAATTTCTAATTTCTCTAAATACATAAATAAAAGCGGACCATTGTTTTTTAGTTTTGTCCGTGCTACTTTTCTATTATAGGTTTAAACTAATTTTTTTTCAAATGAATGTATTAGTCCAGCACATTTTGGACACGTAGCCATTATTAAGTAAATAATCCACCGGAGACATTAAATTTAAGCTCCAGTGAAATCGTGTTGTGTTATATTTAATTAACCAATCTATTAAAGAGATATTAAAGCTACTT
>JAIPJA010000042.1 GCA_021734405.1 Minisyncoccota bacterium
CAAAATCACCACAATGAAGTAAATCAACCTTCTTTGTTTGATAAATTAACATCTTAAATACAATCATCACTAAAACCGACCTGCCGGCATGGCCGGCTAATAAAAAGCCACCAGTCCTCAGACTGGTGGTCGTTTACTGTCTTTTTTTGAAATAAGCTTTTAAATATATAACTTATACTCCTTATTATTTAAGTTCTACTAAGAAGAACTACTAGCTTTAACCTGGTTATTATGACTAATCTTATCGCTAGCAAAAGATTGCAGTTTACATGGCAAAGAAAAACCTAGAACTCTAGACCAATTTTTATAATCAAAATCTAAAACTCTAGCTATTTTACTTAATAAAGCAAAGCCAAGATTAACATCTCCGTTTTCAATTCTAGAAACAACTTTTTGTGTGGTTTTAGCTCGTTTGGCTAATTCCTTTTGACTAATCTGTAAAACTTTTCTTTGTTTATAAATCTCAACCCCCAAACTTATTCTTTCTTTGGCTTCTTGAGAAAAATCTTGAAAATATTGACCTTTTCTAGCTTCAGCTATGGGATCTTGATTTAATTGTTTATTTATATTTTTCATAATTTTGTGGGTTCAACTTAAAACTATATACATATTTTTGCGCAATTTGATATTGTCTATTAATCCACCTTCTTTCCTTTTCTTTGCTATAACTACTAGGTTTTTCAAAGGCGTGCAAAAGCACTAGCTTATTTTGATAACAAAAATATAAAATTCTAATCACAGTTTTAGAGTCTTTAGTGTTTAAAATTTCAAAAAAACTATAACCACGCAAGGGTTTAGAAATAGGTGGCGTTGGCATTCCTTTATTTTCTTTTATATAACTTAATTTAGCATCAATATCAGCTAATATTTTTTGCTTTCTTTTAGCCATGATTAAGTTATCCTGGAAAGAAGGAAGATATTTTTCTAAATATAATTTTACAGGACAATATTTTAAAATTTTATCTACAAAATAAATTAATTCCATAAACAGTAATGACTCATCAAAGCTACATATTTATTATATCCTATTGGATATAATTGTCAAATCCTTAACTTTGACAAAATCTAATTAATATAAATAAAAGTCATTACTAATTTAATCTAACTAAGGTGAAGTTTAAATAAAGATACAAAAAAAACCATGTCTTAAAAAAACACGGTTTTCTTTATATAAAAAATATAAGTATTATACTATTCGTACTCTCTCATAGTCATTTGAGACTCTACCTGCTTAACTGTTTCAATAACTACCGACACCACGATTAAAAGACTAGTACCTCCAACTGCCAAAGCTTGAACACCCGTAAAGTATCTCATGATAAGCGGTAATATAGCTATAAGACCTAAAAATAGAGCTCCTACAAAAATAATCTTATGTGTAGTATTGGCTAAATACTTCTCTGTTTGCTTGCCTGGTCTAATTCCAGGAATAAAACCACCTTGTCTTTGTAAATTTTCTGCAATTTGATTAGGGTGAAAAATAACTTCAGTGTAGAAATAAGTGAAAGCAAAGACTAAAACAAAATATAATATACCGTAAATAAGCTGATTATTAAAAATACCTATTACCCATTGAGCTGTGCTAGCTATCCATTCGGTTTGTGCGGAAACAAAAAATTGAGCAATCATAGAAGGAAATAAAATAATGGAAATAGCAAAGATAATTGGTATAACGCCAGCCATATTAACTCTTAAAGGCAAATGAGTACTAGTGCCTCCATAAGCTCTATTACCCCTAATTTGTCTAGCATACTGTACCGGTATGTTTCTCTGACCTTCGTTTATAACAACTACTCCCACTACTGTAATAATAGTAATAGCTAAAAAGCCTAAAAGCATAAACAACTGAGACTGATCAAAATTTAAAACAATTTGTTGGACTGCTCCAGGTAAAGCTGAAATAATACCAGCAAAGATAAGCAGTGAAATACCATTGCCTACTTGTTTTTCAGTAATAAGCTCACCTATCCACATTAAAAAGATAGTACCAGCAGTAATAGTAACAATCATAGAAAACATATCAAAAGTGCTGATATCTCCTAAAATTTGATAACCTGAACCTCGAAGCAAAGCAATCATTCCATAAGCTTGTAGGGCAGCTAAAGGCACAGTAGCCCAACGAGTCCACATATTTATTTTCTGTCTGCCAGCTTCATCTTTTTGCATTTCTTCTATTTTAGGAACAATCATGCCTAGCAACTGAAAGATAATAGAAGAAGTAATATATGGAGCAATACCCATCATCACAATAGAAAAATTCTGCATACTACCACCAGAAAATATGTTAATAAGACCCAAGACTTGATTAGAGGCAAATAGCTCTTTTAAAGCTTCAGCATTTACACCTGGAATAGGAATATGAGCAACCAAACGAAAAATAACTAACATGGCTAAAACAAATAATATTTTATTCCTTAAATCTTTAATTTTCCAAATTTGCACTAATTTATCCCACATATAATTAATTATTTCTTTATTTGATCCTGGAGAGACTGTGACATTTTTACTTTTTCAAATTTTAAATCTTTTATATTCAAACTTTCTTTACCTAAAATTTTAATAGGTAAATCAACTCTTTTAACTAAATCTTTAGCTGTTAAAGTTTCCGGATTAACAACTTCTCCCTCTTTGTAGTTAGCATTAATTTCAGCCACAGATACGACTTGATTTTTTGGCTGTAAAGATTTAAAGCCTCTGGACTTGGGAATTTGTAATAATCTGGCTTTCATACCCAGTCTTTTTAAATTACTAACACCTGATCTGGCTCCTTGGCCTTTTTGTCCTCTACCACTATAGGTGCCTGAACCAGAAGCATTACCGCGACCAATTCTTTTGCGGCTCTTCTTTACTCTTTTTGGTTTTTTTAAATTATTTAATTCTAAGGCCATATATTTCTATAATTTATTTGTTTTCTTTATTTTCTAATTTATTAGCTTTGTTCTCTTTAACTTCTTCTTTGCCTTGCTCTTTATTTGCATTATCAACATTTTTATTTTTAACCTTATTATTATCACTACTACTTTCTACTTTTTTTAATTTTTTCAAAGCGTTAACTGCGCAACGAGCATTATTAACCTTATTATTAGTACCTAAAATTTTAGCACTAATATTTTTAATGCCGGCTAATTCTAAAATACTTCTAACTACACCGCCAGCAATAACACCTCTACCTTTTCTAGCTGGTTTAAATAAAAGTTTAGCAGCTCCTTCACGATGATAAATTTCATGAGCAATAGTTTCATTAACCATAGAAACTGAAACCATCTCTTTTTTAGCTCTATTAACAGCTTTATTTACAGCAATACTAACATCAGCTCCCTTGCCTAAACCTACAGAAACTTTACCATTTTTATCTCCAATTCCTACGCAAGCTCTAAAGTTCATACGTTTACCACCAGCCATAACTCTGGTTACTCTAGCAATGTCTAAAATTCTTTGTTCAAACTCATCTTTTTTATCATTTCTATCGCGTCTTTCCCTTCTCTGTTTAGCTTTTCTATCACCATAAACTGTCTTGGCTACTGTTTTAGCAGCGCCTTTATCAAATTTAGATGAGTTATTTGCGGTATTTTTTAAAGAGGCCGGTTGGCTACCAGTTTTTTCTTGCACCTCTGTTGTTTTTGTTTCTTTATCCATATAAGATTAAAGTAAATTAAAATAATAATCCGCCTTCTCGAGCACCTTCAGCTGCTGCCTTAACTCGGCCATGATAGCGATAAGATCCTCGATCAAAGACTACTTTGCTAATTTTTTTATCTTTAGCTTTCTGAGCTAATAATTTTCCTAACTCAAAGCTTTCCTCGGTTTTATTTTTAGCTTCTTTTATTTCTTTACTATAAGCGCTTACCAAGGTTTTTCCTTGATTGTCGTCTATAATTTGCAGAAACAAACTCTTATTAGAGCGAAAAACATTAAGTCTTAAAACTCCAGTAATTCTATTTTTTATCTTAGCTCTAACCTTGGCGTGAAGCCTTTTCTTTCTTTTTTGTTTTAACTGTTGATTATTCATATAAGTTTAATAACTAATTTTATTCTCCTTTAGCGGATGTTTTACCTTCTTTTTTAATAATTACTTCATCAACATATTTTATGCCTTTGGCTTTATAAACATCGGGCTTTCTAGTTTTTCTAATTCTAGCAGCAGTCTCTCCTACTAATTGTTTATCAGCTCCACTAACAGTTATAACATTACCTTCTATAGAGCCAATTATTCCCTCAGGTAAAATAAATTCTACTGGATGAGAATAGCCTAAATTTAAAACTAACTTATTACCGCTAACACTCCCTCTGTAACCAACACCATTTATTTCTAGTTTTTTTTCAAAACCTTCACTAACACCAATTACTAAATTATTAAAAAGACTACGATAAAGACCCCAAAAAGCTTTACCATCTTTACTTTCTTCATTTAAAGGCAAAACTTTAATCTCTAAATTACTTATCTCAACTTTAATTTGATTCTTTAAGAATTTTTGACTTAATTTACCCTTTGGACCCTCCACTAAAACTTCAGCTCCTTTAAGCTCGGCTTTAACTCCTTGCGGTAAACTAATTGGTAATTTTCCTATACGTGACATAAAATTATAGGTTAATAGATTTGACAAATCAATTCTCCCCCTACTTTAGCTTCCTTAGCTTGTCTATTAGTCATAAGACCATTAGAGGTGGAAATAATAGCTAAACCAAAACCGTTTAAAACTTTAGGAATTTCATCCTTTTTAACATAAACCTTTAAACCGGGTTTAGACACCTTTTTTAGATTACTAATACAAGGCTTGCCATTTTTTTTATATTTTAAAACAATCTTTAACTGATCAAAATTGCTGTTTTTAGCTCCCTTTTCTCCGCCTTTTATAATTTCCGCTTTCTTTATCCAGCCTTCAGTCTCTAATATTTTAGCAATATTATATTTAATTTTACTCATAGGCAAGACAAGGTCTGCTTTTTTAACAGCAGAAGCATTACGGATTCTTGTTAACATGTCTGCGATTGGATCTGTCATAAATTTTTTATAACTTATTTAAAACTTTTAATTTACCAGCTTGATTTTTTAATTCCAGGTAAGTCACCGTTATCAGCTAATTCTCTAAAACAAATTCGACACAAATCAAAATCTCTTAAATAGCCGTGGTTACGTCCACAACGCCAGCAACGATTAATCTTGCGGGTAGAAAATTTAGGTTTTTTATTTGCTTTTACAATTAATGCTTTTCTAGCCATATACTATTTTTTAAAAGGAAATCCAAGCAACTTGAAAAGCTCCAAGCCTTGCTCCCTATTTTTGGTATTAGTAACTAAGGTAGCTTCTAAACTAAAAACATTATCAGAATCTTCTATGCCTATTTCTGGAAAAGAAGTATGCTCTTTAAAACCGATATTTAAATTTCCAGCCTGATCAATTGAAGAAGTATTTAAACCTCTAAAATCTCTTACTCTAGGAAAAGTAATACTTACCAATTTTTCTACAAAATCATACATTCTTTCTTTTCTTAAAGTAACCATAGCTCCAATAATCATACCTTCTCTAAGCTTAAAAGCAGAAATAGATTTCTTAGCTTTGGTAAATACTGGCTTCTGACCAGAAAGTTCTCTTAGGGCTTTTTCTATCTTGCTGATATGCTCTTTTTCTTTGCTAAACCTACCAAACCCCACATTAACCACAACTTTAGTAACTCTTGGCACCACCATGGTATTTTTTAGAGAAAATTTTTCCTTTAACTTAGAAATAATTTCTTGATTGTATTTTTCTTGCAAACTATTCATATTTATCAAAATTATTAAACAAAGGTTTCCTCACATTTCTTACACTGTCTATATTTTTTTTCTCCTGATTCAGATTTTACTAGCTTATATGAAACTCTAGTTACCTTGTTACATTTAGGACAAATTAATCCTAAATTTGAAATATTTACGAGGGCTGGAAACTCTATTCTTTGCCCTTGCTCTCCTTCACGTCTCGGTCTTAAATGCTTAATCAAAAGGTTTAAACCTTCTACACTAGCCTTTTTTTCTTCTCTTACCACTTGCAAAACTTTCCCGGTCTTACCTTTGTCTTTGCCAGCTAGCATTTTTACTTTGTCTCCTTTTTTTATTTTCATAAATATTTTGTTATTTTTACAAAACCTCAGGGGCTAAAGAAGCTATCTTGAAATAGCCAGCCCTTCTCACTTCTCTGGCTACAGGGCCAAAAACACGAGTGGCTTTAGGTTCTTTCTTTTCTTTATCTACTATAACACAAGCATTATCGCTAAATCTTAAATAAGTTCCATCAGAGCGTCTAATTTCTTTACTAGTCCTTACTATTACCGCTCTTAAAACATCACCTTTTTTAATAGGAGAATGAGGAACAGCTTCTTTAACAGCTACAGTAATAACATCACCTACACGGGCATATCTTTTTTTATATCCACCTAAAACTTTAATACATAACACCTTTTTGGCGCCAGAATTATCAGTTACTTTTAGTTTTGACTCTACTTGAATCATATTCTTTATTATTAATAACAAATTAATATAGTGCTCGCCATTTCTTATCCTTGCTTAAAGGGCGACACTGGACAAAATCAACTTTATCACCTTCTTGATACTGATTTTTTTCATCATGAACCTTGTATTTTTTAACCAAGGAATATCTTTTTTTGTACTTAGGGTGAATTTTTGTGCTTTCAACCTTAACCACGATAGTTTTATCATTTTTACTGCTAAAAACTACCCCGCTAAGCCTTCTAAGCACAGCCTGTTTACTTTCCTTCTCAGATACAGTTTGTTTAGCTGATTTATTTTTTTCCATATAAATTATTTTTTAACTTGATCTTTTTGTTTGTTAATTAAAGTCAATATTCTGGAAATATCCTTTTTTGTAACACTAATTTCTTTAACATTTTTTAACTGCTTATTAGAATCTTTAAACCTAAGAGCTCTTAACTCTTCTCTTTTCTCAGCTAAAAGTTCATGCAGTTCTTTTAAATTTTTTTCTTTTAAATCTTTAAATTTCATAAATTTATTTACTGACAAATTTACATTTTACTGGTAGTTTATAGGCGGCTAATTCTAAAGCTTTTTTAGAAGTAGCTTCATCAATGCCAGCAATTTCAAACATAACCATACCTGGTTTTACTATAGCTACATAATGATCAACTGCTCCTTTTCCTTTTCCCATAGGAATTTCTCCACCTTTTAGTGTAACTGGTTTATCTGGAAACATTCTAATCCAAATTTTACCTCCCTTTTTAGTGTATTTAGTCATTACTCTTCTGGCTGCTTCAATTTGTCTAGAACTGACCCAACTTCCCTCTAAAGCTTTTAAGCCATGGGCACCAAAACTAACCTTAAGCAAACTAGAAGCTTGCCCGCTATGATAGCGTTTATGCTCTTTTCTGTATTTTGTCTTTTTTGGCATTAACATACTTTCTAAAATTTAATTTCTTTTTTTTCCAATCACTTCTCCTTTATCTGATTTGGAAGTGTCTTTATTAAAAATTTCGCCTCTATATATCCAAGCCTTAATACCAATAGCTCCATAAGTGGTAAAAGCAGTTCCACGAGCATAATTAATATCAGCACGCAAAGTTTGCAAAGGAACTTTTCCTGAAACTAATTTCTCACTACGAGCAATTTCAGCACCATTTAATCTGCCAGAAATCATTACTTTTACACCTAAAGCACCGGCTCTTTCTACTCTATTTATGGCTTGTTTCATTACTTTTCTAAAAGGCATTCTTTTCTCAATATCTAAAATCATTGACTGAACTAAAATTTGTGCACTTAAATTAGGACGACTGACTTCCTTAACATTTAATTGAATTTCATTGGGACGAAAGTTCTTTAAAAATGATCTATGAATTTTCTTTTTTAAATCCTCAATTCCATTTCCCCCTCGACCAATAATTATACCTGGTTTGCCAGTATGGATATCAATACTAATCTTATTTGCACCTCTAGCAATTTCTACAGCATCAACACCAGCTTCTTTAAAATTCTTTAAGATGTATTTTCTGATTTCTACATCTTGCTTAACGCTTTTGATGTAGTCCTCTTTTTTCTTGAACCAAAGTGAAGGCCAAGTTTTTATAATACCTATTCTTAAAATTTTTGGATTAATTTTCTTTCCCATAGTTTTTAATATTTATAATCTAGCCTGATTTACGGCGAAACATTTTTCTACCTGATCCTTTAGTGCTGCTACCTTCAACTTTATCATGTCCACCTCTAGAGGCTAAATGTGAAGGATCATTTATTTCCTTGCCTTTTACAGCTTGCTTATCTTTATTATTATCATCACTATCTTTTTTAGTTTTTTCCGACTTAAGTGGTTTAGAACTTT
>JAIPJA010000043.1 GCA_021734405.1 Minisyncoccota bacterium
ATCACCACAATGAAGTAAATCAACCTTCTTTGTTTGATAAATTAACATCTTAAATACAATCATCACTAAAACCGACCTGCCGGCATGGCCGGCTAATAAAAAGCCACCAGTCCTCAGACTGGTGGTCGTTTACTTCTAAAACACTTTGACATTAAAAAGCTTTGACCTATATAATACAATTAGAGATATAAAAATAATTAATTTTAGACATGAAAACTTTTATTAGCAACTCTCCTAAAGAAACTCAAAAAATAGCTACTGAAATTATCAGCGATATATCAGCTCCCTTTATTATTGCCTTAGAAGGAAACTTAGGTGCGGGTAAAACTGTTTTCGTTCAAGGCTTAGCTCAAAGTTTAGATATTAAAGAAGCTGTAAATAGCCCTACTTTTAATATTTTTAAAATTTACAAAACTAAACATAAAACCATAAAATATCTTTGTCATGTTGACGCCTACAGATTAAACTCAGAACAAGAATTAAGGTCTCTAGGTATAGATGAATATATAGAAGATAAAAATACTTTAGTGGTAATAGAATGGGCTGATAAAGTAAAGAGTATTTTACCCTCTAATTATCTACTTATTTCTATTTTAACTAAAAGCGAGAAAAAGCGGGAAATAAAAATTGAAAGAAAAAATAAAAATTAGACTAATTTCTAAAACCCTTGATTTTATTAGCTTTTTAAACTCTTGACAGCAATTACTTAATGCTTTATTATAAGGGATATACTATAAAACAGAAAAAGAATAGTAGACAGTGATATGAATAATATTACTGTTTTTATCTCTGTTAAATGTTCTTTAAATCTTTTTAAATTTGGTGAGCGATTTTTTGATGCCAGTAGGCATCAACAAAATACACATATACAAGAACACAACTTTTAAAAGCGAAAGCTTTTAAATCTCGGATATTTTTATGAGAGTTTGATCCTGGCTCAGGATGAACGCTGGCGGCGTGTCTAAGGCATGCAAGTCGAAAGCTAGTTTACTAGCTTGGCAAACGGGAGAGTAACACATTGGTAACCTGCCCCGAAGATGGGAATAACCTTGCGAAAGCGAGAATAATACCCAATAGTAATAAGAAGCTTAAGTTTCTTATTTAAAACTCCGGTGCTTCGGGAGGGGCCTATGGTCTATCAGCTTGTTGGTGGGGTAACGGCCTACCAAGGCTATGACGGATAGCGGGTGTGAGAGCATGACCCGCCTCACTGGGACTGAGACACTGCCCAGACTCCTACGGGAGGCTGCAGTCAAGAATCTTCCTCAATGGCCGAAAGGCTGAAGGAGCGACGCCGCGTGCAGGAAGACGCTCTTCGGAGTGTAAACTGCTTTTATTAGGGACGAAAATTATTGACGGTACCTAATGAATAAGGGGCTGCTAACCTCGTGAACATAATGTTAGCAGCAATCTTGTATTACAATGAAGCGCGACTCTTAATGGTAACATTAAGATGAACACTCGGCTTATATGCTGGAAACTTTAGCTACAATAATCTGTTGCTTAGTAGTTAGACAATCAGCAGGGAAGTTGTTATAATCATACAATGGAAATTAAGCTTACCAAAAGGCAAAAATCTATTATTATCGGCACAATTTTAGGTGATGGTCATTTAGAATTCAACGGCTATAAAGGCACTAGAATTCAAATAAAACAATGCAAAAAACACAAAGAATATGTGTTTTGGCTTTACAAAGAATTAAAAAATCTTTGTAAAAGTCCACCTAACAAGCGTAAAGATAATAGTCAATGGTTTTTTGGCACAAGATATATTAATGAAATAACAGAATTAAAAAATGTTTTTTACTCAAAAAAAACAAAAATAGTTCCTGAAAATATTTCAGATATATTAATAGACCCATTATCTTTAGCTATTTGGTATATGGATGATGGAAATTTAGATTGGAGACTAAAAGATCACTTTGCCTTTAGCTTATGTATTAATTGTTTCTCATTGAGAGAAGCTAAAATGTTAAAAGACGCTCTTGAAAAAAATTTTCAAATTTTTTCAACAGTACAAAATCCATTGTGTAGAGGAAAAAGATACCCAAAATTATATATTGGCAGACAAGGCAGATTAAAATTTATGTCTACAATAAAACCATATATAATTGACTGTTTTAAGCATAAAATTCCTCCTTTATTATAATTAACCCTTCAGAGACTAATCCTTAAATGGAGAGATAGCAGTTCTTCTTTATTAATAAAGAAAATTCGCACTGCTATAAGACGCCGAGCATCCTTTTAAAAAGGATGGAGATATAGTCCAAGTCAATTAAGTAAATTAATTAATTGGCCAGCAGCAGCGGTAATACGAGGGCCCCAAGCGTTATCCGGATTTATTGGGCGTAAAGGGTCCGTAGGTTGTTTATTGCATCTCCTGTTAAATCTTCAGGCTCAACTTGGAGGCTGCGGGAGAGATGAATAGACTAGAGGTCGGAAGAGGCAAACGGAATTGCTGGTGTAGGGGTTAAATCCGTTAATATCAGTAAGAACGCCGAATGCGTAGGCAGTTTGCTAGAACGAACCTGACACTCAAGGACGAAAGCGTGGGGAGCGAAGAGGATTAGATACCCTCGTAGTCCACGCTGTAAACGCTGGATGCTAAGCATTGGGAGTATCGACCCTCTCAGTGCTGTTAATCTAAGGTAACCCGTTAAGCATCCCGCCTGGGGAGTACGAGCGCAAGCTTAAAACTCAAAGGAATAGACGGGGACCCGCACAAGCGGTGGAGCATGTGGTTTAATTCGATGATAAGCGAAGAACCTCACCAAGGTTTGACATCTAGCTGCACGCCCTGGAAACAGGGAAGCCTTCGAGGGTGCTAGACAGATGCTGCATGGTTGCCGTCAGCTCGTGTCGTGAGATGTACCGTTTAGTCGGAAAACGAGCGCAACCCTTTTTCTATGTTTTACGTGTCATAGAAGACTGCCCGCTTTAAGTGGGAGGAAGGTGGGATGACGTCAAATCAGCATGGTTCTTACACCTTGGGCGACACACGTGCTACAATGGGAAGGACAAAGGGCTGCCAAGCCGTAAGGCGGAGCTAATCCCTAAAACCTTCTCTCAGTTCGGATTGAGGTCTGCAACTCGACCTCATGAAGTTGGAATCGCTAGTAATCGTGGGTCAGCCACACCACGGTGAATACGTTCTCGGGTCTTGTACTCACCGCCCGTCACGTCAAGGGAGCTGGCAATACCCGAAGCCCCTCTTTGAGGGTCGAAGGTAAGGCTGGTGACAAGGACGAAGTCGTAACAAGGCATCTGTAGCGGAAGCTGTGGATGGATCACCTCCTTTCTAGGGAGTTTCTGTAAACCTTAATCGGCGACACAGAAGGTCGGCTTACCTTCTTTGAAGGTAGGCGTTGATGCCTACTTGGATCAAAAAATCTTCAAATACCAAATTTAAAAACACACAAAAACAACCCTTAATTAAGGGTTGTTTTTGTTTAATAAACCATTTTAATAATTATTCGCTTCTTAAAGAATCTACTGGATCTAAACGACTGGCTTTAAAAGCTGGATAAAAACCAAAAGCTATGCCAACTATAGCGGAAAAGGAAAATCCTAAAACAGGACCGGTAATTGAAGAAGACATAGCTATAATATTAAAATGAGAGATAATTGGTATAGCTAATTGTCCTAATATAACGCCTAAAAAACCACCTATAGTTGACAATATAATTGACTCCATTAAAAATTGAAACAAAATATCGCCTTGTTTACCGCCAATAGCTTTAGCTATGCCTATTTCTTTAGTTCTCTCAGCTACTGTTACAAACATAACATTCATAATACCAATACCTGAAACCAGGAGAGTGATAGCAGCCACTAAAGTTAAAATTGTTGACATAAGCTTAGCTGATTCTTGAGCAGCGCCAACCATAGAACCCGCATCCATGATTCTGAAATCATCTTCTTGATTATCTTTTAATTTATGTTCTGATCTCAAAATTGACTTTATTTCCTCTGTAGCCAGGGAAACATTATCTACTTCATCAGCTTCTAAAGTAATCATTAATTGTCCGCCTCGACTACCTAAAAGACTGCCTTGAGCAATCTCATAAGGGATATAAACAGCTTCATCTTTACTTAAACGACCCAAAGAGCTTCCAGATTCCTCAAAAACACCAATCACTTCTAGTTTTTTACCAGAAATAGTAACAGTGCTACCTAAAGGATTCTCTCCATTATCATATAAGTTACTATAAATATCACTACCCAAAACTACTATTTTATCTTTGTTTTCTTCACCATTAAAAAACCTACCAAACTTCAACGACATATTAGCTACCTGTAAAAAATCAACTTCAGTACCTATAACAGATGAGATAACTTCATTAGAATTATAACTTACTGCTCCATTGCCCTCGATCATACCAACAGCTGAAGATATATGAGCAGCTTGTTCTCTAATTAAAGCTACATCATCAATATTAAGTTTAGAACTAGAAGTAGCCCCTGGTCTCATGCCAGACCCCATAACCACAATTGACTTAGCGCTCAGTCCAGCAAACTGATCATCAACAGCTTGCCTAGCGCCTTGACCAATAGCAAATACAGCAATAACCGTAGAAACTCCTATTACTATTCCCAACATTGATAAAAAACTTCTGGTTTTTTTCGCTAAAAGAGATTCAAAAGCCATATAAAATATCTCTCTTCTCATATTTTAATAATTAGATTTTAATTTATAATCATGGTCTAAAATCTGACCATCCTTTAAGTAAATAATACGATCTGCATATTTAGCTACTTCAGCGGTATGAGTTACCATAATTACAGTTTTTTGCTGTTTTTTAAAATCTTTAAATATTTCCATAACCTCTAATCCTGATTTAGAATCTAAAGCTCCTGTGGGCTCGTCGGCCAAAATAATTTCTGGGTCATTAATTAAAGCTCTAGCAATTGCCACTCGTTGTTGCTGTCCTCCGGAAAGTTCAGAGGGCTTATGTTTTAAACGATCACCCATACCTAAATTATTTAAAAGCTTTCTAGCCTTTTCTTCTCTAATTTTTTTATCAGTAGATGCGTATAATGCTGGTAAAGATACATTTTTTAAAGCATTTAACCTAGAAAAAAGGTTAAACTGTTGAAAAATAAAACCCATTTTTTTATTACGTATATAAGCTAAAGTAAAATCATCTCTAACTTTACCAATATTTTCCCCCTCTAAAAAATACTCTCCCTTAGATAAAGGTTGTAGGCAACCTATAATATTTAATAATGTAGTTTTTCCTCCACCAGACTCCCCCATTAATGCTACGAATTCTCCCTTTTTTATTTTTAAAGTTATTCCCTTTAAAACAGGTATTTTTTCTTTATTACTTAAGCTATAAGATTTATATACATTTTTTAACTCAACTTCTAGTCCAGACATAAAAAAATTTAAATATCGAATTAATAAACAACAATGTCTCCTTGATTTAAACCACTAATAATTTCTACATATTTCCCGTCTGTAAAACCGGAGGAAACTGCTTGCCATTCTCCGTTTAGAAGTTGCACTGATGGAGATCCGTTTATATTTTTAATAGCTGACACAGGAACAGTTAAGACATCCTCTGTTTCTGAAATAACAAAATCAACATAAGCTGTCATTCCCTCTCTAATGGGATAATCTTCTTTATTGAATAAAACCTTAACCAAATAGGTAACTATACCATTATTGCTAGTTTCAGAAGTTAAAGACATAAAACTAACTTCTCCTTCAATTTTAAGCTCGTCTAAAGCATCAAAGGTTATATAAGCTTTCTGCCCAACTTTTAATTTACTAATATCCGCTTCTTCAATATTAGCCTCGATAAATAAAGTGTTGTTATTTATAATAACAGCCACTGGCTTATTTTCACTAGTCATAATAATATCTCCAGCTTTATAATTTAATAAAGCTATTTCACCATCTATAGGTGAATATAAAGTAGCTTTGTCTAGCTCTAATTTAGCTTTATTTAAATTAGTGGTCGCAGAGGTTAATTGAGACTTAGCTGCAGCTAACTCTGAAGCAGAAATTTCATTAAACAAATTATTGTAATCAGTTTTGGTTTGTTCTAAGGATAATTTTTTAGCCTCTAGAGATGACTCAGCGGTAGCGATATCCTGTTCTGATTCTTCTTTGGCAATTTCTAAATTGTTTTTAGCATCATTATACTCTGTCACATAATCATCTAATCTATCTTTTGCATCATTAACTGCTCTATAAGCATTATTTAAACTGCTTATTTTACTACTTACAGTATTCCTATTAGAAACTATTGTTGATTTATATGAAGAAATTTCATTTTCAGGAACTTCAGCGGAGGCCACTGTAGCTTCTAAAGTTTTTTGTAAATAATATAAATGACTTTCTAATTTTTCTAAAGTATCAGCCGTTAGGCTATAGGCTGATTCTATATCTCTATAATCACTATATTGAGATAAAGACAAATTATAATAGCTTAAATCATCTTGTAAGCCCTTAGCATCTATATAGCTATTTTTAGCGTTATTTAAAGTAATTTTATCCTTAGCTCCTAAAACCATAACTAAATCAGGGTCTTCAGCCATATTATCAATACCTAAAATTTTATCAGAATCAAGCAAAATATTTTCTACACTCATAATAACTGGCTTAATTGTATTAGCCAAGTCTTCATAGGCTTCTTTTACATCTTCACTGTCTACCTCTGATTGATTTAAATTTAAATTATCTTCAGCATCACTTAAGGCTTGTTCAGCGCTTCTAACTTTTTCTTTGGCGCTAGTTTTTACTTTTGCTAAAGAAATTTCTGATTGATTTAAAGAAATTTCTGCTTGAGAGATGGATAATTTTTTAGCTTCAATTTCTTCATTTGTTGGTCCAGAAATTTTTTCATTATAACTAGCTAAGGCTGATTGATAACTAGCATAAGAGTTTTGTAAAGATAGTTCTAAAGCTTCTGTTTTTACTGAGGCTATTTTATCGCCCTTTTTAACCTTATCTCCTTCCTTCACAAAGACATCTAAAACTTCTAAAATATCTCCGGAAACTGAAAAACTTAACTCAACTCCATCTTCGGCTACTACCTGCCCCTCGCTCTCAACAGACAATAATAAATTATCCTTTTTAACTTGCCAATTTTTAGTTTGAGTTACAACTTGTTTATTACTATCTGATTTAGAAAAATAAGCATAAGCTGACCCCGCTGTAAGTAGTAAAATTATAGCAACTAAAACTATTTTTTTACTTCTTTTTTTAAATTTTCCCCCTAAACCTTTAGCTTTACGGCTTTCCTCTAAAATTGATTCCATATTTTTTATTAATTTATCTTATCACGACAAAATTAGCAATTTTACGATCAGACACTTCTTGGTTAAGTCAAACACTAATAATGCTGTTGGCTTTAACATCTTCTAAACTAGCTTCTATCATCTGCCTGCTTTTATTATCACTATTATCTTCTAATTTTAACATTCTAATGCCCACTGGTATAATTAAAGTTTCTTCACCACTAGTTCTTCCCTTCATTTTAGAAAGCATGTCTTCTTGAGAATAACTCCCGCTCCTTTGCCCAAATCCTGGCCCGCCAACCCTACCTGCTTCTCCTGACACAGATCCAAAAACAGGCGCTTTATTATCTTCATTACCACTAGAGCTTGGCTGATCTTGATTATTAAAATTTGTTTGGCGATCTTCAGCGCTAGGCATATCTAATTTCAAAATAGTTATTTCGTTACCGCTAGTTGATTTTACTATACCCATTAAATCAGGTGATTCTTCTGGTTGGCCAAAATCTGGATGATTAAAACTTGACTGACTATTTTTATTAATAGCTGAGCCACTACTACAAGCTGAAAAAATTAAAGCTAAAAATAAAAATAAAAAAATTAAACTAACACTTCTCTTTTTCATAAAATTAATATTATTTAACCCTTTTAATTTAATACGCTTTAAAAATGTTTTTCTTTCATTTAAAAACAGCCTTTATTAGAGGTTGCTTTTATTTAATAATATTTGAAAAAATAATTCAATAGAACCGCAATAGTTCAATAGCCGTGTCAAATGATCCAAAAATGTAACCATAACTTACTTCGTTAAACGATTTGAAAATGTAACTTTAGCGAGTGGTTTTAAGTTCATGGTTTTGTTAATTGTTATTTGATTTATTTGGTTTAGTTTTTTAAGTTTTTGG
>JAIPJA010000044.1 GCA_021734405.1 Minisyncoccota bacterium
TGTATGAAATGGTTTATTTACTACCAGATTCAAAGAAACAAAAAAACAAATACTTAAGAATGGATCATGATCAACGTACTTTATTCGATATTATTCAAAGTGACTAGCGTATTTGGGTGTCCCCATGCGGAAAACAGGAAAATATAACAATATATTTGCTAATATTAAATAAAATATACTATAAACACCTAAAATAAACAAAAAAATATAAGTGCTTAACTTATATTTGTAATTAATATAATATATGGATTATAAGTTCTTTATATATAAACACGTCCCGAGTAGCTCAGTTGGCTAGAGCGTCTGATTTTTAATCGGTAGGCCGGTGGTTCGATTCCATCCTCGGGATCTTAGCTGTTACAAAATGTAACAGCTTTTTTTATTTAAAACAACAACTACCCAATATACTTTAAAGCCTCCTTCACTCTTTGAGCACTATCAGTTATATCCTTATCAACCTTCTTTAAAACTTCTCTAGCTTCCTGTAAAGAGTAGCCTAAAGACATAAGTGCATCTATTTCATCGCTTAAAACTCGTGAGTTAGCTCCTAAACTCGGAGATTGAATTTCGCTCTCTAATTTACCAATCTTTTCTTTCAGCTCTAACACCACCCTTTCAGCCGTCTTTTTCCCTACTCCTGAAACTTTAGTAAGTAAACTAACATCTCCAGAGATAATAGAGCTTTTTAAGTGCTCTGTGCCAGTTAAAGACATTAAACTTAGCCCTGACTTAGGACCAATACCGGAAACTGAGATAAGCATTTCAAACATTTCTAAATCTTCAAAAGAATTAAAGCCATACAAATCTTCTGCATCTTCTTTAATGTTATGATAGACAAAAAAAGAAGCTTCATCTCCTTTATTTAACTCAGCTAAAACTTCTGGGGCTATAAATATTTTGTAACCTAAACCTTGATTTTCCAAAATCAAATAATTAGGTCTTTTTAAGATTACTTGTCCTTTAATTAAAGCTAACATAATATTATAATTTTCTTCTTAAAACACTAAAGGGTTCTAATTCTTCCTTAGTTTGTATTAAAACTATTTGACCACCACCGCCACCATGAGCTTCTTCTAAGTTTTTCTGGCTCTTATAATCTCTCATCTTTTTTAGTGTGATTTTTTCTATATTATATCCTGGTCTTATTATCTCAATTTTATCACCTATTTTCAAGCTATTATGAACTTTAATAGCGGAAACATAGCTTATACCTTGAGAATTATTAGATTTTTTAGAATTTATTACTTGCCCGCAAAACTCCCAACCAGGCACAGAATTTTCATTATTTAAATTTTGAGCAGTTTTTCCAGCTTTAAACATAAAACCTTCACTGTAACTACGATGATTTAATTTTGTCTCTAATTCTTTATATAAAAAGTTTAATTTCTTTTTTAAATCATTTCTCTCCATTTTTGAAAAATACAAATCAATAGCTTGTCGATAGGCGCCAACTACATTAGCCAAATAATATACACTTTTAGCCCTACCCTCTATTTTAAAAGCATCTATTTTAGCTCTTATCATCTCAGGGATTCTTTTTATAAGACACAAGTCCTGAGAATTTAAAATATAACTACCATTTGCTTCCTCGCCTAAAATAAAGCTACCTTCATGCCCTATAGGCTTAATTTCATACTCCCAACGACAAGGCTGAACACAGTCGCCTAAATTAGCATCCCTGCCAAGTATTTGTTTTGACAAAAAACATCTGCCAGAATAAGCCATACACAGAGCACCATGAACAAAAGTTTCTATTTCTAATTTAGGCACTTTAGTCTTTATCTCTGCTACCTCTTTTAAGCTAAGTTCTCTGCCTAAAATTACTCTTTTTACTCCTTGCTTAAAATAACTCCTAGCAGATAACCAATTAGTACAATTAGCTTGAGTACTTAAACTTATATTAGCCTCTGGCCAAATTTCTTTTATTAAAGCTATAAAGCCAGGATCAGAGACAAATAAAGCATCGGGTTTAATTTCTTTAAGTTTTAAAATATGAGACTTAACTTTTTTTAAGTGATCATTGTGAGCAAAAATATTTAAGGTGATATAGGCTTTTTTATTTAATTTGTGGGCATAATCAACCCCGGCTTTTATATCCTGCCAAGTAAAATTATTAATTCTAACTCGCAAAGAAAAGTCAGGTAAACCAAAATAGACAGCATCAGCCCCAAAAGCTAAAGCGGTTTTAAGTTTTTGCAAGTCTCCAGCTGGAGCTAATAATTCTGGTTTTTTCATTTGTTTATATAAAGTTTTTATTGCTAATCTTAATATTTACTAAATAACCTCAAGCAATAATATTTAAGGTGATTAAAACCTCTTCACTCTAATCAGTCCTGAGGTTACTATCACCTCAATTCCCTGTTTCTCCAGCTCATCTAAAAACAAATTCATCCCCAGAGAATCAGAAGACATGTGACCAGCAATTATAACATTTAAGTGATATTTTTCTGCTTCTTTTCTGTGTTCTTCAGACATGTGCATGCCAATAATAGTGCCAAAACCATATTGCGCCATTTTCTCAAATACATCTTTAGAGCCAGAAGTACCACCAGTAAATTCAGTAACCACAATTTTTCCGCAACTATTTTCAGGACTACCAGCAAATAGCATTGGTCCAGCTAATTTTTCTTGAGCTTGTCTATATTCAGGCACTTCTTCTAATAACTTTAAAAGATCTTCTACATACTCAGGTTTTTTCTCCTCTATTAAATCATGTATAAATTTAGCTGATAAATTATCAGCGGTAGTATGAGTACAAGCATAGTCAATTTGTAATATCTTAGCAGTATCTGCTGAGCGAAAATGATTAGCCCCACTTACTCCTCTAGAAACCTCAGTTATTTTAGGTTTGGTCACGGCTTCAGCAATGTTTATAGGCAGTCCATAAGTGGCTAAAACTTCAGCCTGCAAACTCATAACACTAGAAAGGTCAGCTAAACCCTGTCCCTCGGGATGATGAGATAAAACTAAGTCTACATCTTTTAACTCTTTAGCTAAAAGAAGCTCTGGCACTTCCATATCAATACCAGCTAAAATTTTTTTAATCTCTGCTTTGCCGTTATCAACTAACAAACGACTATCTGGATAAGGATTAGTTAATTTTTCTTTATCAAACTTAGCTTGCTCTTCTTGAGAAAGTTTTTGATACTTTTTATTAATTCTTTCTAAAAGCTCTTTCACTCTTGCCTCTCCTCTGAGGTCAGCTTTAATAGCTTTAGAAATAGCTAAGTCAAGTATTTCTTTACTGGTCATATATAATTAATTAATGATAAATAAATAACCCTTGGTAAATAAATAATTTTGAAAATTAAGCTTATTTTTACAAGCCTCTCTGGGATTATTTAAACTATTTCTTCTCTATGTATATCAATCCCTCTAAGTCTTTTTACTCTTTCGCTTATTGGTGGATGAGTGGCGAAAGCGCGAGAAATTGCATTACCTTGCTTTAAGTTTTTATTTAAAGGTGAGGCTATAAAGAGATGAGCAGTAGATTTATTAGCAGTTTTAACTGGCAAGGGATCAACGCTAATTTTCTCCAGTGCTCTAGCTAAGCCCTCTGGATATCTAGTTAAAAGCGCGGCATCAGCATCAGCTAAATATTCTCTTTGTCTGGATATAGAAAACTTTAATAGATAAGCAAAAATAGGGGCAATGATAATTAAAACTAACAGAATCATCCCAGTCCAACCACTATTTTTTCTATCACTACCTCTAAAAAAACTAGCATAACGCAGATAATCTGCTAACATCACTATACCTCCCACTAAAACTGTGATAAGAGTAGCTAATAATATATCACGATTGCCAATATGAGAAAGCTCGTGAGCAATTACCCCCTCCAGCTCACTTTTCTCCAACTTATTTATAATCCCCGTAGTTAAAGCTATAACCGCATGATCTTTATCTCTACCAGTAGCAAAAGCATTAGGGGAGTTGTCTTCAATGATATATATTTTTGGCACAGGCAGTCCTGCTGTAATGCATAAATTCTCCACTAACCTATATATCTCCTTATTATCCTCAAATTTTAACTCTTTAGCTTTAGTAAAAGATAAAACCAGCTTATCACTATTCCAATAACTGAAAACGGTTAAAACTATACTAATAAATACAGCAAAATATAGGATGAACGGATCCTCATAAATATAGCTCAGTCCCCAGCCAGCTAAAACAATTAAGACAAAGAAAAGACTGAGCAAGAAATAACTCTTATACTGGTTATTTCTGGCTTTAGTGTATAAACTGGGCATAATTTAATATTAATTAACTAAACTTAAAACTTAACCTCTACAGGTTTAGCCTCGCTAGTTTCAATTTCAAAATAATCATATTTTTTGAAATTCAACTTATTAGCAATTAAATTAGAAGGAAATACTTGTATCTTAGTATTAAAATCTCTAACATTAGCGTTATAGAATCTTCTAGCAGCTTGAATCTTATTTTCAGTATCAGATAATTCTCTTTGTAATTCTAAAAAATTAGTATTAGCCTTTAAATCAGGATAACTCTCAGATAAAGCAAAAATTGATTTTAAGGCATCACTTAACATATTCTCAGCTTCAGCTTGTTTTTGTACATCACTATTTTGCTGATTATTTACTGCCATGTTTCTAGCTTCTACCACTTTTTCTAAAGTCTCTCTTTCATGCTCAGCATAACCTTTAACTGTAGAAACTAAATTAGGAATTAAGTCATAACGTCTTTTAAGTTGTACGTCAATATCGCTCCAAGCTTCGTCCACCCTGTTTTTAAGGCGAATTAAACTGTTGTAAAGCGAAATAATTGCAATAATAAGAACACCTACTACTGCAATAATTACCCACCAAAGTGTTGTCATATTTTTTTATTAAGAGCTTAAACTCTAATTATTAATTATTTTTTAAATTAAATTATTAATTAATTATTTTGAGTTTTGATTATTAATTTAATTAATTTGTTCTAAACCTAGAAACAAAGCTTCATCATTTATTTTAACATTTTTTTCTGCTAATAATCCATCTTTTTGTAAAAAAGTTAATTCTTTAGCCAAAACCTCCGCTTTTATTTCCTGACTAAAAATAGCTACTGCTTTTTGAATTTTTTCAGAGTCACTGTGTAAATAGACATTAACTGTATCAGAAATAGTCAAAGAGCTTTCTTTTCTTAAGTTGTTTATTAACCTAACCAAATCTCTTTTTATACCTTCTAAAATTAAATCTTCACTTAAATTCGTGTCTAAAGCCACCCTTAAAGCTTTGACTTTATCAGCTTTTTCAACTAAAACTTCTTTTACATTGAGCTCATCTTTTAAAAGCTCTTTTTCTGCTTCATTTAAAGTTAAATCTTTATCACTAAAAATTGTAATAGAAGCCAGGGGCTGTCTAACTTTTAAATTAGTTTCATCTCTCTTGGCCAGTCCTAACTCAACAATTTCTCTAATTATTTGCATCCTCTCTAAAGATAAACTATCTATATCATCAAATTCAGGCCAAACTTCTAAATGCACACTTTTATTTGAATCTTTAAAATCATAACCAGTGATATTTTGCCATAACTCTTCCGCTATAAAGGGGGTAAAAGGAGCCATGAGTAAAGATATTTTCTCAAATAGATAGCGCAAGGTGCTCAGAGTTTTTTGTTTAGCCTCCATACTAGTTCCCTTTAATCTGTCCCGACTTCTTCTTAAATACCAGGTAGAAAGATCATCTATGAGCAAAGTTAAGGGTTTAGTAGCTTTGGGTAAGTTATAGTTTTCCATAGCCTTAGTTGTTTCTTTACCAACTTCATTTAACCTTGATATCATCCATACATCTAAAAAATCATCACTGTCTATAGTCTTTAAATTTTTATCTTCATATAAACTATAGAAGTTAAAAACATTATTTAAAATCATCACTGTTTTTCTCTTGGCTTCTAAAACTCCACTTTCAGAAAAATTCATGTTATCAGCTAACATTACTGGTGCAGATAATAAATAATAGCGCAGAGAATCAGCTCCATATTTGTCTAAAACCAACATAGGGTCAGGGTAGTTTTTTAACTTTTTAGACATTTTTTTACCATCCTCAGCTAAAACAATGCCGTTAGCTATGACATTTTTAAAAGCTGGTTTATCCATTAAAGCTACCGAAATAATATGTAAGTAATAAAACCAGGTACGAGTTTGATCAACGCCTTCAGCAATAAATTGAGCAGGAAAAGTACTTTCAAATTTTTCCTTATTTTCATAAGGATAATGCATTTGAGCATAAGGCATAGAAGCCGACTCAAACCAACAATCTAAAACATCCTCAATTCTTTTCATGCTTCCATCACATTTTTCACATTTAAAAGTAAGCTTATCAATAACATGATTATGCAAATCAGGCACTGCTTTTCCTGATAGCTCTTCTAATTCTTTAACTGAGCCAATTACCTTCTCCTCCTGACAACTATCACATTGCCATAAAGGAATAGCGCTAGCCCAAAATCTTTGCCTAGAAATTGACCAATCCCTAGCTCCTTCTAACCATTTACCAAAACGTCCTATTTTCAAGTGTTCAGGGCTCCAATTAATTTCTTTAGCTTGCTCTAGTAATTTATCTTTTATTTCCTCAACTTTTACAAAATATGATGAAGTGGCATAGTTTAAAAGCGGAGTATCACAACGCCAACAATAAGGATAGCTATGTTCATATTTTTCTTTACTAAATAGTAAATTATTATGAGCTAAATACCTTATAATCTCCACATCAGTGGCCATATGATCAACTTGAGGCTTTACCATTAAACTAGCAAAATCTGTTACTTCCTCTTTAAAATGACCGCTCATATCCACGTGTTGTATAAAGGGCAGATTATATTCTTTACCTAAATTTAAATCGTCCTCACCAAAAGCCGGGGCAATATGAACTACGCCTGTCCCCTCTTCAATAGTTACAAACTTAGCACTATATATTTTCCAACCATTTTCCTTATTCTCTAAGTTATCTTGATTTTTATAGTAAGGGAATAAGGGTTCGTATTCTAGGCCTATTAAATCTAAGCCTGAAATATTAGCTATAATCTCATAATCATTTTCTTTCATTATCTCTTCTAATCTGTCTTTAGCTAAAATATAAATAGCTTCATTTTGTTTTACTTTAACATACTCAATATCTTCACCTACTGCTAAAGCTACATTACCTATAAGTGTCCAAGGAGTGGTAGTCCAGGCTAATATATATTCATTTTCAGTGTTTTTTATTTTAAACTTAGCCACAGCCGATAAATCTTTAATATCCCTATAACCTTCGCTGACTTCAGATTGAGAAAGCGTGGTTTCGCAACGTGGACAAACATGCATGCTTCTATAACTTTTATAAATCAAATCTTTGTCCCAGAGTTGTTTAAATACCCACCAAATACTTTCCATGTACTCTTTATCCATGGTCTTGTAACTATTTTCCATATCCACCCATCTACCTAAAGCTTTTATTACCTTTTTCCATTCATCTGTAAATTCTAAAACCCTGCTTTGACAACTTAAGTTAAATTTTTCTACACCAATATCTAAAATTTCTTTCTTGCTACCTATGCCCATTTCTTTTTCTACAATGTTTTCTATAGGAAGCCCATGACAATCCCAACCCCATTGTCTTTCCACTCTATAGCCTTTCATAGTCCAAAAACGAGGCACAGCATCTTTCATAACTGTAGCCACTAAATGACCATAATGAGGTGTGCCAGTAGCAAAAGGAGGACCATCATAGAAAACATAATCACCCATGGGAGCGGGCTTATCTACTGATTTTTCAAATATATTACTTTTTTCCCAAAAACTTAGAACTTTTTCTTCAAAGGAATTATTTTCTTTATTCATAAACTCTATATTTAAAAGCTTTTTAAATCAATTTACTTAATATTATAGTTAATTAAACTCCTAAAGTCAATTTAAGCTTCCGTGTCAAATGATCCAAAAATGTAACCATAACTTACTTCGTTAAACGATTTGAAAATGTAACTTTAGCGAGTGGTTTTAAGTTCATGGTTTTGTTAATTGTTATTTGATTTATTTGGTTTAGTTTTTTAAGTTTTT
>JAIPJA010000045.1 GCA_021734405.1 Minisyncoccota bacterium
TGTATGAAATGGTTTATTTACTACCAGATTCAAAGAAACAAAAAAACAAATACTTAAGAATGGATCATGATCAACGTACTTTATTCGATATTATTCAAAGTGACTAGCGTATTTGGGTGTCCCCATGCGGAAAACAGGAGTATTTAGTTTTATTATTTTATTAGATGATAATAATTTTATTTCTAAGCAGTGATTTAAGGGATAATATGTTTTAAATATATAAAAAAGTCCGGATTTATTTTTTCCGGACTTAATTGTATCAATTAAGATTATTTTTTAGAGGTTGAACTCCAACAAGGAGTTAGGAACTTGTAGCTTATTTCGGGGGTTTCTCTAATTGTTAGGTATTTATTGATTTTTCCTATGGCGCTTTCAGATTTAGAGTTTCTGATTTCTCTAGTTAACTGACCTAAATTCTCGAAGTCATCACTGTTTTCAATATAAGCGTAAATTTCCTTAAAAGGCGCAATAACTTTTTCTGGTTTGTTAGAGCTTGTTGCACCTTGTTGCAAATTTTCTTGTCCCAAATAATAAGCTCTTTGAAATTTTCCTTTAAAAAACGAGCATTGTAGTTTCAAATCAACATCTAGGATAGTAACCCTGCCTGAGGTTTTTTGACTAAATTTGTCTCTAGTGTTTTTGACAGATATTAATTGTCGATCGCTTTCTGCTTTTTTCTTGTTAAGATAGTTTTGCGTTATCTCCTGTTCAATGATTTCTGTGTTGACTTCACTAGCATCAAAAAAGAAAGCAATATAGTTACCATTTAGCATTTCAATTTGAAATGCAACTACTTCAACTGGTCCCAAAATTTCTGTGTGTATATACGTTTTTTCCAGATAAACTTCCTGGGCTTTGTTGCTGTATATAGGTATGCTTTTGATTTCTCCTGGTACGTATCCAGTGACAAGACCTAAAAATCCTGTTTGATAATAAGATCCTTGTCCTTGTACGATTTTATTACTAGCATGTTCTTGCCACTCGTGATAATCAGTAGTTCGATAACTAACAGTTTTCTCAAAAAACGGTTTAAAGCCAGTGTAATTTACAGTGCCTCTAATAGCCTTTCCATTGCTTAGGTCTTGTGATTTAAGAAAAAGCAAGTCGTTTATAACAATCTCTTTGTGCTGAAAGTTTTCTCCATATTTTGTAGCAATATCAGTTTGTATGCCGAAAAACATTTTAAAATCTTCAGTATCTATCGCGCCATTATTAGTTACATCATCCCTTATATTTATCACTCCGTCTGTGTTTACGTCTAAAGCTGTAAATACTAAATTAGCTAAAAACATTTTTTCATGTTGATAATTACTTTCGTAATCTATTAGGTCTACCAGGAACATGTTTGCCGGCAAGTCAAAAGCACTGTCAAACATCATTAACGACACTTCTTTGTTTTTGATCTTTAATCCTTTCAGTAGTTGAGCTAGTTCCGCGTCTGTAATTCCATTTTGCAGACGATTGTTGCGATAAAAATCTTGGTAGTCAATAATTGTATCAGGTCGAACGCTGTTAGTTGTTTGCCAAAAATTTTCTAGTTCCTTTACAATTTGTTGTTTTAGCTTTATAAGCAATGCAGAATCTTGAGAGGTTTGTGCAAACATAAACGAATCAAGGTTAGACAAAAATTCAGTTTTTGTTAATGTGTCTTTAAAATTTTTTTGTGTGTGATTTATTTTTAAAGATACAAATTTATTTACCTTTTGCTGCATTAAATTGAGGCTATCCACTTCTCTCAAACTATCGTTTTTATTGATAAGGTTATAAAGCGAATCATTCAATTTAGAATTTAGCGATAAGAAAACTGAATCATTTGTGCCTTTTTGAAGTAAAAAATTTTGAACCTGTTTAACGAATTCTGGGTTTTGATAGGCTTTTTTATTTTTTATGATAGATTTGGCATAATTAGCTAAATCTTCAGGGTTTAGTTTGACATTAAATTTTTTACTTGATAAAGATTTTTTAAAATCTTTGAAACCAAGAAGCTTCATTTTTAATGTTAAACTTCCATCTTGTTTTTGACATGTAATAATTACGGTATCTTGCTTTAAGGCGGTATCTTTTAAGTTGTTGTAGTTGAGTTCAATTCTCCATGGTTCAATCAAATGGTTTTTGATATTAGCTTTTGTTTCTGCTAGAACCTTGTTATTAAACCTTTTCGCAGCTTTATAGTAAGATATAGCTTATAGTAAGGCCTATTACCAATAATACGCTCATTATTACTATTTTTTCTGCGTTTTCTGTTTTTCCTCTCTTTTTTTCTTCTTGGCGCGACTTGTTTGCAAATATAATTATAAGTATCATTACAGGCATTAAAACTAGAGAACCTATTCCCCAAGCATTAAATACAAGCAGGTTAAAGCCCATGATTTGCCAAAGCACAATTAAAGAGAAGAATCCTAGTAGATACCACAGGCAAATTTTTGAAAAAAGTGTATCCTCTTTGTTGATTGCTTCTTGTTTGAGCTTTTCCTTTTTTATATCACTGTATAGTGATATTATACTTATAACAATAATTATGAGGGCTATTATTGAAAATATGCCCCAACCGTTTAATGTATTCATTTGTTACTCCTTTTTTATTTGGTTTTTAAATAACTTTTTTGATAAATATATTAAAAATTATCAAATTATTGTATCAATTTGATTGTATCTTGTCAACTATTTTTTTGACTCTTTCTTATTATTAGTTTGTTCTATTTCCAGCTAATTGCCCACAGGCTCCTTGTATATCCTGTCCTAAGCTTTTTCTAACAGTAACCTTCATTCTTCTTTTTTCTAACTCTTGTTTTAGTTTTTGAATTTTTTCAGGTTGGGGGGAGATAAATTTATCTAAATTATTATCATTATAAGCGATTAAATTTATTTGTATAAGTTTTTGCCAATCGCTTATCGACTTAACAAATTTTTCTAGTTGAGTAATTGATTCTTGTCTATCATTTAAGCCACTAAAAACTATATATTCCAAAAAAACCTTTCTTTTAGTTATAGTTAAATAATTTTCTATAGCTTGTTTTAAATTTTTTAAACTATATTGTTTAGCAACGGGCATGTAAAGCTCTCTTTGCTTTTGTTCAGGAAAAATTAAAGAAACAGCTAAATTTATTTGGGGAAAAGTTTTGGCTAATTCTTTTAGTTTCGGACTTATACCTGAGGTAGAAATGGATATATGTCTACTGCCTAGATTATATAGTTTAGGGTTATTTAATTCCAAAATAGCTTCTTTTAAATTATCCCAATTTAAAAAAGGTTCACCCATGCCCATAAAAACAATATTAGAAAAGTTACCTGGTAAATTATTTTTTTTAAAATAATTTTTCCAAAATAAATATTGACCACTTATTTCCTTAGGGCTTAAATTCCTTGAAAAACCTATTTTACCAGTAGAGCAGAATTTACAATTTAAAGCACAACCCGCCTGGCTAGAAAGGCAAGCAGAAAAGGTGTTAGCTTGAGGAGATAATAAGACGGTTTCTATCTTGTGTCTATCTTTAGTTTCCAGCAAGGCCTTAAAGGCTCGTTTGTCTTCTGAAGATAAAACAGACACAGTTTTAAAGGGAAAGATAGGAAAATTTTCTTCTAGTTTTATAGCTAAATTTTTTGGTAGCCCCTTTATCTCCTCAAAACTTAGACAATATTTTTGATAAATTCCAGACTGTATTTGTTGAAGCCTAAAACCTGGCTCTCCTTCCTTATTTAGATATTTTTGTATTGCTTGTAAGTTCATATTATTTCTTTTCAATTTTGAAGTTTTTTTGTAAATAAATCAAGTCTTCTTTAAGATTATTTAAAATTTTCTTGTAATCCTTTTTTTGTAATTTATCGTTTTGCTCTAAAAGAGAAATAATGGTGGCTAAAGTGCCAAAATAATCATTATTTTGAGCATGAAAACTGGCACTTTCTTTATCAGAGATAAGTAAGTGCCATTTTTTTAAATCAATATAGTATTTTCTCATAAAAGAGGAATGCTGAAAAAGTTATTTTTGCCGATAATGATGTGATCTAATAAATCAATGCCCAATATTTCGCTAGCTTGTTTTAACTTTTGAGTAACTTCTATATCGGCTTCAGTAGGCTTTAAACTACCAGAAGGGTGATTATGAGCTACAATTATAGCAGCTGTACTGTATTCAATAGCAGGCTTAAAAACTTCGCGAGGGTGGATAATACTAGCAGTTAAACTACCAATAGAGATTACTTCATCGTGAATGAGGCGGTAACGACTATTTAAATACAGTCCTCTAAATTGTTCTTTAGGTAAAGAGCGCATATCTTTTAAATAATTAAAAGCTTGTTTAGCGTCTCTAATGGTTACAGCTCCACCTTCAGTTTTTTTAAATATTCTTCTGCCTAATTCAAAACAAGCCACTAATTGACAAGCTTTGTTTTCAGGAATATCAAGCTCTTTAGAAATGACTTGAGGATCTTTTTGGTTGGCTAAAGTCTTTTCTCCGTATTCTTTTAAAAGTCTAGAGCTCATAGCTAAAACGTCCTCTTTTTTAGTGCCGGTTTGCAGGATTATAGCAATCAGCTCAGAGACACTTAAATCCGTGGGGCCATATTCTAATAGTTTTTCTCTAGGTTTGTCTTTCTCAGGTAAGTCCTTTATAGTTAAGACATACTTTTTATTATCAGTTATGATAATATTATTTGATTTGAGCGTATAATATGACATAGTTTTAAGTTATTCTAGTTTTAATTATATCAAAGATGTGTTAAATTTAAAATATAATTTTATATTAACACTTAATTTATAATATATGAACAAATATAATCAAGAAAAAGTAGATAAAATTAACATGATTTCAGTGCCTTTGCCTGGCACTAAGGCAGTCACAGTTTTAGTGATGATAAAAACTGGATCTAGAAATGAGACTAAAGCTATAAACGGTATTTCTCACTTTTTAGAACATATGATGTTTAAAGGCACGAAAAAATATCCAGATGCATTATCTTTAGCTTCAGCTTTAGATTCTGTAGGAGCTGAGTTTAATGCTTTTACCAGCAAAGAATATACTGGTTATTATATCAAAGTGAGGTCAGGTAAGCTAGAGCTAGCTTTAGAAATTTTAAGTGATATGTTGCAAAATTCTCAACTGCAACAGGAAAAAATAGATAAAGAAATAGGAGTAATTATTGAAGAAATAAATATGTATAAGGCTAATCCGATGATGCGAATAGAGGATGTATTTGAGACTTGTGTGTATGGAGATAATAGCGCTGGTTGGGAGGTTATTGGTACGGCTGAGAATATTAAAAAATTTCAAAGAAAAGATTTTGTAAACTATTTTAAAAAGCAATACGGTGCTTCTAATTTAAGTTTGATTATAGCAGGCAACTTATCAAAAGATTATAAAAAAGTTATAAAGAAATACTTTTCTAATTTCTTTGATGCCAAAGCTAGAGGAAAAGCCAAGATTAAAAATCAGCAAACAAAACCACAAATGTTAATTGAATACAGGAAAAATGATCAAGTTAATTTATCCTTAGGAGTTAGAGCTTTTCCAGTTGGAGATAAGAGGGAAATGGCTTTGAAATTAATGCAAATTATTTTAGGTGGTTCCATGAGCTCCCGACTTTTTAGTGAAATTAGAGAAAAAAGAGGCTTAGCTTATTATGTAAAAGCGCAAACAGAATTTTATAGTGATAGTGGTTATTTAGCAGTTGAAGCAGGGCTCAGGACTAAAGGAACTTTAGAAGCTATAGAAGTAATTATAAAGGAGTTTAGTAAATTAAAAGCTGAGTTAGTTACAGAAGATGAGCTAAAAAGAGCCAAGGAGCTTATAAAAGGGCGTTTAGCTTTAAATTTAGAGAGCTCTGATGAGGTGGCTAGCTATTATGGCAGACAGACTATAAATAGAGATAAGATTATTTCTCCAGAAGAGTTTTTAAAGAAAATTGATAAGGTAAGTGCTAAGGATATAAGAGAAGTAGCCAAAGAAATATTTACTAACGATAGACTTAATTTAGCTATTTTAGGACCTATTAAAGAATCAGATAAGTTAAAGAAAATTTTAAAGTTTTAAAATTAAAAAGCGGTAAATTAATTTATAATTTACCGCTAAATCATGTGTATTATTATTTTCCGTATATTTGGAAATAATAACAATTTAAATTATTATCCCAAAACATTGATTCTTCTATTTGCAGATGTGCGTTGTTGATACCATCAATTTTTACCTTCAAATAGTAAGTTCCAGAAGGGTCAATCGGTATTTCGCCCTTTATCCAGCCAGTGGACCCTATCCAATCACAATAATTGGTCTCTTGTGTTTGGAAGTTGTTATAAGAGTAATAATAAGTTGGCTGCCAAGGCGTGTTGTAGTTGCCTTTTACTTGCATGTAGAAAATTAATTCATTTTCATTAACAGTTATTCTTACTGGGCCATTTTCGTCCCCGATGTCTCCAAAAATTTCTGGAGTCCAATTTCCAGGGTCTAAAACTTCTCCATTGTATAGTGCAAATTTCAAATATCCCGTTTCAGGATCAAACCATTCTGATAAATTCATTTGTCCAAAAATTGGTTCGTTTTCTTCTGATCTACCCCCAAAAGCTTGGCCATATACACCGTCCCAAACATCAACATAGAACTTTTGATATCCAATTTGGTGGTAGTAGGTATCAGTAAAATCCCAAAAAGAAGGATAATCACTGCCCATTCTAAAATAGGGCTTACTTAATAATGCTGGGTAAGGCACAGCTGATTGGAGAAACTTGAAATAATATCGATATTTGCCAGTTAAACCAGAATAATAAATGTTCCAAAGTTCAAAAACCTCTCCCTCAAAGCTGACAACAAGAGTAAAAACATCTTCATAGTAATTAACTCCATCGTTAGCAGTTAAAATAATATTGTATGTTCCAACCCGGTCGTATTTATAAGCAATAGTTTGCCCGTGTAAGACATCTCCATTGCCCATATCCCAGGTAAAAATATAGTTATCCGGGTTTTCAATTTCAGCACTTATAATTATTGCTCGGCCTACAGCAATCGTGTCAGAGTTTTCCATTAAATTTTCTCCATTTTTTATGGAAATTTTTAAGGGGTTAATAGAAGGTTTAATATCTTCATTGTCTGTTTTTTGGCAGGCAACGATAACAAGCAAAATTAAAACAAAAATCCAATTGAAATTTTTCATGATATCTCCTTTTTAAGTTGTTAAAAAACTATTTATATAAATCATATAATTTTAACAATAGAAATAACTACTGTCAAGGAGATCGAATTAAATGATGCAAAATGTAACTATACTCCTATACGATAAATGATTGTAAAATGTAACCATAAACGATTAATAATTAAGGCTTTAAGTTATGGTTATAGAAAAAATGAGTATAAACACTCGAAAAGAATATTTA
>JAIPJA010000046.1 GCA_021734405.1 Minisyncoccota bacterium
CAAAAACTTAAAAAACTAAACCAAATAAATCAAATAACAATTAACAAAACCATGAACTTAAAACCACTCGCTAAAGTTACATTTTCAAATCGTTTAACGAAGTAAGTTATGGTTACATTTTTGGATCATTTGACACGTGCTAGTTGGGCTCTCTGTCAAAAAGTGTGGGGTAAAATTAACTTTTCTTTAGGTATAAAGGCTAGTTCCATCTTTTTTACATAGATTTCAGGATTTTTAATACCATAACTAACTCTTTTTTGTTTCTTGATTTTAGTGTGTACGCCTTCTGTGAAAGCATTAGTATTGTAAGTATCAAAGTAATTTAATATTTCTTCTAAGTGTTTTGCTAGAGTAGATTTAGCAACTTCAGGCATAAGCTTTAACACAAATTGCCATCTATCTCTAGCTTCTTTTTTATCTAAACATTCTTTGTATATAGCTCTAACTTCTTCTTTAGCATACCAGAGTTCAGCTACTCTAGGCATTAAGCTAA
Organism: Minisyncoccota bacterium; assembly: GCA_021734405.1. Classification (GTDB taxonomy): domain Bacteria; phylum Patescibacteriota; class Patescibacteriia; order Patescibacteriales; family UBA12465; genus JAIPJA01. The sequence goes on from JAIPJA010000046.1 coordinate 494, forward strand.
ATACTGTTTTTACCTTGTCTTTTTTCTTCTTGTCCCAACTATTTCCATCTTGAGCTAGTATTCTGCTAATATGCATAGCTTTGGTTCTCTGGGGTAGCTTTCTTTTATCTTTTTCTCTTAGACCATATTTAGAGCTAAAACTATATTCTTCTTTAATTAAATTGTTTAGATAAGCTACTACATGAAACTTATCTATGGTAAATTTAGCCTCAGGAAACGCTAGCTGTAGCGGTTTTTTAAGAGATTTAGTCATGTCCACACATATCTCTTTAATCCTTAGTCTTTCTTCTAAACTAAAGTTATTGTCTATCCATTCTTTAGTAGCTTGACTGGTGCTTTTGGCAATAATTCCTAGAAGCTGTTTTTGAGGTTTAATTAAAGTAATAGTGGTAGCTAATTTCTTTTTTAAACGAGCATGTTCATCTATGCCTAGAGTAATCTCTTGATCTTTAGGCAGTTTAAATAGACTGTTATCTTCTACTTTAGTTAAAAGTATCTTTCTTAAAACACCATAGGAGACTTTCATACTATTCCCCACAGAAGAAAAACTTTTCTCTTGTAACTCTCTTAAAGCTTGAGCGCTAAAGACTAGACTATATCTTTCTCTACCTGAACCAGACTTGGAGGAGGTTTTTGAGAGAAACTCTTTAAACAACTAGCACACTTAAACCTGTTAGACTGCCAAAGCAAAACTAGCATTTCTCCACTTAAAAGTATTCCGTGTTTAATCTTTCTAACTTTACCTTTTCCATGACTATGGAGTTTAGAGCTTTGGCAATAAGGACAACGGCTTGGTCGTCTTGGCTGTCCTATTTTTAAATAAACGTTTTCTTGGCTAGGAATAACCTTATACATCATTACTCCTTGCAAATTTAGCATAGATGCCATATTATTATGGGTAAAGGTGGACATAAAATTAGAGATTAAATGTGAAATGTTTATTTTCTCTAATTATTATGCCACCTTTTTGTATTATTTCCCACACTTATTATTATAGAGCCTGCTAGTTGGCTGTATTCTATCTCAAATCTTAATTTCTAAAAAAATACCCTTGTTTATATAAAATTCAAACTTCCACCTAAACCCTTAAACCAAAAAAAAGCTTTTTAAGGAAAAAGCTTTTACATTAATATTTAAACTTATATTCACCCCCTTAATCCTTTAATTAATGAAGCCACCATAAACAAACATGTGCCCAGTAGCACAATAGTGGCCCCTGAGGGTAAATTAAGATAATAGGATAGAATTAAACCTGAAACTACTATAATCAAAGCTGACAAAGAAGCTAGCAGAATAAAGCTTTTAAAACTTTGACTAAATAATCTAGAAATAGCACTAGGCAAGACTAAAAGCGCGCTAACTAAAATTATACCAACTAGCTTTATACTAACAATTACTGCCAGGGCTATAGCGATGTAAAGAAAGATATCATATAACCAAACTTTTAGCCCTGAAAGGTAAGCACCGACAGAGTCAAAGGTTGAAAATAGAATTCTTCTATAAAAAAACAATAGAAAACCTAAAACTAAAACTGACACGGCGACTATAGCTATTAAATCTATATTAGAAATAGTTAAAATATTGCCAAACAAATAACTTATAAGCTCAGGTTGATAACCTTGATAGAAACTTAGAAGTAAAATACCTAAAGCCATGCCAGTAGTAAAAATAATAGCAATAGCCATATCAGCAGAAATTTTAATTTTCTTTTCTAGAAAATAAATTAACAAAGCTATAATAACAGAAAAGCCCAAAGCTACTGGTACTGGCGCCCAACCTAATAAAATAGCTAAAGCAATACCAGCCAAAGAGGCATGAGCTACCCCGTCCCCCATGAAACTCATTTTACGAGTAGTAACAAAAGCTCCTAAAGCTCCTAAAGTTAAAGCTGAAAAAATACCTGCTATTAAAGCTCTAACCATAAAGGTGTATTGAAAAATTTCTCCCATAAAATTAATGGCTATGATAAAGACCTGCGCCTACCCCATATAATTTATGCAAGGTCTCTTCATTAATAACTACTTCTGGTTGCCCATAACAAACCATGCTTTTATTTAAACATAAAACTTTCTCTGCATATTTATTAACTACATTTAATTCATGCGAAACAATAATACAAGTAGTTTTTCGTTCTTTATTAATCTTTAAAATTAAATCATAAATTGTATGTTCTCCAGCCATATCAATGCCAGTGGCTGGTTCATCAAAAATTAAGAGTTCTTTTTCATGTAACAGTGACCTGGCAATCATAACCCTTTGAAATTGACCACCAGATAATGAGGATAGTTGTTGTTTTTCTAATTTATCAGCCCCAACTTCTTGCAGAACTTTTTTAATATTTTTTAAGCTATGACTATGCTTAGAACATCTTTCTAGTCCCATAAATTCTTTAACTGTAATTGGGGTCTGTCTATCAAAATCAAATCTCTGAGGAACATAACCAATATTTTTTCTGTAGTCAAAAGGTTTTTTACCAGCAATTAAAATTTCACCCTTAGAGGGAGAGTATAAGCCGATAAGATTTTTTAAAAGCGTAGTCTTGCCTGAACCATTAGGGCCAATAATAGCAATAATCTGTTCTTTAGCCACCTTAAAAAAGATGTTTTCTAAAGCAGAAAAGTCTCCATAACTATAGCTTAAATTTTTTACTTCAATAAAGTCTTTCATTTAATTAGTTTTTAAAGCCTTATAGACTATATCTACATTATACTCAATTAAATCAAAATAGCTATTTATTTCATCAACTCCACCTATAGGATCAAGAGTTTCTACTTTAATATTTAAATCTGAAGCCAAAACTTGAACAGCGCTCGCAGATAATTGAGGTTCTACAAAAATAGCTTTAATATTATGCTCTCTAATTACTGCTTGTAAAGATTTTAAATATTGAGGTCCAGGTGATTTGCCTGGAAAAGGTTCAAAGCTACCAGCTATTTCTAAATTAAAATAGTTAGCGAAATAATTCCAAGCATCATGAAAAACTATAATCTCTCTATCATCTAAGTTAGAAATTTTTTCTTGCCAAGTTACACTTAAGGTGTTTGTTCTGTCTTTAAAATTATTAGCATTAGCAAGGTACACATCTCTACCCTCTGGATCTACTTCTGACAACTTTAAAGCAATGGCCTCTGCCATTAATTTAGCATTTTCTGGACTAAGCCAATAATGAGGGTCTATGTCACCAGCTTCATGACCATGATCTTCAAATTCAACTTCTTCCCCCTCATGTTCATCTAATATTTCATGTCCATTGCTAAAAAATGCTAAATTAACAGAATTTTCTAAACTAAAATTTTCTGCTTGAGGAAAAATATTTATTATTTCCTGTAGCCAATTATCAGCTCCAGCACCAATACTAAAAATAACTTGAGCATTATTTAAGGCTTTTATGTCTTGAGGAGAGGCATCGTAAGTATGAGGACTACTACCTGCCGGCAGTATTAAATGATTATTAATTCTATCTCCTCCAATATAATTAACAATAGAATAGACTGGATAAATACTGCTAGCTACTTTTATTTCGCCTTCACTATCAGCTAAATCTAAAGTAGTGCTTTGCTTAGAACAAGCGCTTAAAACTATAAGCATTATTAATAAGAAAGGTATAAGGTATAAAGTTTTATTTATTTTCATATTACTAAAAAATAATAATTAATATTTTATATAATTACCTAAAAAAACCTTACAAACACTTAGAACAAAGCCCACTTAAAGTTAATTGATGTCTAATGTCTTTAAAGTTTTTTATATTTTCAAACTCATGTCGACAAGGAATGCTTTCAATATAACCACAGTTTCTACAAACTATATGATGATGTGGAACTATGGCTAAACAATACAAGGCTTCCCTGTTTACAGTTTCCTTGTTCACTAAACCTAAATCAAAAAATAAGTTAAGCGTTCTATAAACAGAAGCTCTATCTATTTTTTTAATTTTCTTAGACAAAACTTGAGCAGAAATTGGTGTTTTTAAAAGACTAAGAGCCTTGATTATTTCCAATCTAGGTTTAGTTAATTTATAACCAGCTTGTTTTAATTTTTTTTCTATTTCTAAAATCATAAAAATATCTTAACACAACTGCGAATAATTCGCAAGCATAAAGATTATAAAAATAAAAAAGTCGCTTTATTTAAAAACGACTTTGAAAATTATTAAATTTTTTCTTCTGAAAAAAAATCAATCACCAGGGTCTCTTCCGGATTTGGACCAACAGACAAAATAACCGGCTCAGTTTTTAAATTTTGGTAAATAAACTCCAAAATATTTTTAAGCTGCTGAGGCATATCCGAGTAATTTTTTAATTTAGAAATATCTTTACTCCAACCAGGAAAAGATTTGTAAACAGGCTCACAGTAAGCTAAAAACTCGCTATACATAGGCGGAGAAGAAACTCTATCACCTGTTTTAAACAGTTTCTGACCATAACGATAGTCTGGCCCTACATACTTATACTCTACACAAACATTAATAGTTTTAACACCGGAAAGCACATCAAGTTTTGTTAAAACTAGCTTGGTATCTTTAGCCCCGCTTTGTAAAGCATGCTTTAAAAGAACTAAATCTAACCAACCTACTCTACGTGGTCTTTTAGTAGTAGCCCCGTATTCTTTAGCCTTTCTTCTTAAAGCAATTCCTTGTAAAAAAGGATCAGGATGATTAATACTATAAGGACCTGGATAACGAAATTTCTCATCTTCTTTGTTAGGACACTTAGAACAAAAACTACGAGAGTGTATATCTCCGATTTCTGTAGGAAAAGGTCCTTCGCCAACTCTAGTTTCCATAAATCCTTTTATAATCCCTAAATCTAAATCAACATCAGACATGCTTAAACCGGCACCTTTAACCATGCCTTCTAACGAAGGATCTGAACAAGTTACAAAAGGATAAGTTCCATAATTAATACTTAAAAGCAACCCCTGAGCCCCTTCTAATAAAATCCGTTTCTTGCCAATATTTTCTCTGATAAACTTTTCAGCATCAATTATAAACTTTTCTAAAGTTCTTCCATAGGCAAAATAATCCTCACAAATATCCTCAACATTTATAATATTGTCTGGGCTAAAGTATTTACCTAAATTTAAATCACTGGAACTTAAAACTTGTTCAATAATTTTTAGGTCAACTCCTTTAAAAAGCAACATTTTTTGCTCTATATTCCTAAGTAATTTAGAACGAAAAACTTGAGGATTTAGCAAATCGTTTACCGTTAAGCCAGTTCTAGCTACATGATCGGTATAGGCCGGTCCAACGCCCTTGCCGGTAGTGCCTATTTTACCATTACCCGATAAATACTCTCTCAATCTATCTTCTAGTATATGAGTAGGCAAAATTAAATTAGCTTTCTGACTAATTTTTAAATTTTCACAACTAAAACCCTGCGACTTAAGTAATTCAATTTCTTCAATTAAACTCTTTGGATCAATAACCATGCCGGAGCCTAAAAGATTAATTTTACCGTCCCTATCTTTAATAATTCCTGAGGGTAAACTGTGAAAAATCATAGGTTTACCATTTAAATAAATAGTATGACCAGCATTTGGGCCACCTAAAGGACGAATAATAATATCCGCCCAAGGACTTAAAACATCTATCACTTTCCCTTTGCCAGTGTCACCCCATTGCAAACAACGAACCACAACTACCTTAGCCATAAAAAGAAGGCTTTTTAACTTATCAATAAATTCATCCATAACTGATATTTTTTAGATTAATAACTTTATTTAATTATAAAAAAACGAAAAAATAGCTTAATTAAAAGCATTATATTATTGTATTAAAAATTATTATTAAAGTCAATTTTAAAAAACTCTAAGAAATTATTTTAAAAAACCACTAAAATTCTATATTCAATTAATAATCTCTGTTTTTTCTAATTTTCTTGAGATAATTTATGAATAACTAGAGTTTCTCCTTGTAAATGTATATTATAATCCTTAGAGCTTGTTATATCCTTTAAATTATTTAAAACAGCTTCACTGGCCTCTTTATTTTGAGTACTTAAAGGAGTGATGCGACAATTTCCACTCTCTTTAAGTAAATTTTTAATATTATTAAAAAGATTATCAATTTCCTCTTTTGATTGATTATAAAAAGGCACTGAAAAAGAAGCCCAAATTTCGTCAGCCAATTCTAATTTATTACTATTAATTTCTTCTATTAAGCTATCACTGTCCGCCCTTTGAGAAATTGATCTATATACACCTTTGTTATTTCTATCAATATCCTCTTCTGATATAAAAGGGTCAATGTTTAAAACTTGCTTAGGATGAATATCATTGCTTTTTAATAAATCATTGGCTGACTTGCCTCCGCCCAAAAGATATATACTTTTATTATCTAACTTTTTCTTTAAATAGTTTTTAGCTTCTTCTAAATTAGAATGCACATTAAATAAACTACCAGCATAATACACGCCGTCTTTTTTATATGAAGAAGGAAAAAATGATCTCTCTTGATTGGTATTAGAAAAAAATCAACTCTATCTTCATGAGTAGATTCTTCATTTAAATCCCAATCCATGCTTCTTGAGCTAGAAGAAATATTGATAGTATCTAAATTACTTTCGTTGCCTATTTCGTTTAAAACCTCGGTTTCGTCAAAATTTATAGCTTCAACAAAAGCTTTTCTGATTAAATCTTCATTTTCTTTATCATTATAAACACTTTTAATTTGCTCTCCTTTCTTTCTTAAAAGTTTAACTGATTAGTCCTGGATATACTGAACCAGTGGGTATATGGGAAATTAACTGATGATATTTTAATATTAAAGTTAGTATGCTACTATAATTTTAAAATATTATCATTCAATTTTATGTCAAATACAAGTTCAGTAGCTT
>JAIPJA010000047.1 GCA_021734405.1 Minisyncoccota bacterium
CAAAAACTTAAAAAACTAAACCAAATAAATCAAATAACAATTAACAAAACCATGAACTTAAAACCACTCGCTAAAGTTACATTTTCAAATCGTTTAACGAAGTAAGTTATGGTTACATTTTTGGATCATTTGACACGTGATTATGCTTGACATATTTTTATTTTAGTTATATAATAATTAATTGATTTTGTTTTTTAAAATTAAATATTTTTTATTGTTAAACTAAAATTTTTAAAGATGAGTAAAGGAAATAGTATGAAAAGGTTTGTGACTATTGTATTGATTTTAGCATTAGTTGCTTTATTAATGCTTTTTTTAAATTCCTGTAAAAAGGCAGAGTCTGTTAATCCGGAAAGTCCGACTAGCTTAGCCACCTCGGTGTTAAAATTTAAAAGTATTGCCGGTGAAAATACTTTAGAACAAAACATGTATGGAATATTTGATGCCAGCCAATCTTATGGCAATAATCCCGAAATGTTTTGGTGGGATATGGGAGATGGAAGTGGCGTTCAGGTAACGGATATTGATAAGTTCGCTTATAAGTATGATGAATTGGATACATACACTGTTATGTTAATAGTGTTTGATTCTTTGGGCAATGGCGCTTATGCCTATCTAGACATAGAAGTCATTGAGCCAGGATTTAAACCAGCTCAAGTTATCTTATATTCTGTTTCAGGACCTGATTCTTCTGGTCAAATAACCTATGAAATTGGAGCGGACTTGTCGTATTGTTCTAATGTTCCAGGCGACTATTATTATGGTTTATTTGAAAATCCTGGTTTTAATCTTTTTCCTTTTGAAAAAATTGTAGAACAGCAAGGACAGGATTATGGTATATTTACCGTGGTTGGATACAATAAGTTGTTAAAATGGACTTATGGCAAAGGCTTTGTACGCGCTAATATTTCCGGTTCTATTCATTTTGATGAAGAGCAAGACATGTTGGTTTCCAGTTTAATCGATGGTGATTTTTTGCCTTTAAACCAGCTATCAATTTTTATGCCAGGAGATTTAGATTGGGATAACGTGTTGCGTTACTCCATTGATGTTGACTCTTATAAGGCAATATTTTATGTTAACACCTTGGAATATTGTAATGAGTTAAATTGGCCCTGGTTGAAATATAGTTCAAACAATGAAGATTGGGCTAAAGTTCAGATGCAATGGATTGGGGGAACCGGATGGAGTCAAATTTCTGTAGGATTAGAAAATTTTGTTGATTCGGATGGCACAATTTTTCTTCGCTTTGGAGGGAATATTGAAAATGATGAGGTAGGGCAAATTGAGGAATCTCAGTTTTATCTGGATTTGTATCAATCCTTGGCGCTAAAAAACTTTGCTGATTTCGAAAATCAATAAAAAAATAATAATATTAAGCATGTCAAAAAAGACATGCTTTTTTAATTTATTTTTTTATTATATACTAGTAAAGTAAAGAGTTAAAAGATTAATTTATGGAAAAATGTGATTATGAAAAAAAGCATGGAAAATTTCTATGTTGGTTACATGATGTAATAATTGTGTCTGTAAAAGTTTTAGCGGTTTTAACAGTTTTTATGATTATTTTAGGAGTTTTTAATGCTGGTTATATTATTTATGCCAGCTTATTGGCGTCTGGTTTAGTTTTAACTTTGACTGATTTTTTTAATATTTTTGGAGAACTTTTAACAGTTTTAATTGCGATTGAAATTTTTCAAAATATTATTATGTATATTAGAACTGATAAAATACCAATTAAGTTAGTATTAGCTACAGCCATTATTGCTGTAGCCAGAAAGTTTATTGTCATTGGCCAGCAAGAATTAAGCTTTTACTATATTTTAGGCCTAGCTATCTCTGTAATAGCTTTATCTTTTTCCTTTTGGTTGTTGCGCAAGCCAGAACAAGAGTATATAGGCGATTAATGATTATAATTAATTTAAATATATGTGTGGTATAGTTGGCTATATTGGTAAAAAACAAGCGCCTGATATTTTAATTGATAGTTTAAAGAAATTAGAATATAGGGGTTATGATAGTGCTGGTTTTTGTTGTCAGGAAAATGATAAACTATTTTGCTTAAAAAGAAAGGGCAGAGTTAGCTTATTAGAAAGTCAATTAGCTTTTGAAAAAATTACTTCTAGTTTAGGTATTGCTCATACTCGTTGGGCTACTCACGGGGAGCCTAGTGAAGTTAATGCACATCCACATCTAAGTTGCGATAAAAATATCGCTGTCGTTCATAATGGTATTATTGAAAATCATAGTAGTTTAAGAAAAATTTTAGAAACTGAAGGACATATTTTTAGTTCAGAAACAGACTCTGAAGTTATTGCGCATTTAATTGAAAAATTTTATCAAGGCGATTTAGAAACAGCTTTAATTAAAGCCTTAAAACTTATCTCCGGCTCTTATGCTATAGCGGCTATAAGTGCTAAGGAAAATAAGATAGTTTGTGCTAGACTAAGTTCTCCTTTGGTTTTAGGGGTAGGGGACAGAGAAACTTTAATTGCCTCTGACACACCAGCGCTTCTAAGATATACTAAAAAAGTTATTTATTTAAATGATGGTGAAATAGCAGTTTTAAATGATAAAGGGTATAAGATAAAAAGTTTAGATGGTAAAAAAATAGATCCTAAAATAGAGGAAATAAAATGGAGTGTAGAGCAAATTGAAAAAAAAGGTTTTAAACACTTTATGCTTAAAGAAATTTTTGAACAAGGTGAGACTATAGCTAATGTTAGAAGAGGTAGAATTAAAAAGGGAAAAATAAAGCTTAGTGTTGATATTGATGTTAAAAGTTTATCTCGTATTATTATTACGGCTTGTGGTACTAGTTGGCATAGTGCTTTAATAGCTAAGCATTACCTGGAAAAATTAGCAGGTATTCCCGTAGAAGTTGATTATGCCTCTGAATTTAGATATAGAGAACCTATAGTTTCAGATAAGGATTTAATGATAGTTATTTCTCAATCAGGGGAAACAGCTGATACTTTAGCAGCTTTAAAGGAGGCAAAGTTAAAAGGAGCTAATACCTTAGGAGTGGTTAATGTTATTGGCTCGACTATTTCTAGAGAGGTTGATAGTGGTATTTATCTTTATGCCGGCCCAGAAATAGGCGTGGCTAGTACTAAAGCTTTTACTTCTCAAGTGGTAGCACTTTTACTTTTAGCACTGTATTTAAGACAAGAAAAAGGATTTCCTGTAGATGTTAAATTATTAGATAGCTTGTCTTCTTTGGATAAATTAGTTGAAGAAACTTTAAGGTTAAAGGAAAAAATCAAGAAAATTGCTTTAAAATTTAAAGATTCCAAAAACTTTTTATATCTAGGTAGACAACTTAATTTTCCTGTAGCCTTAGAAGGGGCTTTAAAGTTAAAAGAAATATCATATATCCATGCTGAAGGTTATCCAGCTGCAGAAATTAAACATGGGCCCATTGCTTTAATAGATAAAAATATGCCAGTAGTATTTATTGCTACTGACAATAGTTTATCAGAGAAAATATTTTCTAACATGCAAGAGGTAAAAGCTAGAGGTGGTAGAATTATTACTGTCTGTGATAAGGACTCAAGCGAGATAAAACGTCTCTCTGACTATGTTATACAAGTACCAAAAAGCAGGGAAGAGTTAGCACCGATTATAGCTACTATACCTTTACAGCTTTTAGCCTATTACATTGCTGATGTTAAAGGCTTGAATGTTGATAAGCCTAGGAATTTAGCTAAGTCAGTGACTGTAGAGTAGATGACTATTTAAAGCCATTAAACTTTTTAAATAAAAAAAGAGGCCCTCATTGTTTGAGGACCTTTTTGTTTTTTTGGGAGGTTACTATTGTTGGTTAACAAATTTGTAACCTTTCATTTTCATGGCGAAATCAATTCCGCCAGTTTTGGGGTTGAGCCAAAGTTTGGCAGTTGAATTCTCAGATACTCCTCGTAGCTGAGAAGTCAGTTCCCATCCCAACCAGGCTTCATAGGTTTGATTACCTTCTTGTTTTTCACCTAAATAGGCGTTTCCTGTAATCATTATACTATCAATATTTGCTGAGGGAGTGACAGCTTTCCAGCCATCAGAAAAGTAATAATATTCCCCTTTTTTGTCAAAAACCTTTCCACCCTTGTAGGTCAAGGGCTTAACATCAGGATATCCAGCTTTTTTCAATAATTCTTCATTGAAATAAAAGATCGGGATTAAGCCAGATGGTCCTTGCCAGAGCTTGAAACCGGCTTCTCCAGTAAATTGTATTTCTTCGATATTAGAAGTGGTCGTTAAAGACTTAGCTTCTGTCGCAGGCACATCTGGTTTGTCGATCACTTTGTTTGGGTCGGTCTTTATAAGGTTTTCATTTTTAGCCAGATCCTGACTGGCTTGTTGTTCGGTTTTTGTAGCTTCTTTGTTGCTGGTGTTTGCTTGTCTCGGTTTTGTTACCAGGATTATTACAAAGATTACTAAAGCTGCAACTGTAATAGAAAGAATCCAGTTCCAAACTTTTGCATTCATTTTTACCTCCTTGTTTTAAATTGTTAAAGAATTGATTTTATTATAAAAAAATTTTAAAAAACTACTTTGTTAATTATTTAAATAAATTATTAATATCAGCTTTATCTTCCATTTTATATGGGTCTACACTTTCATTTTCTGGTAAGCTTTTTTCTTTCTGGTTTTCTTCTCGTATTTGTCTAGGACTATAACTGCCATGATGATATTCTTTATTATCACTTTGTCTGCTATTTTTATCTTCTATGCCATTAGACTCTTTTATATCTTCAGTTTTAAAATTATTTGTTTCTAATTTAGGCTTTATATCAACTGGAATACTGTTTTTTCTGTTGTTAATTGGGGTTGAAATATTTTTTTCAGTTAAATAATAAATGTAGAGTAAGGTAGCTATAATACCTAAAATTAAAGCAAAGATAAAATTCTGTAGTATATTTGGTTTAGCAGGGTAATCTGAAATTATAATTTGGTTAATTGCTTTAATTTTAATACCTTCGTCTATAGTTTCAAAATTACTATTTTTATTAATTAAAAGATTATTAATAGTTTGCAGTATCTCTTTCGCTTGAGCAGGGTTAGGGTGATAAGTTTTTAAATTCAAAGTACCAGCTTCAGCAAATTCTACTGCAACTGTTTCTTGCCAAAGTTTAGATTGTTTTTTTAGCTCAACATCAAAGTAATTTTTATTTATCCCATTATTTTGATTTAAGACTTGAGCAAAAAAACTATCTGAGAGTACAATTTCTTTTATAAGGCTACTGTAATATTCATTTATTTTTGCGATATTATAAGGATCTATTTTATCAACATTTTGTTCTATAAGTATTTTATTTTCTGCTTTATATTTTAATGGCTGTAAAAAACTAAAAAGCGCCGCTATTACCAAGAAGGTGGCGATAATAAATAGAATATTTAAACCTTTAGCTTTTAATAAGCTGGTGAAATTGTTTTTATTCATAATATTTTTATTTTAATAATTTATTATAAGCAATTATTTTATTCTTGTCAAGCCCTAGACCTTTACATTTTGTATTTTTTAAGGTTAACTATATATAATATAGAAAATAATTTAAATTAATGCTAAATAGTTTTACCAATAAAAGAGCTAATAAGAACCTAGGCTTGATTATGAGCTTGTCTTTGTTGGGTTTATTTTTGGCTTTTTTTATTTTTCAATTTAATTTACTTTTTGCTTTATTAGCCTTTTTGCTATATACAGTATTTGTATTTAGCTTTTTTTATCCCTTGCCGGGAATATTAATTTTTATAATATTAAGACCTTTATTAGATATTTTTACTAATAATTCTGTTTTTAGCGTAGCTGGATTAGAAGTGAATTTAGCTTCTTTAGCTGGAGTAATGGTTATAGTCTTAAGTTTGTATTTCTTTTTTGGTTTAGGTTTTAAAAAAGTTAAAACTAGAGGTTTAAATTTAAAGCTTTTTTGGCTTTGGGCGATATTTTTAACAATAAATATTTTATCAGCACTAGTTACGGTTTATTTGGCTGGTAGTGCTAGGGAAATAATTAGATTACTGAGTATTTTTTCTTTATTTATTTTAGGTTCAGTTTTGGCCAATTCAGCCTCTGATTTAACTAAAGTTTTAAAAGCAGTTTTAATTTCTGCTTTAATACCTGCTCTTTTGGGAATTTTTCACCTTATTTACCAAGGGCAAATGTTTATTGACCAGGATGGCAGATTGCTAGCCACCTTTGCTCATCCTAACATGCTAGCTTTTTATTTATTTTTTACTATAGCTGTTAGTTTGTTTGTTTTTCTCTATGGATTTAAAAAAAATATACTTAGCTATTTTTATGCTTTTTTAGGATTGTTGTTTTTTATACCATTAGTTTTAACCTATACTAGAGGTGCTTGGTTAGCGCTTATTATATTTTTAATAATTATTGGTATATTTAAATTTAGAAAAATACTTTTAGTCTCTGTTTTATTTTTTGCTTTAATGTATTTATCAATGCCTTCTTTATATTATCGTGTAAATAATGCTTTTGCTATTAATAATTACGATTCTTCTATTGCTTGGCGTTTACAGCTTTATCAAGACTCTTGGGCTTATGCTCAAGATAAACCTGTTTTAGGCTATGGGGCTGGTAATGCTAATGTGGTTATTTCTGAAAATCGTAGTCCTTATCTTGGCTCTTCCGAGCCTCACAATGATTATCTTAAAACTTTATTGGAAACTGGTTATGTTGGTTTAATATCCTATTTAGCTTTATTAGCAGTTCTAGTTTATGAGTTGTTTAAAAAGTATAAGGAGGTAAGGGTGGTGCGTATAAAGTATTTTAATTTTTTTATGATAGCTGTGGTTATCTCATTAGCTATTACTAGCTTTGGTGATAATATTTTAAATGATACAGCTCTACAATGGTCTCTATGGTTAGTCTTAGGAGGTTTTTTGAGTTTAAATAGTCAGAAGAAAATGGAAAAAGAGATAGATTTATAATAGTCACACACTACTCCAAAACTTAATTTTTTTAAAAATAAAAAAGCCGGATAGTTTTCCGGCTTATTGTTACTCTATAAACCACCAGCACAGCTGGGGTGTGTACGTTTGAAAGCGAAGCTGTATACTAAAACCAGTCCGGCAGGGCTGGTTTTAGTGGTGCGCTAATAATATTAAATATATGAAAACACAACATCGACGCACC
>JAIPJA010000004.1 GCA_021734405.1 Minisyncoccota bacterium
TAAATATTCTTTTCGAGTGTTTATACTCATTTTTTCTATAACCATAACTTAAAGCCTTAATTATTAATCGTTTATGGTTACATTTTACAATCATTTATCGTATAGGAGTATAGTTACATTTTGCATCATTTAATTCGTGCCTGTTGACATCTAAAATTATTTATAATATAATTTAAAATACTTTTAATTAACTTAACTTTAAGTGACAGAAAATACAAATCTATTAAAACGGAATAGGTTGGACTTAATTTGCCTATAAGACCGTTTTTTTGTTTTTTATATATTTTACAGTTTATTATAAATACCTAGTTTTAGCGGATTATTTTTAAAACCTTAATATATCTTCCCCATTATATTAAGGCAAAAATTGTCGTGATTTTTACAGCAATAAACAAATAAATAATTTATATACTCTCAACTTAAAAGGCTTGAGAATTTTTTAGTAATAAAGAATAATAAATTTAAAAATATATGGCGCAAAAGAAAAACTCCACCTTGGAGCTGGCACAAAGAAAGTATTTCACGGATTTTGTTCAGGCTGTGCCTATGCCTGAGTTAATTGAAATACAAAAAGATTCTTACAACTGGTTTTTAAAAGAGGGCTTAGCTGAGCTTTTTGATGAAATCTCTCCAGTAATTGATTTTAGTGGCAGAGATTTAGAACTGTATTTTGAAGATTATTATTTAGATGAACCAAAGTTTAGTGAATTAGAGAGTCGTAAGAAAAATATTAGTTATGAAGCGCCTTTACGTGTAAAAACTAGATTATTAAATAAAAAAACTAAACAAGTTGTAAATCAAGAAGTCTTTTTAGGTGATTTTCCGGTTATGACTGATAACGGAACTTTTATTATTAATGGTATTGAAAGAGTTGTCGTCTCTCAGCTTATAAGAAGTGCTGGAGTTATGTTTACAGCTGAATATATAAAAGAAAAGAAATGCTATGGCGCTAAAATTATTCCTAATCGCGGAGCTTGGCTAGAAATTGAAACCGATGCTAATAAAGTGCTTTGGGTTAGAATTGATAGAAAAAGAAAAGTAGCTGTAACTTCTTTGCTTAGAGCTTTTGGTTATGAAACTGATGAAGAAATTAAAAAACTCTTCTCTGATGTTGATTTAGTTAAAGGTGACGACGATGTTTCCTATATTGAGGCTACTATTGAAAAAGATTTAGCCAAAAATGAGGCTGAAGGTTTGCAGGAAGTTTATAAAAGAATTAGACCAGGTGATCTAGCCGCCACAGAAAATGCCAGACAACTTATTTATTCTATGTTTTTCCGTTTTGATCGCTATGATTTTGGTTCAGTTGGTCGTTATAAATTAAACAGAAGATTTAAACTAGATTTAGCTAATGTTAAAGAGAATAGAATTTTAAGAAAAGAAGACTTAATTTTAATAATTAAAGAAGTTATTAGATTAAATATAACTCAAGAGCCAGAGGATGACATTGATCACTTAGGTAATAGAAGAGTCAGAGCCATTGGTGGTTTAGTGCAAAACAGATTTAGAGTAGGTTTAGCCAGAATGGAAAGAATTATTAAAGACAAAATGAGTACTACTGATTTAGGTAATTTAAGTCCAACTAAACTTATTAACGCTCGTCCAGTAATTGGTGTAGTCAAAGAATTTTTCATGTCTTCTCAATTGTCTCAGTTTATGGATCAAACCAATCCCTTGGCTGAATTAGAGCACAAAAGGAGATTGTCAGCTATGGGTCCAGGAGGTTTAACTAGAGAAAGAGCCGGCTTTGATGTTCGTGATGTACACGCTACTCATTATGGTAGAATTTGTCCGATTGCTACCCCAGAAGGTCCAAATATTGGTTTGGTGGGCCACTTAGCCAGTTATACTAGATTGAATAAATATGGATTTTTAGAAACTCCATACAGAAAAGTTAAACATGCTAAAACTGGCAGTATTATTACTGATGAAATTGTATATTTAGATGCTTTTGAAGAAGAAAAATATATTACTGTTGCTTCAACTATACCTACTGACAAAACTGGTAAGATTTTAGTAAATAGTTATGAAGCTAGAAAATATGGTCAGCCAGCTAAAGCTGATGTTAAAGATATTGACTTGGTTGGCGTTGCCGCTAATCAAATAATTTCTATTGCTACTTCTTTAATTCCTTTTACTGAACACAATGATGGACAAAGATCACTTATGGGAACAAACATGCAACGTCAAGCAGTCCCTTTAATAATTTCCGAAGCACCAGTGGTTGGTACTGGCGTTGAGGAAAGAGCAGCTAGAGATTCTGGGCATGTAATTATTGCCCCAGAAGCCGGTGAAGTTATTAAAGCTGATTCTAAGAGTTTAGAAATTAAAACAGCTAAGGGGAAAATATATAGATATAGTTTAAATAAATTTTTACGTTCGAATTCTTCTACTTGTATTAATCAAAGGCCAACTGTTGACAGAGGGGATAAGGTTAAAGCTGGACAAATTTTAACTGATGGCCCAGCTATTGCTGACGGTGAGCTTTCTTTAGGTAAAAATGTTTTAGTAGCTTTTATGACTTGGGAAGGATATAACTATGAAGATGCTATTATTATTTCTGAGCGTTTAGTTAAGCAAGATGTTTATACTTCTATCCACATAGAAAATTATACTATTGATGTTAGAGATACCAAGCTTGGACCAGAAGTGGTTACTAATGATATTCCTAATATTAGTGAAGAAAAATTAAAGAATTTAGACGAAGAAGGTATAATTAGAATTGGTGCTGAAGTTTCTTCAGGTGATATTTTGGTGGGTAAAATTACTCCTAAAGGAGAAACTACTCTTTCAGCTGAAGAGAAATTGCTTAGAGCAATTTTTGGAGAAAAAGCTAAGGATGTTAGAGATTCTTCTTTATATTTAGAGCACGGAGAACATGGCAAAGTAGTAGATGTAAAGATTTTTTCTCGTGATGAAGGTGATAAGTTAGCTGCTGGGGTTTTAACCTCCATTCAAGTATCTGTAGCCAATTTAAGAAAAATACAAGTTGGAGATAAAATGTCTGGACGTCATGGTAATAAAGGTGTTATTTCTAAAATTGTTCCAGCTGAAGATATGCCTTATTTAGAAGATGGTACTCCAGTGGATGTTATTTTATCTCCTTTAGGTATTATTTCTCGTATGAATTTGGGTCAGCTTTTAGAAACTCACTTAGGGTTTGCTGTTAAGAAGTTAGGTTATAAGGTGGCTACTCCGCCTTTAAATGGTATTAATGAGCAAGAAATCAAAAATCAGTTAAAACTAGCTGGGTTACCTGAAGATGGTAAAGTGACTTTATATGATGGGAAAACCGGCGAACCTTATGATAATAAGATTACTGTGGGTTATAAATATATGTTGAAATTAAATCACATGGTTGAAGATAAAATTCACCAACGTTCTATTGGTCCTTACTCTCTTATCACTCAACAGCCTTTGGGTGGAAAAGCTCAATTTGGTGGACAGCGTTTTGGAGAAATGGAAGTTTGGGCTTTAGAGGGTTATGGGGCTGCTCACACTTTACAGGAAATGCTAACTATTAAATCTGATGATGTTCCTGGCAGAAGTAAAGCTTATGAATCTATTATTAAAGGAGAGGAAATAGAAAAACGTAATGTTCCAGAGTCTTTTAATGTTTTAATTAGAGAATTAAAAGGTCTAGGATTAAATGTTGAACTTTTGGGTGGAAGTAAAGAAGAAGATAATGATAAAGAGGAAAAAGATGAAGATAATTTAAGTTCTAAAGAAGAGGTGGAAGAAAAAAAATTAGACGAAGATGATATTTCGAAGAAAAAATCATAATTTTAATTCTTAGTTAAATAATTTTAAATAATCTTCAATATAAAAAATATGTTAAATCCAATTAAAACTAGCGATTTTGATGCTATCCGCCTCAAAGTAGCCTCTCCGGAACAGATTTTGGAATGGTCAAATGGCGAAGTTGTCCGCCCAGAAACTATTAACTATAGAACACAAAAACCGGAAAAAGATGGACTTTTCTGTGAAAAGATATTTGGGCCCACTAAAGACTGGGAATGTGCTTGCGGAAAGTATAAGAAAATAAGATACAAAGGTATTGTTTGTGATAAGTGTGGCGTAGAAGTAACTCGCTCTATTGTTAGACGTGAAAGAATGGCTCATATAAATTTACAAATTCCCATTACTCACATTTGGTTTTTACGTGGCATTTCTTCAAAAATTGGTTTACTTCTAGATTTAAGCATGCAATCCTTAGAAAAGGTGGTTTATTTTGCTAGCTTTGTGGTTATTGATGTTGATGAACAGTTAAAAATAGCTACTTTAGATCAGATCAAAAAAGAATATAAGAGTAAAGTAAAAAGTATTGAAAATGAATATCAGCAGAAATTAAAGAAAATAGAAACAGAAGAGGATAAAAGCATAACTATTAAAGATTTAGACAGAGAAAAAGAAGAAAAATTAGAATCTTTAAATGAAAATTTTGAACTTACTCAAAAAGAATTAAAAGACTTAAAGCCAATGAGTATTATCTCTGAACAGGCTTATCAAAGTTTAAGTCTTAAGTTTGGTCATTTATTTGAGGCTGGTATTGGTGCTGAAGCAGTTAGAGATTTGCTTGCTAAAATTGATTTAGAAAAGAAAATTGAAGAGCTAGAAGCTCAACTTAAAAAAGCAGTTGAGTCAAAAAGAGATAAACTTATTAAACGTTTAAAACTTTTAAAGAGTTTAAAAAATAATGATATAAGACCAGAATGGATGGTAATAACTACCTTGCCCGTGATACCTCCAGATTTAAGACCAATGGTAGCTTTAGACGGTGGTCGTTTTGCCGCTTCTGATTTAAACGATTTATACAGAAGAGTTATAAATAGAAACAATAGATTAAAGCAGCTAATTGAATTAAATGCTCCTGAAGTTATTTGTAGAAATGAAAAAAGAATGTTGCAAGAAGCTGTTGATGCTTTAATTGATAACTCAGCCAGACATTCTAAAACTGTAACTGCTTCAACTGGTCAAAAAAGACAATTAAAATCTTTAGCTGATTCTTTGAAAGGTAAACAAGGAAGATTTCGTCAAAATTTGCTGGGAAAACGTGTAGACTATTCTGGTCGTAGTGTAATTGTGGTTAATCCTAAACTGCGCTTAGATCAATGTGGTCTACCTAAGAGTATGGCTTTAGAATTATTTAAACCTTTTATTATTAGTCAATTAATAAAAAAAGAAATTGTGCATAATGTTCGTAGCGCTTCTCGTTATATGGAAGCTGGTCATGACGAGGTCTGGGATATTTTAGAAAATATTGTTAAAGAGGCCTATGTGCTTTTAAACCGTGCTCCAACCTTGCATCGTTTAGGTATTCAAGCTTTTAAACCTACTTTAATTGAGGGTAAAGCTATTCAAATTCATCCCTTGGTTTGTAGTGCTTTTAACGCTGACTTTGACGGAGACCAAATGGCTGTGCATGTGCCTTTAACTAAAGAAGCTGTAGCTGAGGCTAGAGATTTAATGCTTTCTTCTCACAACCTATTAAAACCGGCCACAGGTGATCCCATTGTTGCTCCTAATCAGGATATTGTCTGGGGAGCTTATTACATTACTGTAGAAGACAAAGAAACAGCTGAAAAAGACAATAAGGATTTACGTCATTTTGCCAGTGAGAAAGATGCTAAGCTAGCTTATGATAATAGCCTTTTAACTTTACATGAAACTATTATTATTAGAAAAAAAGACACTGGGGAAAGACTTAGAACTACTATTGGTAGATCAATTTTTAATAGTATTTTGCCAGAAAAATTAAGATATATAAATGAAGTGGTAGGCAAGGGAAAACTAAAAAATCTAATTAAAGATTGTCTATATGTTTATGGTGAAGAAGCTACAGTTAAGTTTATTGATGATTTAAAAGATAAAAGTTTTAGCTTTATTACTCGCTCTGGTCTTTCTTGGGGATTTGGTGACTTACCTTATTTTGCTGAAAAAGACGAACTTATAGACACTGCTAATAAGAAAGTTGAACTTATTCAAGATCAGTTTGAAGAAGGTCTTTTAACTGAGTCAGAAAGATATAGTAAGGTAGTAGAGACTTGGACTGAGACTAAAGATAAGATTGCTGAGATTTGCAAAGCAGGCCTTATTAACGTTTTACCAGTGTTTTCTATGATTGAATCAGGCGCTAGAGGTTCTTGGGCTCAGCCAGTACAGATTTTAGGCATGAAAGGTTTAGTGACTTCTCCTTCAGGATCAATTATTGAATTGCCAGTTAAAGGAAACTTTAAGCAAGGTTTTGGAGTTTTAGAATATTTTATCTCTACTCACGGTGTGAGAAAAGGTTTATCTGATACAGCCCTTAGAACTGCTAATGCCGGCTACTTAACCAGACGTTTAGTCGATGTTTCTCAAGATATTATTATTACCTCTGAAGATTGTAAAGATGATAAGGGCATGTTTATGAGTAAAGCTGAAAGTGAAAAAATTGGTACTGATATTATAAAAAGATTAGCTGGTCGTTATTTAGCTAAAGATTTGAAAAATGCAACTGGAAAAACCTTATTTAAAGCTGGGGAATTAATGGATGAAGAACATGTTAAAAAGATACAAGGTGAAGATATTGAAGAAGCTTATGCTCGCTCAGTTTTAAGTTGTAAGCTTCCTAAGGGTGTGTGTAGTAAATGTTATGGTTATGATTTAGCCTTTAACAAACCAGTAAAAATTGGCACTACTGTAGGAACCATTGCCGCTCAATCTATTGGTGAGCCTGGTACTCAGTTAACTATGAGAACTTTCCACAGTGGTGGTGTAGCTGGACAAGAAGATATTACTCAAGGTTTACCTAGAGTAGAAGAGATTTTTGAAAGTCGTCCTCCTAAAAAGAAAGGTTTATTATCTGAGCATGATGGAAGAATTACCATTGAAACAGCTAAGAAAACTATTGTTGATAAAAATGGTAAAGAAATTTTAGTTGATAATCCTAAAACTAAACTTTTGAACCTTCACTTTAAAGGTACTACTAGTGATAAATATTATTTTTCAGAAGCTATTAATGAATATAAGTTAGAGTCTGGAAAAACTGGAGTTAAAAAGGTAGAGCCCAAAGTAAAGATAAAAGATGGTGATAAGGTTAGCAAAGGTGAGGACTTATTTACTGTGGGAGCTAAAGCTACTAAAGCTAAGGCTGGAGGTATTGCTCAAGTAACTGATAAATACATTGGTGTCTTAAGGGAAGTGGAAAAAATTCAACAATTTTCTATTCCTAGGGGCACAGTGTTGTTTGTAAAAGATGGTGAGCAAATTAAAAAAGGCGATCAGCTTACTGAAGGTAGTTTAGATCTAAAAGAACTTTATCGTTTAAGAGGAAGACTAGATACGCAAAAGTATATTATTAAAGAAATTCAATACGTTTATTCTTCTCAAGGTCAGCCTCTAAATGATAAGCATATTGAAATAATTGCTAAACAGATGTTCTCTCGTCATTTAATTATAGATTCAGGTGATACTAATTTACTGCCAGGGGAAGTAATAGAAGAGGGCGTATTAATAACCGCCAATAAAGCTGTTAAAAAGCCAGCTAAAACTGAAAGACTTCTTTTAGGTATTACTAAATCATCTCTTACCACTGACAGCTTCTTGTCAGCTGCTTCTTTCCAAGAAACTCCAAGAGTTTTAATTGAAGCTGCTATAAATGGCAAGATAGATTACTTAGACGGTCTAAAAGAAAATGTTATTATTGGTTGTTTAATACCAGCCGGAACTGGTTATAAGGGAAGAAAGAAAAGAGAAGTTTATGAGTAGAAATAGCTAAAGATTTAGAAAATTTAATTGTATAGAAAAAACAGCTCCTAATAAAGGGGCTGTTTTCTTTGCAGATATATTTTAAGTGTTATTATAATATAATATAGTTTTTTAAAAATAAATATTTATTTAACTTCAAATTTATTTAGTCATGAAAAATAATCAAGAAATTAGAAAGGCTATGGAGGTTAGACTTTCTGATCAGTTGCCGTCACCTCCGATTTTTGACGAAAAGTATAATAGAGCGCCAAAACGTGTTTGTGCTTTAACTAAAGATGAAATGGAATTATCTTTGCGAAATGCTTTAAGGTATGTTCCTGAAAATCTCCATCATGTATTAGCTCCAGAATTTTTGCAAGAATTAAAATCATTTGGGCGTATATATGGTTATCGCTTTCGTCCACAGGGCAGGATTTATGGTAAGCCCATTGATGAGTATGAAGGTATTATAGAAGCCAGGGCTATGCAAGTTATGATTGATAATAACCTTGATTTTGAAGTAGCTTTGTATCCTTATGAATTGGTGACTTATGGTGCGAATGGGCAGGTGTTTCAAAACTGGATGCAATATCGTTTGGTCAAGAAGTATCTATCAATTATGAGGAAAGATCAAACTTTAGTGGTTAGCTCTGGTCACCCCTTAGGACTTTTCCCTTCTTCTGAGAATGCTCCCAGAGTAATCATCACAAACGGTCTGCTTGTTGGTCATTGGGACAATGAAGATAATTTTAAAAAGTTAGCTGCATTAGGCGTTAGTAATTATGGACAAATGACTGCCGGTGGTTGGATGTATATAGGTCCTCAAGGAATAGTGCATGGCACTTTTATTACTATTTTAAATGCGGCTAGGAAATATCTAAAAATACAAGGTAGCTCTTTAGCTGGTGTGAATTTTGTTTCTTCTGGTTTGGGCGGCATGTCTTGTGCTCAGCCTAAAGCCATGAAGATAGCTGGTGGCGTAGCTGTGATTGCCGAAGTGGATAAAAAGAAAATTGATCTACGCTTACGTCAGGGGTGGATAGACACATACACTGATAGTTTAGATGAAGTTGTCAGGCAATTAAATAAAAACACTAAAGAGAAGAAGCCCCTGGCTCTCGCGTATCATGGTAATGTGGTTAGCCTCTTGGAACATCTAGCTTCTAGGAATGTAAAAGTTAATTTATTATCAGATCAAACTTCTTGTCATGCTATGAGTGAGGGCGGGTATATGCCGGTGGATCTAGAATTTGAATCTAGTAAAAAATTATTAGATATTGATTCTGAAAAATTTGAAGTTTTTGTAAACAAATCATTGTCGCGTCATTTTCAAGCTATAAAAAAATTAGTTGCCCAGGGCTCGTTTTTTTGGGATTATGGTAATAATTTTATGAGTTCTATTTTTGCAAGCGGTGAAAAGGCTATTACCAAAAATGGAGTTGATTTAAGTCAGGGGTTTATTTGGCCTTCCTATGTAGAAGATGTTATGGGACCCATGTGTTTTGATTATGGCTTTGGTCCTTTCCGGTGGGTTTGTTTAAGTGGTAAACAGTCAGATTTAGACTTAACAGATAATATCGCTTTAAATATTATTAATCCCAATAAATCATCTATGCATGCAGACAATTATAACTGGATTAAATCAGCTAAAGAAAATGAATTAGTAGTAGGTACTAAAGCACGTATTTTTTATAGTGATGAAGAAGGTAGAGTTAAAATTGCTTTAGCCTTTAATAAAGCTGTGCGTGAAAATAAAACTGGACCTATTATGATTGGCAGAGATCATCATGATGTTTCCGGAACTGACTCTCCCTTCAGGGAAACATCTGACATAAAAGATGGCAGTCAAAGTACAGCTGATATGTCTGTACAATGTTTTGCTGGCAATGTGGCTAGAGGAATGAGTATAGTAGTTTTGTCTAATGGAGGAGGAGTAGGAATTAGTAGGGCCAGTAATGGGGGGGAATGGTATCGTTTTAGATGGAAGCACTGAGACAGATAAAATTATTAAACTTGGTTTGTCTTGGGACGTGATGGGCGGAGTAGCTAGAAGAAGTTGGGCAAGAAGTAAAAATGCTATTAATACTGCTAAAGAATGGAATTTGAAGATGTTGGGAAAAGGGCAAATAACCTTGCCTTATACCGTGTCAGATGAAGTTTTATCTGATTTAAATTTATAATTTTACAAAATTAAAACCTCATTAATATATGAGGTTTTTTAAATGTAATTTATTAAAAAAGACTTGACAGTTTAAAATTAATGCTTTAGTATGATAAAGTATTAGTATAATTTATTTTATGCAAAAATGTAAAATCAGGCAATTAGAGGCATCAACCAGGGATTTATATGAAGCTATTTTGTTAATTGATAATTTAGAAGAAGCTACTAGTTTTTTTAGAGATTTATTAACAGAGCAAGAAATTATTGAGTTTAGTCGTCGTTGGCAAGCAGCTAGGTTATTAGACAAGAAAGTATCTTATATAGAAATTTCTAAGATTACTTGTTTGAGTTCCACTACTATAGCTAGGATATCTCGTTGGCTTAAAAATGGTTGTGGAGGCTACAAGAAGATGTTAAATAAAATGAAAAAATAAAATTAAAATAATAAAGTTCTTTTAAAATTAATTAAATAAAAAATAAAAGTTATGAACAGTAAAAACATTAACAAAGTTTTTGTAATTAATGCTGCGGGTGGCAATGCCACAGCTATTATGTTACTTAAAGAGCCTCTTAGCAGAGAAGAGTATGCTAAAATCGGTAAAAGAATGATGAATGATTTTGAGTCGTTTCAGGTTGAACAAGCAGGTTTTTTGCTTTTAGATACGATGCACTTTGAAATGAGTGGTGGTGAATTCTGTGGAAATGCTGCTAGAGCAGCTGCCATGTTGTTTTTTGATTTAAGACAATCAAATAAATTTACCATGTCAGGATTTTTAGGTGAAATAGTATCAAGAGTTAAATATACCTCTACTGATAAAAAGATAGCTGAAGTAAGTTGTGACTTTCCCTCTTTAAATCCAGTGCCCCAATTAACCGACATTAAAAATACCAAGATAGTTGATTTGGGAGGGATTGTGCATATAGTTGTTAATGATAATTTTCCAAAAGAAGATTATCAGCAAATTCATACAAAATTGACCGAGAGATTTAACTTGCAGAACAAAGCGGCTGTTGGGGTTGTTTGGTACAATATTTCAGGCAATGATGCGCGTATTGATCCAGTCGTTTGGGTAAAAGATATTGATAGTTTTTTTTATGAGACTTCTTGCGGTTCAGGTTCTATTGCTGTTGCCAGCGTATCTGGTGCAGAAAATATTTTTCAGCCTAGCGGTGAAAAAATTATTGTTAAAATTAATAATGAAGGAGTAAATTTAAAAAGTGATATGGAGGTTATCTATGAAAGCGATGATTAAGCAATTTACAGGTGATATTAATGGCCCTGTCTCTCGAGATTTTGTTAATCTTTACAAAAAGGTGTTTGCTGAGCCACCTTACTTTGAAAGCTATGAAGACTGTTGGATTTTTGAGAATATTTGGCATTATCATTTAGTTAAAGGATGTATTTTTTTGGCTTTTGATAAAGATAAATTGATTGGTTTTGGTTGCGGGGTAGGCATGGATAAAGTAGAAAAATTTTTGCCACAAAGCTCTGCCTTAGATCCACTCTTTAAAGTTAAATGTTTTTTACGGGACGAGGCTAGTGAGTATATTAACGGGAACTCTTTTTTTTATATGTCTGAAATAGGGGTAGATTCTAAATATAGAAGACAAGGGGTGGGTGGTTTACTTATAACTAGAAGATGGCTATGGGCTGCTCATAACAATTATAAGAATTATCTTATGAGAACTGATGAATTAAATAGTAATTCACGTTCTTTGTACGAAAATTTAGGAGCAGAAATTTTACCCATCAAACAAGATGTCTCCGATCATGCCGCTATTATTAATTCTGCTAGCAAAACCAGAATTTATTTGCATGGTTCATTGTAACTTTTAAAAGCCTGTTATTTTTTACAGGCTTTATTTTTTTTAAATTTTTATTTAAAATATTAATATGGATAAAAAAATTTTAACATATAAAGAATTGCAAAAGATAAGAGCTGGTGAAAATGATGATGCTTTAGTATCATTGAATAATTATTTTCCTACAGCAATATTTTGTAAATATGAAAAATTAGACATGTTGCCTTGGTCTGGTAATCATATTTTAATTAGAGAATCTATAGCTGAAAAACTTAAAAAAGCAGCTTTTAATTTACAAAAAATAGATAAAACTTTGCAGTTTAAAGTTGTTTATGGGTATAGGCATCCCACTATTCAAAAAAAATATTTTTTAAAACAAAAAAAATTATTATCTTTAAAATATTCTAAATTAAATAATAAAGAATTAATTAATTTAACTCATAATTTTGTAGCCTCTCCAGATGTGGCGGGTCATCCCTGTGGAGCCGCCATAGATTTAACAATAATTAAAAATGGCAAGCCCCTAGCTATGGGAACTAAAATAGCTGACTTCAATAATCCCGAAGCCATTAAAACTTTTTATAAGAAGCTTACAGAAACCCAAAAATTAAACAGATTAATGTTAAGAAAACTTATAATGGATCAAGGGTTTGCTCCTTTTAATGGTGAATGGTGGCATTTTTCTTATGGAGATAAGGAGTGGGCATTTTATTATAAACAAAAATCCTCTCTATATTCATCTTTATCATTGACAAAAAAAGAAATATATAATATTATAAATAAAAATAAGATAAAATCGGGTGTGTAGCTCAGTTGGCTAGAGCAATAGATTGTGGATCTAAAGGTCGCGGGTTCGAATCCCGTCATACCCTCTTGACCTGTAAACTTACAGGTCTTTTTTTTGACAATTTATATTTCTTTTGATAAATTGAAATAATAATTTAGTTCATTGATAATTTAATACTTATAAACATGGAAAGAATAATCAAGCCAGAAAGACCGGCTGGGTTTATTGATTATAATACAGAATATTTTTTAGCCAGAGAATCTATGGTTAATAAAATAAGTAAAGTTTTCAGATCTTTTGGTTATAATCCAATTGAAACTCCATTAGCTGAATTCCTTAAAACCTTAGTTGGTACTGATGAAACTTCTAAAAATATTTTTTCATTAAGAAGTTTAAATTCGTCTTCAGGAGACGATGATATTGCTTTGAGATTTGATCACACTGTGCCTTTCGCTCGTTTTTTAGCGGCTAATCCTTACAATAAAGAAAATCAATCAGGCATTAAATTGCCATGGAGAAGGTCCGTCTATGGTCCAGTGTTTCGTGGTGACACCCCCCAAAAAGGCAGGTTTAGGCAGTTTTATCAATTTGATATTGATGTGGCTGGCTCTTCTTCTATGCTTGCTGACGCTGAGATAGTTGCTGTTATCTATAACACATTAAAAGAGCTATCCATTTCTAACTTTGTTATTAAAGTGAATAACAGAAAAATATTAAATGGTTTTATTGATCTTCTAAACATAAAAAAAAGAGGGGAAATTAGTGCTAATGAAATTGCTATGGAGATAATGAGAATTTTAGATAAAATTCAAAAAAATTCATGGGACATTGTAAAACAAGAATTAGCGCAAAAACCAGTTAATAAATTTGATGTTAGCCCAGGGCTTATTAAGGAAGATATTGTGAAAATTGAAAGATTCTTGCGCTTACAGGGTAGCAATGATGAAAAAATTACTCAATGTTTTTCTTTATTTTCTGGAATTAAAATTGCTGAGGATGGCTTAACAGAGTTAAGAAAAATGTTAGAATTTTTATCATGCCAAACCGTAGATCTCGATTATGTAAAAATAGATTTTTCTGTTGCTAGAGGCTTAGATTATTACACTGGCCCAGTATTTGAAACATTTATTAATTCAGCCCTCGAATTTGGTAGTATTTTTTCTGGTGGTCGTTATGATGAATTGTTTTCTAGATTTACAGGAAAGAAATTACCTGCCGTAGGGGCTTCGATTGGTGTTGATAGATTTTTTTCAGTTTTAAACCATTTAAATCTTCTAAACCTGAAACAAAAAAAAGTTGCCGATGTAATTATTTTACGATTATCGGATGATGATAAATTTATTCAGGATTATCTATTTTTCGCTGATAGCTTAAGAAAATTAGGTGTAAACGCCGAGATAAGCTTATTGGAAAATAAAGATTTTTCTGCTCAATTTAATTTTGCTATTAGTCAAAGTTATAATTACGCTTTAATTTTTGGCGAAAGAGAGCGGGAGAAAAATGTTGTTGTTATCAAAGATTTAATAAAAAGAGAACAGAAAGAATTAAAATTTTCGGAATTTAATAATTTTTTTAAATCATAAAAATTTATATCATGAATGAAATTGTAATAAATGGCCAAAATTTAAGTATCCAAGATACAATTTTGGTTGCTCGTGGTTATCACGATGGTTATCGACATCATTTTCCTTTAGTAGTTTTAGATGAAGAGATAAAAGAAAAGCTTAAAATATTTCGTGAAGCTTTAGAAGAGAGAATTGCTGCTAAAGACATTATGTATGGCGTCAATACGGGTTGCGGAATAAAAAAAGGAACTGTTATTTCTGCTGATGAAATTAACAATTATCAGAAGCATTACATTCCTGCGCATTGTGTTGCTATTGGAGAATTTTTTCCAGAAGAAGTAGTGAGGGCAGCTATGATTTTTAGGGTAAATTCTTTTGCCCTTGGACACTCTGGCGTTAGACTTGAGTTGTGTGAGAAAATTTTGGAATTTTACAATAAAGGTATTATTCCTTGCGTACCTTCTCAAGGCTCAGTAGGTTCTAGTGGTGATTTGTGCTTTTTAGCTCATATTTCAGCGGCATTGATAGGTTTAAAAGAACAACAAGTTTTTTTCGAGGGAGAAATAATGTCTTGTGAAGTGGCTCTTGAAAAAGCTAGAGTGCAACCGATTAGTCTAAAAGCAAAAGAGGCCATGGCTCTTACCAATGGGTCGACCTTTATTTTGGCTCAGGGTATATTAGCTATTTATGACATTGAAAATTTGATTGATACTGCTAATATAGCAGCAGCTTTGTCGTTAGAAGCTATTAGAGGAGAGATTGATGCTTTTGACGAAAGAGTTCATGCCATTAGAAAAAGCGAAGGAGCTAATAATTGTGCTCAGGTGATTAGAGATTTATGTTGCGAATCGAAAAGAATGAGTAAAGCCTCACAAGATAAAACCTTGCCAGCCGAAAAACACATCAAAAAATTTGATGTTCAAGGGAAACCTGTTCCTAGAGTCCAAGATGCCTATTCATTTAGAGCACATGCTCAGGTTATGGGATCTGTTATGGAAGCTTTTGATTTTTGTAAAGAAATTTTTAAGAGAGAATTAAATGCTGCCACTGACAATCCTTTAATTTTTGAAGAAGGTGACGGTTTTAGAGCTATATCAGGGGGCAATTTTCATGGAGAGCCTTTAGCCCAAGCAGCAGATTTTTTAAAAATTGCTGTACAACAATTAGCCAATATTTCAGATCGTCGCTTTTATGCGCTAACCATGCCCAGTACCAGCTACGGCTTACCAGCTGATTTAGTTGGTTTGAGTAATCCAGATTTAAATACTGGCTTAATGATTTTGCAGTATAGTACGGCTGCATTGGTAAATGAAAATAAAAGCCTTTGCCATCCAAGTGTTATTGACTCTATTCCAACCTCAGCTAATCAGGAGGACTATGTTTCCATGGGGGCAACTTCTGCTAAGTTTTTACGTAAAGTTGTAGAAAATACGACTTATGTTGTTGCGGCGGAATTATTAGCCGCTGCCCAAGGAATTTCCTGGACTGAAGAAGATTTAGGACCTGATTTAAGTCCTTTAGGCACTAAAACGAAACGGGCTTATAATTTTATTCGTCAATATGTAAAAGTCATGGATGATGATAGATTTATTCAAGCAGATTGGCTTAAAATCATTGAGCAGATCAAAAACCAGGAATTTGTTAGATATGTTTATGATGACAACCCTGGTTGTCGTTATTTGCACATACATTAAAATGTATGTAATTTAAATCCCACCGTAATAGTGGGATTTTTTATTTCGAACTTTTAATATATTTTTTGGTGTGATAAACTCTAAATATAATAATATTTATTAAATATGAAA
This sequence comes from Minisyncoccota bacterium, assembly GCA_021734405.1. Taxonomy (GTDB): domain Bacteria; phylum Patescibacteriota; class Patescibacteriia; order Patescibacteriales; family UBA12465; genus JAIPJA01. Next base: position 15,850 of record JAIPJA010000004.1, read on the forward strand.
AAAATAATACCAGAAAAATTAAAAGTAGGAGATGAAATACGAGTTATAGCCCCGGCTAGTAGCTTGTCTTTGGTTTCTAAAGATGTAAAAGAATTGGCACTGAAGAGATTAGAAGACATGGGTTACAGCGTGACTTTTGGAAAATATTGCAAGGAAAATGATATTTTTTCCTCTTCATCTATTGAATCGAGAGTAAAAGATATACACGAGGCTTTTAAAGATAAAAAGGTAAAAGCTATCTTAACTGTTTTGGGAGGTTTTAACTCAAATCAACTTTTAAAATATATTGATTATAAATTAATTAGAGATAATCCTAAAATAATTTGTGGCTTTTCTGATATAACAGCTTTAAATAATGCCATATTTCAAAAAACTAAAATGATTACATATATTGGTCCCCATTTTTCAAGTTTTGGCATGAAAAAAGGATTAGATTATACTAGAGAATATTTTGTAAAATGCTTAACCTCTGATAATAGCTATAAAGTTGAACCATCAAAAAAATGGAGTGATGATGCTTGGTTTTTAAATCAAAATAAAAGAGAGTTTATTAATAATAAAGGTCCCTTAGTAATTAATGCGGGCAGTGCGGAAGGTGTTGTTTTTGGTGGAAATTTATGCACTTTAAATCTCTTACAAGGAACAGAGTTTATGCCTGGTATCAAAAATTCTGTATTATTTATTGAAGATGATGATTTAGTTGAAGATTCTTTTAGCATGGAATTTGATCGCAATTTACAGTCTTTAATTGATCAGCCTATATTTAAAAATGTAAAGGCTTTGGTCATAGGAAGATTTCAGAAAAAAACTGATATTAATTTTGATAAATTAAAATATATTATAAAATCAAAAAAAGAATTAAAAGATATTCCAGTGATTGCAAATCTTGATTTTGGGCATACCACGCCTATGATTACATTTCCAATCGGAGGCAAGGTAAAAATTACTGCTAGAGGTCAGAAACTTTCTTTAGATATAATAGAGCACTAATTTAGTATTTAAAATATTATATAGTATTACGGCTCTCAATTAGAGAGCTTTTTTATTGACTCCCTACCTTTTTCTAGCTAATATAAGTATATATTAATATTTTTACCATGAATAACTTAGACAAAGAAAAAAAAGCAGAGGAAATTGTACAAAGAGGTATAATTTCTCAAATATTGCCTGATAAAAAAGATTTTAAAAATAAACTTGTAAAAGACAAGCTTCGCTTTTATATCGGGGCTGATCCAACTTCTACGGCTCTACATTTAAGCCATGCTAAAAATTACATGCTTTTAGAAGAGTTTCGACAGTTAGGACATGAGGTTATTGTTTTAATTGGAGACTTTACTGCTCGTATTGGCGATCCTACAGATAAGGGCTCAGCCAGAGTGCAACTGAGTAAAGAAGATGTTGAAAAAAATGTTGTAGATTGGGTTAAACAAATTAAACCACTTTTAAATTTTGATGACAAAGATAATCCTGCCAAGATTATGTATAATAGTGCTTGGCTGTCTAAGTTGACCATGGAAGATGTAGTTGAATTAGCTTCTAATACTACGGTTCAACAGATGCTGGAGAGAGATATGTTTGAGAAAAGAATGAAGGAGAATAAACCCATATTTTTACATGAGTTTATGTATCCTTTAATGCAAGGTTATGATAGTGTAGCTATGGATGTAGATGTTGAGCTTTGTGGAACTGATCAAATATTTAATGCTCTAATGGGCAGGACTTTACTTAAAAAATTAAAGAATAAAGATAAGTTTGTGGTAGCTGTTAATTTAATGGAAAATCCTGTAACTGGAGAATTAATGTCTAAAAGCCGGGGCACAGGTATATTCTTGAATTTCTCTGCTAAAGAAATGTATGGAGCAATTATGTCTCAGTCAGATGAGATGATAAAGGTGTTTTTAATAAATAATACTAGAGTTCCCTTACAGGAAATTGAGGAAATTATGAAAGCGGAAAACCCTAGGGATGCAAAAATGAGAACTGCTTTTGAAGTTGTTAAAGTTTTCCGCGGAGACAAGGAAGCTAAAGAAGCTCAAGATGATTTTATAGCTAAATTTCAAACTAAAGAAGTGCCTGATAATTTAGAAGAAATTAACTTAGGTAAAGATGAGGCCGAATTGTTTGAAATTTTAAAAGCCGGTCTTTCTAATTTAAGTAATAGTGATATTAGAAGATTAGTAGATCAAGGAGCTATTAAAATTGATGGGGAGGAGAAGAAGGATATAAAAGAGGTAATTGATATTTCTTCAGGAGTGGTGGTAAAGGCTGGGAAGAAGAATTGGTTTAAGACGGTTGGGTAGTTTTTATAAGTTATATATAATTTAAATATTATTAAAGTTTTGGCTGATGTCAAGGCTTTTTTCATTTGTTCCCCAGTTTTAAATCAGGTATAATATAAGTGTATGAAAAAGGGGAAACTATTTAAATTAAGAACTTTTTTATTATTTCTATGGCTAGTTTTGATGGCTTTTTTTGTTTATCAAAAAGTTGTTCCTTTGGGAGAAGCTAAATATTGTGGTAATTTGCTTGATAAGGATTATTTTGTAGCTAATTTAACACCTAGTGAAAGGATTAATAATGTTAATGGTAGAGCTGGTATTTTAGGAGAGCCAGTATATTTTTCTCTGCAGTTGCCTCGTCATTTTCAAAGGGCTGAGTTTGAGTTGAAATATAGAATAGATGAGAGGAGTAAGCTTTTTAAAATTGGTATGTTAGCTGATGACAAGTTTTGGCGCTATAGAGAAGAGCCTTTAGAAAATCAGTTGATTGAGGAAGCTATAGAGAGCTGGGAAGGTGTTGAGATTGAGGAGGGTAAATTATTTTTGCAACGCGAAAAAAAGTTTTCTAATTTAAAATCTTATCTGGATAGCAATCCTTCTCTATTTAATTTAGGAATATATAATTTATCTGAAAATGATTTAAATTTACCAGAGTTTAGCTTAGAAGCAGAGGAAAGAGCAACTTTAGCAACTGATTGGTCTTTACCAGCACCTTTAAGGGGAGATCATCAATTATTTGTCTATAGTTTTGGTGAAAACATTAGTTTAGATTTGAGTTATTTTGATTTAAACCAAAATAAAGATGAGGATAGTTTAGATCTTAATTTATACTACCGAGATAAACTGCTTAGTTCAGAAGTTTTACCTGATGATGGTAGTAGCCAAGATAATGGCGAAGCTTCTGAAATCAAGAATTTTAACTGGAATTTAGGTTATTTACCTGAAGGAGTATATAAGTTAGAAATACGTGCCAGTAGTGATATAGTTATAGCTAATTTAAAAAGCTCTACTAATTATTTGGTGTTTGTAAATAAAGTTAATATTTATAAAAGTGATGAGCCTATAACTTTACAAAATAATGGCAGTTTTTTACGAGCAGAAACAGTTTATCCGGCTTATTTGCAAACTATAAATTTCAAAGATAGACAATTAGAAGTTAATAAAACATATAATCAGTATTATTTAAACAATATTGAAAGCAATAATTTTTTAGGTGATATAACGTTAGAAAAAGGTGGTATTCAATTAGCTAATAATGGTGTGTTTGCTTTTAGAGGGGCTTACTTTTTTGACCCTAGAGTTAAAACTTTAGATCAAAGCACTAAGTTGTCTGAGGTGAGCTATGTTATCGCTGATTACATTCCAGTTAAAAAAGAAGGTTCTTGGCGCATAGCTAGGGCAAGGTTTGATTTGTCTAGTGTCTGGAGTAAAGATAATAAATATAATGTGGTATTGTCTGTTCCAGGAATACAACTTAATGATATACCAGCCATTACTATAGACAATCTTTGTGTTAGAGTTAAAGGCAAAAATATATGGCAGAAAATAAAAGAAGTTTTTTAAGACTAAAACTTAGACTTATTTTTAGGGAAATATTTTATTTCTTGCTTTTGTCTTTGGTTTCTTTTTCTCTTTTAGAAATTATTTGGCCAGGCTCTGTTTTAGCCTATTTTAACCTTAATTTACTATTGCTTATTTGCCTGCTCGTTGCTATATTATTAATATATTGGCCTAAAAAATAATATATAATTTATGAAGATTATAAATGAAAGTGACAAAACAAAACTATATTTGGGTCTAGGTTTTGCCATTTTTTTAATTTTAATTATCTTAGGAGAAAAAGCTTTTTGGCCCTTAGTCATTATAGCTTTAGTTGTTCTAACGATAAAGAAAAATTTTCCTACTTTGTTTAAAAATCAAGCTTTGAATTTTAATATTTTCAAGGCTAAAACTAATAATATTATGGATACAATTAATGTTAGCCAAAGAGAGGCTACAAAAAAAATCAAAAAATTATTTATTTGGATTATCGGAGTAATTATTGTAATTTGGCTTTTTGCCTCCTCTGTGGTGGTGGTAGAGGCTGGGCAAACTGGCGTTTATTCTTTATTTGGTAAAGTTAGAGACAGAGAGCTTGCCTCTGGTTTTTACCTTATTAACCCTCTAGCTAAGGTTACGCAAATGAGCATTAGAACTGAGGAATATACTATGAGTATTATGCAAGGTGAGGGTAAAAAGCAAGGGGCTGATTCTATTAAAGCTTTAACCAGCGAAGGGCTAGAGGTAGATTTAGATATTACAGTTTTGTATCATTTAGAAGAAAGTCAGGCTTCAGGTGTTTATAAGGATGTGGGTCTGCAATATGAAGATAGAATTATTAGACCTTCTATCAGAAGTACAATTAGAGAAGTGATTGCTAATTACAACTCTAAAGATATTTATTCTAGTAAAAGAGAAGAGGCAGTGGCCAATATTTTTTCTAATTTACAGGAACCTTTAGGAAACAGAGGCATTATTTTAGAGGAAGTACTGCTTAGAAATGTTCAGTTACCAGCTAATTTAGCTCAAAGTATACAAGAAAAACTACAAGCTGAACAAGAAGCACAAAAATATGAATATTTACTACAAACAGAGAAAAAAGAAAAAGAAAGAAAAATTATTGAAGCTGAAGGACAAAGAGATGCTCAAACAATTATTAACTCAAGTTTAACCCCTAATTATCTTTATTACCTATATGTAAGTAATTTAGAGGAAAGGGAGGGAACTATTTATGTTCCTACTAATCCTGAGACTGGTTTACCTATGTTTAGAAATTTAGGGCAATAATTTTTATGAGTTTAAAAAGTTTTTTTAGCCCTCAAAGCCTAGCTGTTGTTGGAGCTTCTTCAAACCCTGAAAAGATTGGTTATCAAATTGTTTCTAATCTTAAACAAGCAGGCTATCAGGGAAAAATTTATCCTGTTAATTTAAATAGTTCTAAAATTTTAGGACTTAAAAGTTATTCTTCTCTTTTAGAGATAAAAGCTAAAGTTGATTTAGTAGTTATAGCTATTCCAGCTCCTTTAGTGAAATCAGAGGTGGAAAAATGTGTTCAGCTAAAAATTAAAAATGTGGTTATTATTAGTGCTGGTTTTAAAGAGTTGAATAAAGAAGGGGCTAAAATGGAAGCAGAAATTTTTAACTTAGCTAAAGAAAACAACTTAAATATTTTAGGCCCTAATTGTTTAGGCTTTATAGCTAAAGAAAATCATTTAAATGCAACTTTTGCTAAAGTAGATTTAAACAGTCAAAGCAGTCAGATTTCTTTAGTTAGTCAATCAGGCGCTATTGGTAGCGCTATGTTAGACTGGTTTGCCGAGAGTAATTTATCTTTAGCTAATTTTGTTAGTTTAGGTAATAAGGTGGATATAGCTGAAGATGAAGTTTTTGATTATTTAAAAGATGATAAAGAAATTAAATTAGTAGTAGCCTATTTAGAAGAAATTAAAAACGGCAAAAAACTAAGACAAAGCTTATCGGCTTTAGCTAAGAAAAAACCAGTGATTGTTATAAAGGCGGGTAAAAGTCAGGCTGGTACAAAAATGGCTTTAAGCCATACGGGCAGTTTAGCTGGATCCTTTAAAACGGTTAAATTAGCCTTAGAGTCTAGTGGAGCAATTTTAATTGATAATTTAGAAGAGTTGTTTGAGCTATTAAAACTATGGCCTAGCTTAAAAGATAAGTCTTTATCTAAAATATTTAATGACTTAGAAGTGATGTTAGTTTCTAATGCTGGTGGTCCTTTGGTTATAGCAGCTGATTTATTGGAGGAATATAAACTGTCTCTGGCTAAGTGGTCTAAGAGTATAAAAAGCTTAAAAGACTTACCTAAAGGTATTAGTTTAAAAAATCCTTTAGATATCTTAGGAGACGCTCCAGCTTCTCGCTATTTTTCAGCTTTAAAGCCTTTGCTTGAATATAGTCAAGAAAAAGTGTTTGTGATTGTTTTTACTCCGCAAAGCGTTAGCGAGCCTAAAAAAACTGCTGAGATTATAGTTAATTTTAAAAAGCAATATCGAGATAAATTATTTATACCAGTCTTTATTGGTGGTAAAGCTGTGGGAGAGGCTAAAAAAATCTTTGCCCAAGAAAATATGGCTTATTATGATTGTTTAGAGCCAGCACTATTTGCCTTAGCTAAATATGGAGATTATATAAAGAGACTAAAGAGTTTGCAGAGTTATCAAGCTGACAAAGACATAAGTCTTATACCTAAAAATCAGCAACTTGATTATTTAAAATCATTTAAGTTACTGAAAAAGTATGGTTTAAATATAGTTGAAAATAAAAAGATAAGTTCAGTTAAAGATTTAGATAAATTAAAGTTTCCAGCAGTTTTAAAAGCTACGGGAGAAAAATTAATTCATAAAACTGAAAAAGAAGCCGTGGTAGTGGGCATAGAAAATACCTTAGAAGCTCAGTCTGCTTACAAAAAATTACAAACTCTTTTTAGTAAAGGAGCTGATACCATTGTTTTCCAGCCATTTATTAAAAATAATTTAGAGTTAATAGCGGGCTTTAAAAGAGATAAAGACTTTGGCATTATGTTCATGCTGGGCTGGGGAGGTATTTATGCTGAAGTTTTGCAAGATACAGCTTGGCATTTAGGTTATTTAAAAAAAGCTGATGCTTACAAAATGTTAAAGAGTTTAAAAGTATATAAAATCATTTCTGGTTTTAGAGGCAAGAAATACAGTCAAGAAAAAATTGTAAATTTTATGCTAGCTTTATCTAGGTTAGCTCAAGACAATTTACAAATACAAGAATTAGATATTAATCCTTTATTTGTTGATGATAAGTCTGCTAAAGCCGGAGATGTTAGAATTATTATATAATGTTAAAAAGATTTTTTTCTAAACCTATACACACAATTACTTCAGCTGCAGCTTTAGTGGCTTTATTTTCTTTGTTTTCTAGAATTTTAGGAGTTGTAAGAGATAGAGTTTTAGCTGGTCAATTTGGTGCTTCTGAAATTACCGATGCCTATTATGCCGCCTTTAGAGTACCTGACTTACTTTTTAACTTAATAGTTTTAGGAGCGCTGTCAGCTGGTTTTATACCAGTTTTTACTAAGCTTATAAAAGATTTTTCTCTTAGCTATCAAGATAGTTATAGAAAGAATATAAAAGCTTGGAACTTGGCTAATAGCATTTTAAATTTAATGACTTTGTCTCTTTTAGCTTTGTCAGTTTTAGGAATAATATTTGCTCCAGAGCTGGTTAAGCTGGTGGTGCCAGGTTTTAGTGCTTCTTTGCAAGCGACCACAGTTAAATTAACCAGAATAATGTTTTTATCTCCTATATTTTTAGGTATTTCTAGTGTTTTAGGCAGTGTTTTACAGTCTTATAGAAAGTTCCTGGCTTATTCTCTAGCGCCGATATTATATAATTTAGGTATTATTTTTGGCATTATTTATTTAGTGCCACTTTTAGGAATTACTGGTTTAGCCTGGGGCGTGGTTTTAGGAGCTTTTTTACACATGCTTATACAACTGCCATCAGCCGTATTTTCAGGCTTTTTCTATCGCTTAAAACTTTCTTTTAAATTTGAAGGAGTAATGAGAATTTTAAAGATGATGGTGCCTAGAACCATGGCTTTAGCAGTAGGGCAAATTAATCTTTTAGTTATAACTATTATTGCCTCAACTTTAATTTCAGGATCTTTGGCTGTTTTTAATTTCGCTAATAACCTGCAATCTTTTGCTGTTGGTATTTTTGGCATCTCTTTTGCTGTGGCAGCTTTTCCTACTTTTTCTAGATTAGGAAATAATAATATTAAATTAGTAGATAGTTTTTTAAAAACTTTTAGACAAATACTTTTCTTTATTATCCCCTCTACGGTTTTGCTTTTAACTTTAAGGGCCCAGATTATTAGAGTTATTTTAGGAACGGGAAAATTTAATTGGCAAGATACTATTTTAACTATAGATACTTTAGGCTTTTTTGCTCTGAGCTTATTTGCTCAAGCTACTATATCACTCCTGGTAAGAGTTTTTTATGCTAAAGAAGACTCTAAAACTCCCTTTTATTCAGCTTTAATAGCTATGGTTATAAATATTATTTTGGCTACTTATTTTTCTGCTATCTTTGGTGTAGCTGGTTTAGCTTTAGCTTTTTCTTTGTCCACGGTGTTAAATTTTTTAATATTGTGGTTAATTTTAAACTGGAAATTAGGCAGTCTTTATCAAAAAAACTTACTCTTAACTATAGTTAAGATGTCAGTAGCTGCTATTTTAGCTGGAGTAGTAGTACAAATAGCTAAAGTAGTTATTTGGCCTTTTATTGATATGACTACTTTTAAGGGTGTGTTTTTACAAGGTTTAGGGGCTGGCTTGGCAGGACTAGCTTTTTATCTTTTACTATGTTATATATTTAAAGTCGAGGAAATGTTTGCTATATTTTCTAGTTTGCGTCGCAGGTTGCCTTGGAAGAAAATAGAAACTGAGAATTCAAGTCAGGCTAGAGAGGTTTAGTTTTATTTATAAACTATATATAAGATTAAACCTTATATACACTTTAAATTTGTAATAATTAGTAGCTATAAATAAGCATTAATTTAAAAGCATAGAAATATATTTATTTATGAATTATCAAACTGATAAAATTAGAAACTTTTGTATAATTGCCCATATTGATCATGGCAAGAGCACTTTGGCAGATAGAATGTTGCAGTTAACTAAAACTGTGGAAGACAGAAAAATGAAAGAACAGCTTCTAGATGCCATGGATTTAGAAAGGGAAAGAGGTATAACCATAAAATTACAACCTGTGAGCATGGAATATCAAGATCATCTTTTAAATTTAATTGATACTCCCGGTCATGTTGATTTTGGTTATGAAGTTTCTCGTTCTTTGGCAGCCGTGGAGACAGCTATTTTATTAATCGATGCTACCCAAGGCATTCAAGCGCAAACTCTAGCTAATTTATATTTAGCTTTAGAGCAGGATTTGTATATTATTCCGGTGATAAACAAAATTGATTTGCCAGCCGCAGATATTGAGGGAAGTCAAGAGGAAATAATTAAGCTTTTAGGTTGTGATAAAGAGGATATAATTTTAGCCTCAGGGAAAACCGGGCAAGGTGTAGAAGAAATTTTAAACCGAGTCATAACTAAAGGTGCTCAACCTGAAAGCAGTCAAGCTAACACTAATAGAGCTTTAATTTTTGATTCTAATTATGATAAATATAAGGGGGTAGTTACTTATGTGAGGGTAGTTGATGGCAGTTTTTCTAAAGGAGATGAAATCAGTTTAGCTATTAGCAAATCTGAGAGTGAAATTTTAGATATTGGAGTTTTTAAACCTCAATATAGTCCAACTGGAAAATTAAGTACAGGCATGATAGGCTATATTGTTACTGGTTTTAAAGAAGTTAGTCAGACAAAAGTAGGTGATACCATTACTTTATCTAGCCAAGCTAATGATTGTAAGGCTTTACCTGGATACAAGGAAGTAAAGCCTATGGTATTTGCTGGTATTTTTCCTAAAGAAGGTGATGATTGGCAGAGTTTAATTGAGGCCGTAGAAAAACTCAAGTTAAACGATGCTTCGCTTACTTATGAAACTGAACATTCTGAAGCTTTGGGTTTTGGTCTTCGTTGTGGTTTTTTAGGACTGCTTCATTTAGAAATATTTCAAGAAAGACTCAGAAGAGAATATGGGTTAGATATAATTGTTACTATTCCTAGTGTTGCCTACAGAGTAATTAGCACTAATTTGGAAGAAAATATTATTAGAACTCCACAAAAGATGCCTAGACCTGATCAAATAAATAGCATTGAAGAGCCTTGGGTTACTTTAGATATTATTACCCCACAGACATATATTGGCTCTATCATGCAACTTACTCAAGAAAAGAGAGGTGAGTATAAAAATACTGAATATATAAATACTGGTGATAAACATACAGCCAGAGCTATTTTACACTATAATTTACCTTTGTCTTCGATTTTAACTGATTATTATGATAAGATAAAAAGTGTCAGCTCTGGTTATGCCTCTATAAACTATGAATATTTAGGCTATAGAGAAGCTGATGTAGTAAAAATGGATATATTAGTAGCAGAGGAGCCAATAGAGTCTTTAGCTTTGATGGTATATAGAGATGAAGCTTTTTCTCAAGGTAAAGAAATTGTTAAAATTTTAAGAGATTCACTGCCTAAACAAATGTTTGTAGTTAAATTACAAGCAGCCGTGGGAGGAAAAATTGTGGCCGCTGAGAGATTATCAGCTATGAGAAAAGATGTAACAGCCAAGCTTTATGGTGGAGATGTTAGCAGAAAAAGAAAGCTTTTAGATAAACAAAAGCAGGGTAAAAAGAAAATGATGAAAGCTGGTAAGGGTAGCGTTGATATTCCTCCAGAAACTTTTGTTAAAATTTTAAAAAGATAAAATAAATAACATGAAAACAAGAACCAAGAAAGCTATAAATAAAACAGTTTGGATACTGGTGTCTGTAATGGTTATTTTTTCTATGGTAGCCTGGACGTTTGGCTCTAGCTGGTAAGTATTTTTATGAAAAAAAATTGGTATTTAGCTCCGAAAGTAAACAAAGAATTAATAGATAAATATAAGCAAATTCCTGAGTTTTTGCTACAGTTTTTAGTTAACCGAAAAGTACTAGAATCAGAATTTGTAAGCTTTTTAGAAAATAATGAAGTTAATTTTTTAGATCCTTTTTTATTTTCTGACATGGAAAGAGCTGTAGAGAAAATTATTTATCATATTAAATCTCAACATAAAATCTTAGTTTACGGAGACTATGACGCAGACGGCATTACTTCAACCTCTCTGCTTTTTGATGTACTCTCTACTTTAAAAGCCGAGGTTGATACCTATATCCCTGATAGAGTTAGTGAGGGTTATGGTTTAAATGAGCAAGCTATAAGGGAAGCTCAGAGCCGAGGAGCTAAATTAATTATTACAGTTGACAATGGAGTGAGAAACAAAAAAGAAATAGCTTTAGCGCAAAAATTAGGAATAGAGGTAATAGTTACTGATCATCATAGTTTTCCTGAAAACAAAGAAGATTGGCCAGAGTGTTTGATTATAAACCCTTCTAATCCTGAAGACGGCTTTCCCTATAAAAAATTAGCTGGCGTAGGCACAGCCTTTAAGTTAGCCCAGGCTTTAGTCAGTAGTTCTAAACTAAAAACGGAAGATAAAAATAAATTATTAAATAAACAATTAGATTTAGTAGCTTTAGGCACTATAGCTGATTTAGTACCTTTAACTGGAGAAAACAGAGCCTTGGTAAGAGAAGGTTTAAAAGTAATAAATAAAAGTTTAAGCTCACTAGGAAAAGGCAGGCAAGGTCTTTATCAATTAGCTAAACTAGCAGGACTTTCTAGTGAGAAAGATTTAGAAAGTTGGAATATTGCTTTTCAGTTAGCACCACGACTCAATGCTTCTAGTCGCATAGAGCACGCTGATACAGCGGTAAAGCTTCTTACCACTTCTAATCGTCAAGAAGCTAGAAGTTTAGCTCAGGAATTAAATTTAAAAAATCAAAAAAGACAATTAATTACTGAAGAGATTTTTTCAGAAGCAGAAGAAATTTTAAAAGATGATAAAAACTTAGCTAAAGTAGCCCTTTGCCCAGAAACTAAGAAGTGGAATGAAGGAGTGATAGGTTTAGTTTCTAGTAAGTTAACCTCTAAACATTATTTACCTTCTTTAGTTATTACTAGAACTGAAGAGGAAAATGGAAAAGTAGGTTTTAAAGGTTCTGGCAGAAGTATTGAAGAATTTAATTTAATGGAGGCCTTGGAAGACTTAAGCGATTATTTAGATAAATATGGTGGTCATCCTTTGGCTTGTGGATTTTCTATTTATAGTGAAGACAAGTTAGATAAGTTTATAGCTGGCTTTATAGACATAGCTAATAAAAAGTTAAAAGATAAGCATTTAGAACCTAAGTTAGAAATTGATATTGAGTTAGATCCAGAAATGATTACTGAGGATCTTATGCTAGAATGTGATAAAATGAGGCCCTACGGAAAAGATAATCCACGCCCACTTCTTATTAGTAAAAAACAAAGAGTTGATGATATAATGACTATGGGAGATAAAGGTCAGCATGTAAAAATTAAAGTACAAGATTTTTGGGCTATTGCTTTTTCTCAGAGTGAAAAGTTTAAAGATGTAAAACCTGGAGATATAATTGATTTAGTTTTCTATCCGGAATATAATCATTTCAATGGTAAAAAAACTATACAATTTAAAATAATTGATTTCTACAAACATGGATAAAAATAACAACAATTTAGAACTAATAATTTTTTGTGATGGTGGTGCTAGAGGCAATCCTGGACCAGCGGGTTTAGGCGTAGCTATTTATGATAAAGATAAAAATATTTTAGAACAGATGTCTGAGTATTTAGGAGTTACCACTAATAATCAGGCAGAGTACAGAGCGGTGTTAAAAGCTATAGAGCGGGTTAAAGAATTAGGAGCTTCTAAGCTAACTTTTTATCTAGATTCAGAGTTAATTGTTAAGCAAATGTCTGGGGAATATAGGGTTAAAAATAAAGAACTATTGCCAATATATTTAAAAATTAGACAACTTATTTTAAATTTTGAAAAAGTAGACTTTTTTCATGTTAGAAGGGAGGCAAATAAAGAAGCTGATAGATTAGCTAATATAGCTATGGATAAAAAAGGGAATTAAATATTTACTAATTATGTTTAGTAAAATATAATTAAATTACTAATTATAATTAGTAATTTTTTAAAGCTTACTTTCAAGCCAGTTTTAAATAAGAAAAAGCAGTTAATTTATATAACTGCTTTTTTCTTTATAATATTTATTTATAGTCCGTATCTTTCTATATTCTTATCAGCTAGTTTTTGAATTTCTTTAATTTGTTCTTTACCTTTTTTATCTTTAAATAAATGAGCAAACCTACCTTGGGGCTCTAAGTAATCTTTAACAGGTTTTTTGTTTTTACCTAAAACTGACTTGTTTACTAATACTCCATTTTCATATTCCAGAAGTGGATAAAGTCCGGTTTGAACCGCTAACTGTCCCATACTTAAACCCTCATCAGGTTTAATCTTCCAACCAGGAATGCAAGGTGAAAGTATTTGAATGTAAGCAGGTCCACTGTGAGAAATAGCCTTTTTAACCTTATTAGTTATATCACTGGGATAGCCAGCTGTGCTTTGAGCAACGTAGTTTAAGCCATGAGCTAGAGCAATAGCTATCATATCTTTTTTTACTTGACTTGAGCCAAGAGAGTTAGAACCAGCAGGAGTAGTAGTAGTGCTGGCTGATATGGGAGTAGCCCCTGAAGCTTGAATACCAGTATTGGAGTAAGCTTCAGTATCATAGGCGATATATAGTATATTTTCTCCTCTTTCCCACATGCCACTAACTAAACCAAAACCAATATCAAAAGTACCTCCATCACCACCTTGAGCAATAACTTTAGTTTTTTTATCACCTTTAGTATTTAAAGCTGCTCTAATTCCTGAAGCTACAGCTGCAGCATTTTCAAATAGAGAGTGTATCCAAGGCACGCCCCAAGCGGTTTCTGGATAGGGAGTAGTGGTTACCTCTAAACAACCTGTAGCATTGGCAATTATAATATCTCTGCTCATGCCAGAGGCAACAGCCATAGCAGCAATCATTTGACCACAACCAGCACAGGCTCGATGGCCACTGCCTAGGATTGGTTTTTGTTTTTTAGTATTTTTTGTCATAATATTTTTTTTACAGCACTAAGAAATTTTGTTAAGGTGCTACATAATAACAGCAGGCTAAAGGTTCTTTACACATCCTGCCTGAGCCAAAAAAAATGTTTCCAATCTGATAGCTACTAACAAAATCATTATACCAATGATTGTTCTTATCACAACCTTGAGAGTTTGTTTGCTCGCCATTGTTTAAAGCATAACATTTTGAACCTCCTTGGGCTCCACAGCTTTCACCCATAGTTCCCTTACCAAAGAATGGTTTGCCACTATAGCAGTAGCAGTAATCAGAGCCTGAGTAATTATCACAAGCTTTACCGTCAGTTTTTTGTGCACAGTCAACTACAACTCCACTACATTCGCTTAGTCGCGAACAGTTAGCTCCTTGTTCAAACACTGGTCTGCTAGAAAGACCAGAGCCAATAATGTTAAAGCAGACATCATTGTTAGTGGTTTGACAGCTAGAAGCGGAGTTTATATTACTTCCTACCAAATTTTGACAGTCTTGACAGACCTTTTCCATGAATTGGCAAGGTGGTCTACCTTCAGGACAACATTGTGTTTCACATGCTTGGTAAATAAGTTCGCTATAACTTAATCTGGGTATATAATATTTTTGTTGTTCACTGGCAGAAGTTGCTATTTTACAACAACCATTAGCTTCACAATGACTATAATCACTATTTGGGCCATAATTTTCTAACCATGCACCATTTTGAGCTTCACAGTCAGGTTGTGTCATGTTTGAAGCAGTTTCACCTATTTGACAACAACCATAAACTATATTTGTTAATAAGATCGTTTCTATAGGCTTTAATTTAGTTAAGTCAGTATTTATACTGTTTAATATGACATAAGCTCCTACAAGCAGGATTACGCCTAAAGTCGCCCCAGTTATATATGATTTAGCTTGGCTTATTTTATCTGGACTACCAGCAGAAGTTAGCCATATTACACCTCCCACAGCTATCATTACTACTGCTAAAGTAATACCAACCCCTATGGCATAGTCATAAATAGATATTATGTATTTTCCTAATAAGTCGCTTGTAACTATCCATATTTCTGTAGGTATAATGCCAAAGGGGTCTTTTTCTGCCTCTTCTCCTAAATGTCCCGCAGGGACATTTTTTCCTTTTTCAAAATCTGATCCAGGAATAGTCACAGAGGGTTTAAATTCCACGCTATCAAAAGATGGCTCTGTTTGAGCTAGCGTGGTTTGAGGAAGGGCTACAAAGGGGCTAATGATTATTAATAAAAGAAAAATTTTTAAAAAAGTTTTTTTCATATTAGCTTATAAAAATAGCTTTGTTAGTGTCTTGGCTATTTATGTTAATAATTTTATTTATTTTCTTTTTAGTAATATCTCTACCTCCTAGCCCAGCGATGATGCTATAAATTTTAGCTGGAGTTTTTCCTTGCAGTGCGCTTTTTAGTTCACTTGCCATTGGACCAACGTTGCCTAAACTAATAGCTTTTTCAATTACTATTATTTTCTTGGCGTTTTTAAGATTTTTTATAATTTGCTTGTAGGGAAAAGGTCTGATGACTTTTAACTTTAAAACAGCCACCTCTTTATTTTCATCTACCACTTCCTTTATAGTCCCTACTACTGAGCCCATAGCTACAATTACAGTCTTAGCCTTCTTTTTACCATAATACTCTATTAGGGCACTACTATCTTTAGTAGCAATATCTTTGCCTAAGGTTTTTTGTAGTTTTTTGTATTCTTTTTCAATTAAGTCTATTGAATTTGAGAGGTCGTCTTGTAGAGATTGTCTAATTTCTTGGTAATAGGCGGGTCTAGCAAAAGATCCCATGGTCATAGGCTCTTTAGGGTTTAAATATGAGCCTTTTGTAGGGCTGTATTTAGGTAAGTATTTTTTTATCTGGGCTTTAGTAGGAATAATTACTGGTTCATAGGAATGAGTTAAAATAAAGCCATCAATATTTACCATAGCTGGGATATTTAAGGTTTCAGCTAGTTTGTAGGCTAGTAAATGTTGAGCTACAGCTTCTTGATGATTTTCAGCAAAAAACATTAACCAACCAGCATCCCTGACAGTCATAGCATCTTGATGGTCATTCCAAATAGTTATGGGGCTAGAAACACCTCTATTAGCTATAGTTAAAACTATTGGCAGTCTTAGCCCAGCCATATTAAAAATTACTTCAGTCATAAGCAGTAGTCCTTGAGAACTAGTAGCGCTATAGGTTCTAACGCCAGTAGCACTAGCTCCAACTACAATTGAAGCAGCCGCAAACTCACTCTCAGCTCTGACGTATTCATAACTAGCTTTACCATCAGCTTTAAACTTAGCCAAGTCTTCTACGATATGAGTTTGAGGCGTAATAGGGTAAGCTGAAACTACATCTGGCTCAATATTAGCCACTGTTAAAGCGACTGCTCTAGAACCTTCTAAAATATTAGAGCCTTTAGGTATTTTTATTTTTTTCTTGTTATTATTTTTCATCTCTTTTCATAATTATGGCTTTAACTGGGCAATGCTTAGCGCAGACTGCACAGCCTTTGCAATAGTCATAGTTAACCTCAGCCTTATCTTGGCCCTTTATTTTTTTCATAGAAATAGCTCTTTCCGGACAAATTTGACTACATAACTTACAGCCAATACATTTATTTTTATCTATTTCCGGTTTAAAAGTACGCCAAGAACCAGTCAAATTTCTATCAGTTGTGCCTGGTTGAGCATTTATATCTAAGTTGTTTTTTTTCTGTTTTTTCTTATTTATCATAAGCTATACTTACTGCTTTTAAATTCTTTTTTACTATTTCCTGATTTTTTTCAGAAAACTTTTCTGAAATAGCCTGTTTTAGTCCTTTTAAAGTAATAATTTCAGTTTGTTTAGCTAAAGCGCCTAAAATAACAGTATTGGCTAAGTTTTTTCCTAAAATCTTTAAAGCAATGCCAGTAGCGTCTATAGTTAAAAGACTATTTTGCTTATTTTTTAAATTAGGATATTTTTTAATAATCTCCTGTGGGTTTAAAGTGGTATTTATTAGTATCTTGGTGTTATTGTTTACACCACTTTTAACTGCTTCTGAACCTAAAAGACTAGCATCTAAAATTATTACTATATCAGGATTATATATTTGTTCCCGGGTGCGAATAAAGTTAGTATCTATTCTAGCAAAAGCTTCAATAGGAGCTCCAGTCCTCTCTACGCCAAAAGAAGGGAAGGCTTGAGAAAAAAAACCATCTTTAAAAGCGCTAATAGCAATTATTTCTGAGGCCGTAACTACTCCTTGCCCGCCTCGACCATGTACGCGTATTTCTTTCATTATATTATTTATTGATTTATCTAATTGTTTATATTAGTTTTGATTTTTCAAGTTCTCTAACATAGACTCTACAGTAGCTTCAAAACTTTCTTTAGGCATTAGGCCAGAAGCCTTGTACTCTTGAAAGAAATAAGTGGGGGTGGCTTTTATATCTAAAATAGCTGCATCTTCTATATCTTTTTGTATTTCATTTAAATATCTTTGCTCTTCTAAGCAAGTTGAAAATTGTTCTCTGTCTACTCCAATAGACTCAGCCATATCTGGCAACTCCGTTAACTCAAAGACACCTTGGTTTTTATACATTATCTCAGCCATTAACCAAAACCTGCCTTGTTCTCCAGCGCATCGGGCTGCTAAAGCTAAAGTAGGCGACTCTTGACTGATAAAAGGAAAATCACGATGAATAATGCGTATATTATTAGGATATTTTTGATAAATTTCTTTCATAACATAATAGCCTTCTTTGCAATAAGGGCAGTTGAAATCTTCAAATACTACTAAAGTTAAAGGTGCATCCTTTTTACCTAAAGAGTATTTAACCTCCCCTTGACGTAAAAGGGTGGGATCATAAATTTCACCAGAACGAGCATAAAACTCCCCTTTTCCAGAGAGTATTTTTTGTCGGGCTTGATTATAGTATAATAGGGAGGAAATAGCTACAATTAAAAAAAGAAGTATAAAAACAATAATTAATAGGCCCCACCATTTTTGGTACCAACGTCGGCTATAGTATGATTTCATAATTTTTACTATTTCAAATTTATGTTAAAATAGAATTATCTTCTATATTATATAAGGTGTTTATATAGAATATTATAGCATAAAAAATTGATAAGCAAAATTAAAACATGAAAATAATTTCTTGGAATATTAATGGCATTAGAGCAGTTTTAAAAAAGGGTTTTTTGGATTTTTTAAAAACAGAATTGCCTGATATTTGTGGCATTCAAGAAATAAAAATATCAGAGACTGCTAGAGCTACAGAAAAGTTGGACTTTCCTGGTTATAGAGAATACTTTAATAGTGCTAAAAGACCAGGCTATAGTGGCACAGCTATTTTAATTAAAGAAAATTTAGTTAAAGAAGTAGTGAGTATAAAAAGTGGTTTTGGTAAGGAAGAATTTGATTTGGAAGGTAGAGTACAAATATTAGAACTTAAAAACTATTATCTTTTAAACATTTATTTTCCTAATGCCAATCACGAATTATCTAGGTTAGACTATAAGAGGGAGTTTAATGATTATATTTTAACTAATGTAAAAAAATTAGAGACAAAAAAACCCGTTATAGTTATGGGAGATTTTAATGTAGCTTTTTCTGAAATAGATTTAGCCAGACCTAAAGAAAATATAGGCAACCCTGGTTTTACTTTTGAGGAAAGAGAAGATATGGGCAGGTTTTTAGGTTCAGGTTTAAAAGACACTTTTAGAGAAGTAAATGGTGATAAAATACAGTATTCTTGGTGGAGCTATAGAGCTATGGCTAGAGTTAGAAGTGTGGGTTGGCGTATTGATTATTTACTAGTTTCTGCTAAATTATTAAAATCAGTAGAACAAGCCCTTATTTTAGATAAAGTCATGGGTTCAGATCATTGTCCTGTGGGTATTACTATTAAAGATTAAAAAATATGGGAAATTATAAATATAATCCTAAGGAAATAGAGCCAAAATGGCAACAGTGTTGGGAAAAGCATCAATCTTTTAAAGCTGAAGATAATTCTTTAAAAGAAAAAAAGTTTATTTTAGTAGAGTTTCCTTATCCTTCAGGAGCCGGGCTTCATGTTGGTCATGTCCGTTCTTATACAGCTTTAGATGTTTATTCTCGTTTGTTAAGACTTCAAGGTTTTAATGTTTTATACCCTATGGGCTGGGATGCTTTTGGTTTGCCTACAGAAAATTATGCTATAAAACATAAAATTAAACCCCAACAAGCTACTAAAGACAATATAGAAAAGTTTAAAAAACAACTAAAAAGTTTAGGATTGTCTTATGATTGGTCTAGAGAAATAAATACAACTTCTCCTAGTTATTATAAATGGACACAATGGATATTTTTACAGTTATATAAAAAAGGTTTAGCCTATAAACACAAAATGCCTATAAACTGGTGTCCTAGTTGTAAAACAGGTCTAGCTAATGAAGAGGTAATAGATGGTAAATGTGAGCGTTGTGGAGCTCAGACAGAAAAAAAAGAAAAAGAACAATGGATGCTTAAAATAACTGAATATGCTGATCGGTTAATTGAAGATTTGGAAACGGTTGATTTTTTAGAAAAAATAAAGATGCAACAAATTAATTGGATAGGTAGAAGTGAGGGAGCCGAAATTACTTTTAATATAGAAGACAAAGAAGTTAAGGTGTTTACTACTCGTCCTGATACTATCTTTGGTGCTACTTATTTAGTTTTAGCTCCAGAGCATGAATTAGTGTCTGAAATTGTGTCAAAAGAGCAAAAACCAGCAGTTGAAGATTATCTAGACTTAGCTAGAAAAAAATCTGATTTAGAAAGAACTCAGTTACAAAAAGACAAGACAGGAGTTTTTACCGGTGCTTATGCTGTAAATCCTGCCACTAAAGAAAAAATTCCAGTTTGGGTGGCTGACTATGTTTTAGCTAGTTATGGTTTTGGCGCCATTATGTCAGTACCTGCTCATGATGACAGAGATTTTGACTTTGCTAAAAAATATAATTTAGCCATAAAAGAAGTGGTTAAAGACTTGAAAGATAGTCAAAAACAAGATGATGATTTGGATAGTACTTTTACTGGTGAAGGAGAGGTAATAAATTCTGACTTTTTAACTGGACTTACAACTTCTCAAGCTAAAGCTAAGATTATCACTTGGTTAGAAGAAAATAATTTAGGTAAAAAAACTGTTAATTACAAGTTAAGAGATTGGATTTTTTCTCGTCAACATTATTGGGGCGAACCTATTCCTATTGTTTATTGTAAAAAATGTGGGGAAGTGCCAGTACCAGAAGAAAATTTACCTATAACTCTACCAGAAGTAGAAAATTATGAACCCACTGATACTGGCGAGTCTCCTTTGGCTAAAATTGCAAGCTTTGTAAATACTGTTTGCCCTAAATGTCAGGGTGAAGCTAAAAGAGAAACTGACACCATGCCTAATTGGGCTGGTTCTAGCTGGTATTGGCTTCGATATACTGACCCTCAAAATGATAGGTCTTTAGCCTCAAAAGAGAAAATGAATTATTGGTTGCCAGTGGATTTGTATAACGGGGGCATGGAGCATACCACTTTGCATTTACTTTATTCTCGTTTTTGGAATAAGTTTCTATATGATATTGGTATTGTGCCTAGTTTAGAGCCGTATAAGAAAAGAATTTCTCACGGTATGATTTTGGCTGAAGATGGTAGAAAAATGAGTAAATCTTTCGGTAATGTTATAAACCCTGATGATATGGTGGAAAAATACGGAGCTGATTCTTTAAGATTATTTGAAATGTTTGTGGGGCCTTTTTCTGAAACTATACCTTGGAGCGAACAGGGTTTGTCTGGTTGTCGTAAATTTTTAGATAAAGTTTTTAATTATTTTTATGATTTTAGAGAAACAGCCTTTAGTGAAAGTGATCTTAGCGAGGAGCTTTTAACTTTACTGCAAAAAACTGTTAAAAAGGTGGGAGAGGATATTAAGGCTTTTAAATTTAATACAGCAGTTTCTGCTCTTATGATTCTTTTCAATGAGTTAAAACAAGGAGATAATTGGTATTTTTATAGCTTAAAGGATATGAAGAAAATTGCTATTATTTTATATCCTTTAGCTCCTCACTTAGCTTCGGAAGTATGGTCTTTTATGGAAAAAGATAACAAATTAGAAAAAGTAGCTTGGCCCCAATATGATGACAAGCTAATAGCCCAGGAAAAGATAAATTTAATTGTTCAAGTTAATGGAAAACTTAGAGCTACACTCACAGTAGAAGGTGATATAGAGGAGTCACAAGCTAAACAATTAGCTCTAAAAGAAGAGGCAGTTAAAAGGCAATTAGAAGGTAAGGAAATTAAAAAAGTTATTTTTGTACCAGGACGTCTGATTAATTTTGTAGTTTAATTTATAGTTATATAAGCAAAGAAATTAGAGCTTAATGATTTAATTTTTAGTTAAGCTTTATTAATGTTATAGTGATAGGTAAATAATAGTTCAGAAATAATTTATAACTTATGAAATACTTTTCCTCTAAGCTGTCAGCCGGCTTTGTTGCTATTTATTCAGGTAGAATGATTTTAACTGTCAGTGGGCAGTTGTTCGGGTTATTTTTACCGATTTTTTTATATCAATTATTTGGTTTTAATTTGATTTGGGTTTTAGCCTATTATTTTTTACGTGATGGTGCCTATTTTTTATCCCTACCTTTTGGTTGTCGTTTTTTTATGAACCGTTTAGGGCTGAGAGATTCTTTGAGATTGGCTGTGGTTCTAGGTAGCGTTTTTTATTTGTGTTTTTATATTATCCAAGAAATGTTTGGTTTGACTCAGCCTAGTTTTGAAGGAGCTATTTGGATAATGTCTATTTTAGGAGTTAATTTAATAATTTTAACCTTATTTAGATTAAATTATTGGGTGCCACTGCATACTGATATTACTAAGTTTACTAATAAAAGAGATAGAGCCAAACAACTTAGTTTAATGGCTATTACGCAAGTAGTTTTAGGAGCCTCTATGCCACTTTTAGCTGGTTGGATTTTAAATTATTATAATTATGGTGTTTTATTTCTACTAGGCACTTTAATATATCTTTTAGCTTTAATTCCTTTTGCTAAATTACCCGAAGTAGCTGAAACTTTTTCTTGGAGTTATGGCCAAACTTTTAAAGAGTTCGTTTCTTCTAAAAGACAAAAAATGATTAGCGCCTATGTTGGTGATGGAGCAGAAAGTATAGTAGGTTTAGTTATTTGGCCTATATTTATTTGGGAGTTATTAGAAGGTAATTATTTTGAAGTCGGAGTTATATCTTCTTTAATAGTGGTGGTTACAGTAGTTTTACAGTTTGTGGCAGGAAAGTATATTGACAAAGGAGATAAAGGAAAAATGTTAAAATATGGATCGGGGTTGTATGCTATAGGGTGGATTTTTAAGATATTTATAACTACAGCTTTTCAAATCTTTATAGCCTCAACCTATCATAATTTAGTTAGAGTTTTTGCTCGTACTTCTTTCGATACCTTAAATTATGAAATGGCCGCAGATCAAGGGCATTATGTTGACGAATATACTGTGCTTCGAGAAATGGCTGTTTCTCTAGGCAGAATGCTGATGAGTCTTTTAGTGGCTTTTTTGATTTTAAACTTTAACTTAGAATGGTCCTTTATCTTAGCTGCTTTAGCCGCTTTAACTATGAATTTTTTAGCTGGAGTAGGCGATGCTGAGGAAGAAAAAAGAATTAGTAAAAAACTTGATTTAAAGATAAAATAAAAGTTTTTCTATGATAGATTTACTTAAAACTACTAGACATTTATGTTCAGTCTATAATTTAGAGCCTAAAAAAAAGCATGGACAGAATTTTTTAATTTCAGAAACAGCTTATGAGCATATTTTAAAAGCAGCTAATTTAAATAGTAAAGATATTGTTTTAGAAGTAGGGCCAGGCTTAGGTTTTTTAACCGCTAAACTTTCTGAGTTGGTAAAAAAAGTAATAAGCGTAGAGATAGATTCCAGTTTAGCTGAAGTTTTAGAAACCGCTACTAAATCTTTAAAAAACAATAATATTGAAATTGTGCGTGGTAATATCTTAGATTTTACAGAAACAGATTTATCTAAAGGGTATAAGGTGGTGGCTAACTTACCATATAACATTACCTCAATATTTTTAAGAAAATTTTTGTCTTCCTCTAATTCACCTCAAAGCTTAACTTTAATGTTACAAAAAGAAGTAGTAGAGAGAATTTTAGCTAGTGCTGGTAGCCATAGCTTGCTTTCACTTTCAGTTCAATACTATAGCCAGCCACAACTTATTACTTATGTTCCTAAAGAAAGTTTTTGGCCTCAACCTGAGGTAGATAGCGCTGTTATATATATAGAAGTAAAGAATAAAAAACAATTACCTTTTAAAGAAAAAGAAGAAAAACTTTTTTTTCGTTTACTTAAATTCGGTTTTAGCGCTAAAAGAAAAAAATTAAAAAATAATTTAGCTGGAGCTTTGCGTTTAGAAACAGAAATCATTGTTAAGGAATTAAAAACTCTAGGAATAACAGATTCTGTTAGGGCTCAAGAGTTGAGCCTAGAGGATTGGTTAAAATTGTTTGCCCGCTTAAAGCCCTATATGCTATAATATTGTATATTATAATAACAGACTAAATGTCTAGAAATTTTTCAAAACATTCTTCTAAGAGCTCAGATTTTAAGAATCAAAAAGTAGCTATTATTATTTTAGCTGTGTGTTCTTTAGCTATTATTTTATTTAGCTTTTGGCAATTAAAGGATTCTATTTATGGTCCTTTTTCTTTTGAAGATCAGTATCAGCAATTAGCTAGTTTGGATAATTTACCTCAAGGTACTTGCCAAGGAGAAAACTGTGTCAATGAAGAAGAGTTGAAAAATAAAGATACAGATGGAGATGGCTTAAATGACTGGGAAGAGTTAAATTTTTATATGACCTCTCCTTATTTAGAAGACACTGATAGCGATGGCATAAATGATAAGCTGGAAGTTGAAAGCAATTCTAACCCCAATTGTCCCAGTGGGCAAAATTGTGATCAAGCAGAAATAGTAAGCACTAATAATGATTTACAAAATGCATTACTTGATTTACAGCTTCAAGATGAGCAAATACAATTAGACCTTAATACTACTGGAGATAATCCTTTAGAAGCTATTATAAGCGGGGAGGCTGATGCTAATTCTTTAAGAAGTCTTTTAATTGAAGCTGGCATGGAAGCTGATATGGTCAACGCTTTTACTGATGAAGAACTATTAACCATTTATAACGAGACTCTCTCTGAACAGTCTTTTTAGTATTTTTTAAATAAAAACAATGAAAAAACAAGAGCGTAATTTTTTTAGAAAAAAAGTAATTGTTAAAGTACTTATTCTTTTTATTTTATCAGTTTTAATATTTTCACCAGCTAAACCCGCTAAAGCTCAGGCTGCTGTTGGTATTTTAAGCTCTATTCCGCAAACCTTTAGTGATTTATGGAAAAATGCTAAACAGTTGGCAAAAGACGCCCTTAATCAAACGGCTTCTATGGCTTTAAATAGGACAATTAGAAATACTTTAAATAGATTAGCTTATGATGCTGCTGAAGATTTAATGAGTGGGGGAGAGGGGCAACAACCTAAAATAGTTACTAAAAACTGGGGTGATTATTTTAAAGATATAGGTGATGCAGCTGCTGGAGATTTCTTGGATGGTTTAAATTCTTGGACTAAAATGGATTTATGTGAACCTAATTTAGATGTTAAATTAGGTATTGGTTTAGGTTTAGAAAGACAAATAAGGCCAGCAGAGCCAAATTGTAAAGCTAGTACTATGGTAAATGCCTGGAAAGATGAATATCAAAGGCTTCGTGATATGCAAAGCGAGGATTTTATGCAAAAATTTATGGGGTTTTTAAAACCTGAAGCTAATAGTTTAACTGTGAGTTTAAGCGTTTTTCAAGGTTTAGAAGAAAAGAAAACTGTGGCTTATGAAGATGCCAAAAATTATACTACTGCTACTCAAGGGGAAAGCCAAGATGCTACTACTGATGCCGGAGATCAACAAACTGATTTAGCTGGCAGGGCTCGTTGGAAATCATTATCAGCTGAAGAGCAATTAAATGAGAGTATAGGTAAATTTACTGGTAATGCCTTAGTGGACGCTGCTAATGTCTTTTTAAATCAATTGGCTTTAAAAGCTTATGAAAAAGGGATGAAGGCTTTAATGGATAGAGGCGATAATAGTTCAGTGGCCTCTAATGTTACGAGGGAGTCTAATTTTTTAAATCCTGAAGCAGACAGTTCTAGTGTTAATAGAGCCAAGGTTCAAGCTGAGCTTAGAGAAATTCTTGAACCCCGTTTCGATACTAGGGGTGATTTTGATATTTTAGCCACACTTTCAACTTGTCCAGATTTGGGTAACACTAAAAATCCTATATCAGCTGATAATTGTGTTATTGATGAAGACTTTAGAGAAGCAATAGCTGATCAAAAAACTGTAGGTGAAGCCATGGAAAGTGGCTATCTTCATAAAGACTGGGTTTTTGGTGGAGCCGTAATTAGTTCAAAAATAAACTATAATGAGGGTTATTCAGCTAGATCACTGATGATACTTAGGAAATATAGAATTATTCCTTTAGGCTGGGAAGAAGCTTTAAATAGAGCTTATAAAACAGGAGGCGTGACTGCTACCTTACAAGACTTAGTGTCCTGTTTTGATCCTAATGATAAATATAATACCTTTAGCCAGGGATTTCCTGTAAATGCTGGTTGGTGTCAAGGACTGGTTGATCCAAAATGGGTCTTAAAGGCCCCGTCTAATTATTGTGCTAAGCTAGGTAATGGTTATGTTTTATCTGAAGAAGTAATGCCAGCTACAGGGGATGAAGAAAATAGGGAAGACAGTCAGTTACATGTAACTAGAAATACAGATTATTGTGCTGATAGTCAAAGCTGTATTAAAGAAAAAAGTGATGGTACTTGTGAGGCCTATGGCTATTGTACTGAAGAAA
Source organism: Minisyncoccota bacterium (assembly GCA_021734405.1). Classification (GTDB taxonomy): domain Bacteria; phylum Patescibacteriota; class Patescibacteriia; order Patescibacteriales; family UBA12465; genus JAIPJA01. The sequence goes on from JAIPJA010000004.1 coordinate 41,822, forward strand.
AAAGAACTTGGAATTTTAATAGTGATGATTGTGAGCCAGTCTATAACACTTGTGAAACCTTTAAGAAGGTAGGGGATGGACAAAGCGTGTCTTATTTAAAAAATACTTTAAATTATGCTGGTTGTGATGCTGACAGTGTAGGTTGTAAGAGTTATGCTGATACTGGTATATATTTTGCTGATAATGATAATTTAAAATGGAATTCTAGTAGTTTGTTATTTTTAAATCATAATACTGAGAGTTGTATAGAAGAAGATGAGGGCTGTGATGAGCTTATACGAATTAGAGATAATTACGGTCATAACTTTATAACTAACGGTAATTTTGAACAGACTGATGAAAAGTATTGGTGGAATTGTGAGCAGGGTACCTATGATAATTGTTTAGATTCAGGCTATAGAAGCCTTAAGTCAGGTATTATAGGTACTAATTATTTAGATGATTTGATAAGTGATTTTGAAGTTGAGGTTGGTCCTTCAGACTATAACATCTCTGGCAATACTTATACTTTTTCTTTTTATGCCAAAGATTGTTCGGATGATGATGCTTTTGGTTTTAAAGGTACATTTAACAATAATCCTATAATTTTAACAGAAGATAATTTAACTGATAGTACTTCTTGGAAATATTATCGACTTTCCTATACTTTTCCAGCTGGTCAGTATTTAGGCAATACAGTTAGAGTTTTTATTACCCCTGACAGTGAGTGTACTGTTGATCAATTAAAGTTAGAGTTAGGTAATAAAGGTACAGTTTATACTGAATATGGATATAGTAATTTGTTTTATCAAAAAATGTTGCCTGAGTATATGTGGGAGACTTGTTATGTTAACCCTTATTCTGGTAATACTGATTTTAGTTTGAAAAATGATGCTCCTGATGTTTGTGATGATTTTGCTAGAATGTGTAATGAAGATGAGGTTGGTTGTGATATGTATACTTCAGTTAAAAACCCGACTGATCAAGTAGCTGCTAAAGTAGCCACTTCTGATTATTGTAGGGAAGAATGTAATAATTACGACTTATATATTCAGCAAGATAATTATTTATTTTCTAAAAAAACGGAAACTTTTATTCTAGAAACAGCCGATACTTGTTCGGCTTCAGTTGTAGGTTGCAGTGAGTTTACTAACTTAGATAAATTAGCTCAAGGCGGAGAAGCTAAAGAGTACTATAAAACTCTAAGGCAATGTATTGAGCCAGCTTCAGGCTCCTGTGCTAATTTCTACACCTGGGAAGGCTCAGCAGAAAGTGGTTATCAATTAAAGTCATATACTTTAAAAACAGGCGCTGGTAATGAACCAGCTGTGACTGAAATAGACAATGCTTTATGTAATGAAACAATATTTAAACGTTTACCAGGTCATCCTGAATATAATCCAGATTGTTATGAGTTTTATAATACTGATGGAGATACCAGTTATCATTTATATTCTAGAACTATAACCTGTTCAGATAATTGTCACCCCTATAGATTAAGTGATAAAAATATTGATTATGAATATAGTCAAGCTGAGTGTAATGCTTTAGGAAATCAGGCAAATTGGAATAGCAATGAGGAAGTTTGTTATTACTGTAAAAATAATGGCAAATGGGATAGTGCTCAACAGGCTTGTATATATCAAGCTGTCCCAGGACTAGGAGAAAGTTGTTTGGCTAGCGATAATAAGTGTAGGGAATATAATGGTAACAGTGGTAGTAATGTTAGAATAGTTTCCAGTTATGATTTTAATGTTAGTAAGGAAGGGTGGTATACTCCTAGTTGTTATTTAGGCACTGTTCTTTCTTCAGAGTCTTTAAATAGAGGAGGTAAGTCTTTAAAGTTTCAATATGTAACTGACTGTGGGGAGACTCCAGCTAAAGCGCATCCTATTATAAAAACAGCTTTAGCGGCAGGAATGACAAATCCTATTATAGTAAATAAAGTAGGCACTAGCGTCAGACAAGGAAGATCTTATGTAATTAAATTTTTAGCTAAAGCCACAGAGGACATAAACTTAAAGGTTTATTTTGAAAATCAAGCTGAAGACACTCAAGAATTTAATGTGTTAGGAGGTGGTGAAGATGGTGTTACTGTTATAGGGGATAATAACTGGCATTCTTATGAGCTTAACTTAGCTTCTTTAGATCACTCTGTAGGCCCAGATGAATTATTAGTGATAAAGGATGCAAATAATCCTTTTGTTGATGACTTTTTCTATATAGACGATATTGTCCTAACTGAAGTAACTGATAAGTATTATTTAATTGCTGATTCTTGGAATACACCAGAGAGTTGTTATTATGACATTATAGGTAACTATCAAGGGGTAAACTATAATTTAGGTTGTAGCTCTTATTTAAGTGGAGACAATTCCCTAGTTTATTTAAGACAGTTTAGTAAGCTGTGCCAGGATTCAGCCGTGGGCTGTGATTTAATGGTTGATACTAAAAATACCTCTGATTATTTAAGTAGTACCTATAATGATGAAGATGGTAATGGTTGTGATAATGATGGAGAAGATTGTGTAGAAATAGAAGCAGATGAATATATTTACGCTGTCTATAGCCCAGATAAAACTTGCTCCGAAGGTGATAAAGGTTGTCAAAGACTAGGTGCTAGCTATAACTTAGGCGATGGTTTAACTTTTAGAGATATATATTTAAAAAATAATCCTGATAAATACGATAGCATTTTATGTAGCGCTAGCACTGTTGATTGTGAGTCTTGGATAAACGATAGTGGTAATACAGTTTTCTTTAAAGATCCAGGCGAGCAAGTTTGCGAGTGGCGGCCTGATAGCACTGGACAAAATTGGTCCTGGTTTAAAAAGACTAGCAAGCGTTGTGATGGTAATAATAATAAGATAGCTGATGAGTTTGAAAATATTTGTGTAAATAGTTCTGATTGCTATATTAGCAATGCTACTTTAGATGAATGTAGTAGTGATGAAGATTGTCGCTTAAATGTTTGTAATAATGCAAGTGTTTGCACTTTAAGTGGTGTTAGTTGCGACCCTAATAATCCTTGTGATAATACTAATATTTGTGTCTCTGGCCATTGTGCTAATTCTTGTATAGGTGCTACTGAAGATTTTGAGTGTGACGTTGAGAGTGAAAAAACTTTTGGCTTTGGTGGTAGAGGTAATTTAGTTTATCAACCATCTGAGTGGACAGGGCTTTGTGAGGCTTCAGCTTCAACCTGTACTGAATACATTGATCCTTTAAGTTCTTATGTGGTTGATGAGATTGTTAATCCTACTTTTTCTGATATGAATGGGGATGGTCAGTTGGGTGATTTTTGGAATCCTAATGTTAATAATGACTATGATCAAAATTTAGCTTTAAGAGCAAATAAAATTTATACCTTTGGTTTGGAGGTTTCTCCTAATCTTGTTGACGATATTTCAGCTATTCCAGATAATATTATTAGTATTCAATGTGGTAATGGTGCGACTATGAGGCAAATAAAAACAGATAATACCTTAGATATAGTAACACAAATTCTTGGTATAACTGGTGAGCAAGCTAATAATCATATAAATTTTAAATTTATCTCACCTCAAGAGGATGGCGCTTGCAAGGCTCATATATATACTAATAATTTAGATGAGAATCAACAGAGAGGTATAAAATTTATATTAAAAGAGTCAGTTATTGATTATAGGTTAGCTAAAGAGTTAGATAGAAATTCTTGTAACGGAATTACTGATATTGAAAATGGTTGTATATTATTTAATGAAAGAACTACTAGTGGGGATAGTTATAAGGAATTAACTTGGACCGCTTATGATAGCTATATTAGTTTTAACAAGGCTCCGCAACCAGGTGGCAGTTATGATGTCAAGAATGCCAATAGTTTAATAAAGGTGAGACCAGATAGAGTTTGTGCTTCTTGGTTAGCTTGTGAGAGTAGAGGTTTTGATAAAAATGGTAATGAAGTTTGTTATGACGTTATAGACTGTGATAGTTTAGATGTAAATGGTAATTGTGCTAATAGACTTGAGTCACCAGAAGGTATTAGAACTTTTAATAGTTCTAGAGACAAAAATGCTTCTGGCTATAGTTTACTTGGCAGTTTCTTTATTAGCAACATGAAAGAGTTGGGTAATAATTTAGATAGTGCTCATTATGATTTTGAGACAGGTGAAGACCAATCTTTTACTGGTGATGATATTAGAATAATAATAGAACCTATACCTGACCCTAGCATTGCAGTTAGTTATCCAGCTCATGGTTTAGGATTTTTAGAAATAAAAGGTAGTCAAGGAGCTTCTTCTTCAGTTTTAGCCGTGCAAAGGAACAAGAAGTATATAATAAATTATTTAGTAAATTCTTCTTCCTTAGTTTCAGGTGATAAGGTAGTTATGTCTATTATGGGAGTTGATAATTCTGGCAATGAAGATACCATGTTCCAGGTGGAGCATGCAACTAGAGGCTGGGAAAGAAAGGTTTACGAATTTACTCCTACTTTTGCTGATAAAATAAGGATTAAGTTCAATACCAAGACTGGAGTTCCTAACAATCCTTTCTACATAGATGATGTAAATATTGAAACAGCTTTAGTTTATAAAGAAGAAAATGGTAATAAAGACTATATTTCTAAATCTTGTCGTCTTTATCCTAAGCAAGATAGTTTGAGTTGTCAGAGTACAGCTCAAAGTGTGATTGCTAATGGTTGGGAGGGTTATTGTCTACAAAGAGACCCTTATCACCCAGATATATGTTTAATGTGGTATCCAGTTGATGTTATAAGTAGCCAAACTGGCTCTACAGCTGAGAAGAATTCAGGTTATAAGGGTAAAACCCCTCTTTGGTATTGTACTGAGGCTGATGCTAATTTTGTGTTGGCGGAGAGGAGGTTGGGGGTTGAGATTGGTTATACTTTTTCCGATATATATAATAATGGTCCTAATGGTTGTCCGGAGTATGACTGTGATATAAAGCCTCGTGAGAATTTTTCAGGTGGTACCTGGAATTGTCCAGACACCTCAACAAATTGGCCTCAAAAAATTATATGTGAAGACAACTGTGACTCTAAATGTAGATCAGTTGCATCTAGTTTTTATGCTCCAGGGTTTAATTTTGAAAATGGTAGTGGGTGTGATAATTGTCAAAGTGCTCAGATAGTTGTGTATTGTGCAAGTCAAGAGGTCTGTGACACTATTGATCCTAATAATAATAATTTTTCAAAAAATTGGATAGTTAGTGCTCCAGGCAATGAATATCAGGAATATGTTTCCCCTGGGCATGTTGAATATTATTGCGGTAGCAATGAATATGTATTCATCCATGCACAGAGACCTAAATGCGCAGGAACAACTGAAGCTAATATAAATAGAGTTTGTTTGCCAGATGGACAGGATTTATTACAAGAAATAGATAATTTAAATTTTGAAGATCCTGATTTTGAAATTTGTCAAGATCCGCAGACTCCAGATAATAATATTGATCATTTTATTTGTGAGAGAGGACAAAAATGTAACCAAATTCCACGTTTTAATGAAGGCTGGTATCCTTATGAGGGAGATATAGAGCAACTATTGGAAGAAATAAGACCAGAAGATGTTTATTATGGCGAAAGTATTCCCGGGGAGGATAAGCTTAAAGTTTATGATTATAATACAAGTAGTTTATATAATCTAAACCAATATGAGTTTGAATGTAATAAGATGGTGCAAGTAGTTGAGTCTAATGGTAATAATACAGCTTGGGCAGTTAGATCTCAAGATAGCACTGTTACTTCAACTCCAGCTTTTTTCTTAAATCCATATTATACTGATTTACAAGGTTACGGCTATGATGCTTCTGACCCTCCTTTTGGTTCAGCCTCTTTACAATCTGGCTGGAATGACAATGCTGTGAATTTTAGAGTAAGGGTTAATTATCAAAATAGTACTTCGTTTGCTGGCTTGCCTTACGGTTGCAATGACCAAGGCACTGGAAGCTGTGCAAGGCTGGGATTTTGTAGTGATGCCCCTGAAGTTTTATGTATATATAATGATAATAAGGTGGATGAGCTAGTTTGTGCGAATGGTACTTGCGAACTGTTAGGTTTGAAGCCTAGTTATACCTTTGATAATGCTAAAGAGATTTTAAAAACCTTTTTCTTAAAAACATATAGCACTTTAGAGTTTAATGACAGTAAATGGGTGGCTGACAATGATCCTAATAGTGGCTTTGATTTCAGTTATCCAGGAAGCCCCACTACAACTAGTATTTTTGCTGTTGGGGGTATGTGTGAAGATGGAGAAAGGACTGACCAAAACGCTTGGTGTTATATACCTCCGGAAATAGAAAACATTAGACTGGAAAAAGATGGTGCTACAGTTGATTTAGTACAAGAAGGAGCAACCAGTGGCTACGACGTTGTACAATCAGGTGAATATCAGTTGAAGTTTAATACTATAATTGATAGAGAGCAAGCACCTTTAGGAGATATTATTATTGATTGGGGTGAAGGACCGGCTCAGACTATTTCTAATCAAGACTATCATCCTGACCCAGATTTCCCTCATATTATTACTCATAGCTACATTAACCCTAGTGGGCTTAAGAATATAAAAATTCAGATATCAGATAACTGGGGCTTTAATCGTTGTTGTGCTCCGTCACACGATACACCTTGTACATATAGAGATCTTAATAGTGTCACTTGTCCGGATCAGTGTCCTTGCGACGCTAGTTAAATAGAGGTTGTGGATAAAAATCTTTACACATTTTTAAATATGTGGTAAATTATATTTAGAAATAGATTCTTTAACATAAAATAAAAAAACGGAGGTTAAAATGAAAACTATACTTGTTGTATTTCTTAGCTTTATAATGATGTTTCTGGGTTGCGGTAAAGATGAGCCAGTCAACCCGGACCCACCTGTTCCCAACCCGGAGTATATTATTATCACGGTCAGAGCTGTTGATTCGCAGCTATTTGATTCTAAAATAGCCGTGCCAGCTTTAAACATGGAAAATAATTCGATGTCACGTGTAAATGATGACGACCCTACTAGGGAGAAAAAAGTCGTATTCTCTTATGACGATTTCCATAACACCAGTCAGCTGGTTAAAGTCATGCTGATATTAGACCCTAATGGTGATGGAAAATCCCCTTGGGAGATTGTAGAACTCGAACAAAACATTTTAATTGACGAGGACAAGGTAATTGTCTTTAGTCAATGAAATGAGAAACATGTAACCCTCCTTTATAACCCAGGTTGTTTTTTATACCTGGGTTTTTTCCTGCCAAAAATTAATGTATTGTGATATTATTTAACTAATTAAAATAGATTCTTTAACATAAAACAAAAATGGAGGTATATTATGAAACTTATATCTATTGTATTTTTGAGCTTTATGATGTTGTTTATGGGTTGCGAAAAAGATCCCGTGGATCCCGATCCACCGGTTCCGCCTAATCCGGAGTTTATTACCTTAACGGTAAGAGCTGTTGATTCACATTTGCTTACTTCTAAATTAGCTGTGCCAGCTTTAGGCATGGAGAATAGAGTGATGCCAGCCGTGAGTCTTGACCCTGTGGTCACCGAGAAAAAGATTTTTTTTGATTATGAAGATTTTCATAACACTAGCCAGCTGATTAAAGTAGAGTTTATTCTCGATCCCGACGGTGACGGTAAAGCACCTTATGAGGTGTTTGAACTCGAACAAACGGTTCTTATTGACGAAGATAAGGTAATTGTCTTTAGTCAATAACATGTAATCCTCCTTCATAACCCAGGTGTTTCTTATACCTGGGTTTTTTCTTGCCAAAAATGGTTTAAGCATGATATTATTTAACTAATTAAAATAGATTCTTTAGGTTTAATGGTCAAAAATGGTTGGTGAAAAACAGGTTTTATGCTGTAATAATAGTATTAATATTAACATCAATTTAAACTTGTTTAACTCTATGACTATTTTTTTAAAAGAATTGTCCAGTTTGTAGGACTAATAAATGGTTAATAAAGTGGGGGATAAGAGATAATCGACAACGATTTAAATGTCAAAAATGTTGTCGATTTTTTGTTTGCAAAATTAAAAGTAATTCCATTAATAGACAAAGAATATGGTTTAAAAAGTGGGTATTTAAAAAAGATACCTTAGAAGATATAGCTAAAGATAAAAAATGTTCTGTTAGCACTATTCAAAGATTATTTAAAAACTATTTAGAAAGCCCACCAGTTCCACAAGTTAAAGAAAATAATTGTAGTTATTTAATGATAGACGGAACCTATTTTAGTGATTTTTGTCAGTTAAACTATTTTGATAATGATTTAAAATATTTGCAATATTTCGACATAGTTAAAAAAGAAAACTATCTAGACTACAAGATGGGCTTAGAGTTATTAAAGAAGGCAGGGTTACAAGTTTCTAGTATTACCTGTGATGGCCATAAAGGGCTACTGAACGCTATTTCTGAGATTTTCCCCAATACTACTATACAACGTTGCGTAGTTCATATAATTAGAATGAGTAATATATATTTAAGACAAAAACCTAAATACCCAGTTGCTATTGAACTCAAAGAAATAGTTAAAAAACTTAGTCTAGTAAATAGCTATGATGAGAAGGAAATGTGGATTCAATCATTTAAAAACTGGGAACAAAAATATTATCATTTTTTACAAGAAAAAACTGAACATATCTCTGGCAGAAAAAGATATACCCACAGACTACTTAGAAGAACCAGATCACTTATCTCTCATGCTATGCCTAATTTATTTCACTATCTAGATGATAGAAAAATACTTAAATCAAACAATGGTTTAGAGTCTAGATTTTTTTATTTAAAAAATAACCTCCGAACACATAGAGGCTTATCTAGAAAACATACAAAAAACTTTCTTAGCTGGTATTCATATTTTAAATATAGGGGTTAAATTACCAACCATTTTTGACCATTAAACCTTAATTGACAAATTTTCTGTCAATATTAGACTAATTATGGTATTATTTTAATAACTCTAAAAACCCGCATTCCACCCCCAAGTGCAACTTTTACATCCTCAATTAAGGATGTTTTTTTGTTATTTATCTATTAAAAGTTCGTTTTCTACCATAACCTCTAATGGGGTATAGTAGTTTAATGATTTTCTAGGTTTACTATT
>JAIPJA010000048.1 GCA_021734405.1 Minisyncoccota bacterium
ACGTATCAGTTATTACAACGATAAGCGATTACATACCAGTTTAAAATTAAAGTCACCCAAGAAATTTACCTTAGATTTTATTAAAAACTTTCCCAAATAATTTACTAATTAGTGGTTCAGTATATTCAGGGATTGACAACAACTAAAGAAATTTAAAGTAATAATACGTTTTACTTACCATTAATTGAATGTCTCAAAAACCAAACTACAATTTAGCTCTAATGGGCACACCTGAGTTTAGTGTGCCTATGTTTGAATCTTTAATTAAAGATAATGATTTTAATATTAAAGCTATGATTAGTCAAAAAGATAAGCCTGTAGGTAGAAAGCAAATACTAACTCCTCCAGCAGTTAAAGCATTAGCCAATAAATACAAGATTGAAGTTAAACAACCTGACAAGATTAAAGATATAAAAGAATATTTAGAAGATTTAAATTTAGATGTAATAATAGTAATTGCCTATGGCAAGATATTGCCTCAATCTATTTTAGATATACCTAAATATGGTTGTATAAACGTTCATGCTTCCCTTCTGCCTAAATACAGAGGTTCTAGCTGTCTGCAAGCACCTATACTTTTTGGAGATAAAAAAACCGGTTTAACTATTATGAAAATGGACGCGGGTATGGACACTGGGGATATAATTAAACAATTTGAAATAGAACTAGATGAAAAAGAAACTCTACCTTCCTTACATGACAAACTCAGTCTTTTAGGAAAAGAAAATATCAGTCAAACTATTAAAGCTTATCTAAAAGGTGAAATTAAAGCTATAGAACAAGACGACAGCCAAGCTACTTATGTGAAACTACTTAAAAAAGAAGATGGTCTATTAGATTTTACAGAGCCAACTGAAAATATTGAACGGAAAATCAGAGCTCTAAATCCTTGGCCTGGCACTTTTGCTTTTTTAGGTGATCAAAACTTGAAAATTTTAGAAAGTCAGGGTACAATAGAAACTGATCAGCCACATACAATTGGAGAGCTGTTTTTTAATTCTAATAAGTTATATATACAGGCTCAAGATAAAGCCTTAGAGATAAGTAAAATACAGTTAAGCGGTAAAAAACCAATTCAAGGACAACAAATATCAGCTGGATACAAATACTTAGATGGTAAAATATTAACCAAGGTCCCTTCGTCTAGTGGTTAGGACGCCAGGTTCTCATCCTGGAAACAGGGGTTCGATTCCCCTAGGGACTACAGCATTAAAAAAAACTCAGTTTATATAAACTGAGTTTTTTTATTTATCTTATTCTTTCTCTGCTATCTAAATAATTTTTTAAGGCCTCTTTAGTAGTCAACCAATTTCTTCCTTCTTTGTGGGCTTCTAATTTGCCATTACGAGCTAATAAATTTAAATATTTATCACTAAAATTAGTAGTTTTAGCAAGTTCTGCCAAGCTAATATATTTTTCTTTATACGCTTTCTTGGGCGTTAAAACTTTAAGATAAATATCTAAAGTTCTTTCAACTGCTCTGGCGATAAAATTAACAAATAAAGAATAATTCCCTTTGTCCGCCGAAGCTAAGGCAGTATAATAACGCTGACGGTCACTTTTTAATATAACAACCAATGGAAAACCAGATTGCATAAGAATAATATTCATTGCTAATCTAGAAGTACGTCCATTGCCATCAAAAAATGGATGGATATTTACCATTTTATGATGGATAATACTGGCGAGTTCAACGGGGTGCTGCTTTTTATTAGCTGAGTACCATTCTATTAGTCCTCTCATTAAATTGGGCACTTTTATAGCCTCAGGCGGTTTATGGTCGGCCCCACCAATAATAACACCACTATTACGATATTTTCCAGCCCACTCTTTATCAATATTTTGCTGCACTATTTGATTAAGTGATCTTATTAAATTCTCTGAAAAAGTATTATGCTTATCTTTTTCTATCAACTCATATAAATAGTCCAAAGCCTCTTGATGGTTTTTAGCCTCAAGATGGTCTTTTAGTGGTTTCCCCTTAATAGTAATTCCTTCATTAATAACTAAATAAGTTTCTTTAAGTGTCAAACTATTTCCTTCAATGGCATTAGAGTTATACGTCAGTTCTATTTCAAATTGCTCTTTTAACTTTTTAACAACACTAACGGGTAGGGGCCTAAATTTATTAAGCCTATGCAATTTTTCATCTATTCTATTTTTTACTTTTTGATCTAAATAGGTCATATATTCTTAATATGGTTTATGTATAAATTAAGCATATACCATATTAGGGCGTTAGTCAAGATATAGAGTGCCACGAGCTATGTATACAAAGTGCCCTGGTTTGTATACATTGAGGCAGGAGATGTATACAAACCTATAAGATTTCCCTCCACCGCTCAATTTCCCCAATAATCTCACCAATTTTTCGTAAACTTGCGACTTTAAGACTGCAAAGGTATGGACAAGCTGAAAAGCCTGTTTTTATTTTACTTAGATCAAGACAAGTAGGTTTGACCATACATTAAACATGATGATAGTATATTGTTATATGAATGAAATTGAAAAATAAAAAAAGTCTTCCATGATGGAAACTTAAATACTCAATAAAACCTTTTTTGTAATGATATTTGTCTGCGTATCCCTAAAACAGACCAACTAACTTGCTTTTTGGGATTTTATAACAAAAAGATACAATACTGCAAGTAATAATTCAAATAAACCATTGACACTTGGACTAATCCTGATATAATAAATTATTACCTTAACAATTATATTCACCAAACATAAAAAGATATGGAAGAAGCACAAAAGATTCTTTTATTAATGAAGAGACAAAAACAATATTTTTGGATTAGCGCTACGTCAATAATATTGGGACTACTGACGGTATTATTATCTGTTATTCTTGCAGTCTTATTTCCAGAAAAAAATTATTCCTGGCTAACTTTTATCACTTTGACACTTATACTAATTTTTATTATTTTTTTCAAAAAATCTAAAAAAGTTAGCGAGGACTTAGCTGATAAATTTAAAAAATAAAGCCCAAGTATTATAAAAACCAAAAGACCTCCACTAAAGAGGTCTTATTTTATTTCTTATAACTAATAATTAATTCTCACCTTTAACAAAACATTTCCTACAGGCCACTGAATAAGTGTAAGTGCCATCATCGGGTATGACTGAGGGCATACCTGAAGTAATAACCTTATCGCCTGCAAAGACTTGAGTATAAATAGCTTCCGGAGATTTACAAACATCACAAACTGCCCTTCTATACCTTATTTCTTTAGGGGCTAGTTCCATTAGCTTAGCAATAGTATTAAATAATTTACCTTGATAATCAGTATCTAAACCAGATATTATTACTTTAATATTTTTCTTTAACATCTCTTCTATAGCTTTAATATCTCCCTCTTCAAACATATGTATTTCATCAATACCAACCACTTCCACATCATCATCTAAAATTTCATGTAATGAAGCTATTTTCTTAGCGTTTAATTTGGCTCCATTTCTAGATATCACAAAAGAATCTCTAACATTACGAGCCGACTGATAAAGACCAAATTTTAAATTAGTATAGCTTAAAGGCGCGAAAAAGCTTATCAGCTCATAGGATTTGCCACTTTTCATGGGTCCTAAAATTAAAGTTAAATCCATACATGTAAATTATAGTATATTTTAGTTATAAAATAATGTTAGGTTATAATAAACTACCTTGATTTTTTATGATCTTAGGCTTAATATCTCTTATATTCTCAGACAAAGCTAAAAATTCTCTATCATAGGCAAAAACCTGAGGATTAAGCTGGCAAGCCATCTCATTTATCCCTAAAAGACATAAACCTTCTAAGCTGGTTAAACGCGACAAAGCTACATAACCCATGCCAAAATCAAAAGAACGGCTTAAATCAATTTCAGCTACTTCTAAGGTCATCCCTTGACTTTTATGAACTGTAATTGCCCAAGCTAACCTTAAAGGCACTTGAGTTATTTTAGCTAAAATTAATTCATCATCATCCACTGTCCAGCTATCTGGCAAAGCTACCACTTCTTTACCGGAAACTAAACGAACAATAGGAAAATTTTCTTTGTTAAAACCAATCACCGTGCCCATGCTTCCATTTACATAAACCGTTTCTTCATCCTTAAATTTATTTTTTACAAACATGACTTGCGCTCCAACCTTTAAAACTAATTTTTCTGGAGCTAAGCAATTTTTCTTTAAAAATTCTAATAACCTCTTCTCCCCGCTACCTGTCATTTTATATTCATGCTCTTCATTTTTTATTTTACCCAACTCAATAGTATTTATAGTATCAACATCAACGTTGTGAGTAAATAACTTTATTGGTTTAACTGAGCTTGTAAGCTTCTTTTTCAGGCGACTAAAAAGTAATTTATGAGCCTGAGAGTCTATAACACCAGTCCTCATGCTTTTTAATATCTGACTAATGCTCTTATCTTTATAACGATACTGTTCATTTAAATAACAAACCATTAACTCCATTTCTAACCAAACTCGAGAGTTATAGGCGAATTCAGCTTTTTCCCCGCCTCTAGAGACTGGGGGTAATTGAAAGAAATCTCCTGCCATAATTACTTGAATGCCACCAAAAGGTAAATTATTTCTTTTAAAAGCTTGACAAACCTTATTTACCATATCTAACCTATGAGCATGTAGCATAGAAATTTCGTCAATTATTAAAACACTAACAGTTTCAAATTGTTTTTTTAAATAAGTTTTTTTTGTAAGTGCTTTAATTTCTGTAGCATTTAAACTATCTTTAATGCCTATACCTGCCCAAGAGTGAATAGTTCTGCCACCAATATGAGTAGCGGCAATACCAGTAGAAGCGGTAACAGCCACGCCCACTTTGTTTTCTTTTAAATATTTAATATATTTATTTAACAAAAAAGTCTTACCGCTACCTGCGGGACCGGTTAAAAAAACATTATGACCTGCTTTAAGTATTTCTAAAACTTTATTTTGCTTCATACACAAACAGTATAGTACAAATCTATTGTTAATAGCAAAGACTCTGATGTTTTAAAAATTAAAAAACTGCCTTTTTAGACAGTTTAAAACATAAAAGTTTAAGCTTTAAATACATTAAAAAATAAGTAATTTTTGATTAATCTATTAAAGATGTATTCTTAAATAATAATTAATTTGAAGCTAATGCTCTAGTATTCTCTATCCTTTCCTTTAATTGAGGCGCTAAAACAGACTCATTAGTTTTTTTATCACTATTATAAGCATTAATTTCAAAATGCAAATGACCACCATGTCCAGGCTTGCAAGCATTGGTGCCAGTATGTCCTACTGTGCCAACCTTATCTCCTGGCATAACCAATTGTCCTGGCTCTAAACTTACTTCATCTAAATGAGCATACCTAGAAAATTCTTTAGTTAAATAATTATAAACAATGACAGTATTGCCACCTTTAGTAGAACTAGTCGAAACTTCATCCTCCTCTTGCCAACCTGTTTCAGCCAATACTACTATACCTGAACCCATAGCCGAGATATCACTACCCTCTTGAGTATAAAGATCATAGCATCATTATGATTTATGCCATGACCATAATCAATAGATTCTATAGGAGTAAATTCGCTAGTAGAAATAGTTTTACCTTGTTCTTTTTCTAAAACTTTAGTTTGCTCTTCTAAGGCTTCTAAAGCACCTTCTCTAAAATCATCATCTATTAAATCAGCTACTTGACCCATAATTTTCTTAGCAGCGCTAGTTTGATATTTTTCATTAGAAATTTGTTTTACAAATTTTTGTGAATAATATAAGGCTGACATAAGGTAAGGATTAGAGGTAATTTGATCATACTCTTGATTGTTTATAATATTCTTTATATCTTCAATTTGACTATCAGTAAATTGATCAATAGACATTGGTTTTTCTATAGAAGAATTATCTTTTTCAATACCCTCCTCAGAACTATTCATTTTTTCTAAATCAGCATCACTTAAATTATAGGTATTAGCATCATCATTTTCTGCCTGATTATCTTTTACATTTTCAGTTTTATCTTTAACATTGTCTTCATCCTTATTAAAAGAAGCTTGAGCATCAGGAGCAAATTTTAAAAACAACATTAAAGCTACAAAACTAGCCTTAACTGCTGACTTGTTTACTATCTTTCTCCACCAATTTTCTCTAGCTGGTTCCTCTAAAGTTTCAATTGACTTAGCTACCTCTTCTTTTAATTGAGAAAGATTTAACTCCAACTTTAGATTCTCTCTGCTTTCTATATTATTTAAAAAATCCTCCAAAGAAGTTCCCGCCATTAATTCTACTGTTTCTGGATCTATTTTGCCATTTACTTTTATATATTCATTGATATCAGATACAGTTTGATTTAAGGTTTGTTCTTTTAATTTTTTCTCCTCTTGTTTTTTAGATTCAGTTTCTTCTGCTTTACTTTCTTCGCCTACAGCTTCCTTATTAGTCTCTCTCCTCAACTGAATCAGTTCTTCCTATTTCTGATTTTTTAAAAAAGTTTAACATATAATTCAATAATTAATAATATTTGTTTAAATAATAACATAAATAATCAAAAACTTAAAGAAAATCTACTTTTATTTTCTATATTCACCCTAAAAATTAGTTGACAAAATATTATATATGTGATATAATAATATAATTCGAAGTAACCCGCATTCCACCCCCAAGTGCAACTTTTACATCCTCAATTAAGGATGTTTTTTTGTTATTTATCTATTAAAAGTTCGTTTTCTACCATAACCTCTAATGGGGTATAGTAGTTTAATGATTTTCTAGGTTTACTAT
>JAIPJA010000049.1 GCA_021734405.1 Minisyncoccota bacterium
TAGTAAACCTAGAAAATCATTAAACTACTATACCCCATTAGAGGTTATGGTAGAAAACGAACTTTTAATAGATAAATAACAAAAAAACATCCTTAATTGAGGATGTAAAAGTTGCACTTGGGGGTGGAATGCGGGTTATTTATTTTCTATTATTTGTTATCAATTTATTATATAACCTTAAAACCTCCTCCACATGCCTATCTATGATTAAATCTTTAGCACTATTATAGGCATTTATTTGCATTTCCTTTAAATTTAAAGTCTCTAAGCTATCTATAGCCTTAGCTAAACTCTCTACACTATTAGACTCAAACAATAGACCATTATAGCCAGGCCTTATTACCTCTGGCAGACCGCCTACTTTAGAAGCTAAAACCACTTTACCCCTAGCTAAAGCTTCTAAAAGAGAAAATGGCATGTTCTCTGGCCAAATTGAAGGCATCAGCACTGCTTTAGCTCCGTCAATTTCTTTTAGCAATTTATCTTTAAATAAAGCTCCAGTAAATTCTACTTGCTTGTCTAAGTTTAATTTACTTGAAAGTTTTTTTAAGCTAGAAGCCTCTGGACCATCGCCCACAATCTTTAACTTTAAGCTAGACTTCGACTTATTTAAAGCCTTTAAAAGAAGCTCTAAACCCTTCTCGCTAGAGAGACGACCAAAGTAAAGTAAATAGTTGCTATTTTTATGATCAGGCTCTTTAATTTGTTCTTTTAAAACAAAGTTTCTTAGAACTTTAATTTTACTCTCATCAAAGCCAAACCTAACTAAAGAATTTTTTATAAACTGACTAGGAGCAATAAATAAACTAACTTTTTTCCTGTAAATGTCTAAAACTTGATGATGTATAAAATACTCTAAACTAACTAAAAAACTTTGAAAGTAGGAATTTTTAAAACATTTTTTTCTAAAACAATTCCAAGATCTTTGACCACAACAATTCCAGAGAAAGTTTTTACCATCATATAGCTGATAATTAGGACAAATCATTTTATAGTCATGTAAATGCAAAACTACTGGAATATTCTTTTTGTAAGCAACATCTATAATTGAAGGCGATAAATGATGATAAATGTTATGCATATGTATAACATCTGGAGAAAACTTATCAAGCAAAGCTTGAAATTTTCTTTTAGCTTCTTGACTATATATTATTCTAAAGGGTAGTTTAAAATAATCTTTTAAAGACAAAGAGTTGAAACTAAGACGAGAAACAAAATACTTACTCCAGGAAGAAGCTTCATTTTTAGGGTGCTTCATGGAAAAATAAGCTAGCTTATGACCTTTTTCTTCTAGCTTCTTGCCTACTTCTAAATAATATCTTTCGGCTCCTCCTCGCAAATAATGAAATTTATTAACTTGAAGTATTTTCATAAACTAGTATTTAATTTGGAAAATCTTATCAGTATCTAAAAGCAAATTCCAGTAAAAACTATTAGAGCTAAAAAGTGCCTGAGAAGACAGGCTAGGACTTATTTCTTTAACTTTTCTATCATCTAATAAATCTACAGATAAGTTAACTTGCCAATTAGTACCTGGTTGTTTTTGCCAGTAAAAACTATAATCATTTTTTAAAATTTCATCTTTTTTTAACTTATAACTAATATCAACTTCTTTTTCTTTTGAAATATCAACTGTTAAATACCCGGCTACTACCTTCTTATTTAACAAATTATCATCATATATCTCTGGACTAGCAGAAAAGCCAGTTGCTTGTATATCATAAGCATTTTTAGGCAAATAAATACGAGTATAGCTTTGATAACGACTAGTTCTCCAATCTGCTGACTGACCCTGATGACCATAGTTTAACTTTAAATCAACTGATAGTTCATTGTCTGTTTTTTCTTTTAGTGAGTAGCTAGCCTGACGAGAAATAACTGAATCAGTTTTTAAAGCGGCTAGGTTAGCATCAACAATCATTAAATAATCAGACTCTACTTCCTTTATTTCTCCTGACCAATTTAAATCTGAAACTAAACTCTGAGCATAATCATTTTTAAAATAAAAGAGAATATTTTTCTTAGCTAAATTAGAGTCAAGCACATAAAAAAGACGTAAGAATTGAGCTGGTTGAAATTTTTCTATTTTAGTCTCCAAAGCTTTGATTAACTCTCCAATTATATCTTTACGATCCCAGCTAGAAATACCTTGATCTCTATAGGAGATTTCAACTGCATATTGAAGTTGGGTATGAAAATTTTCAGCAGTAAAGGTCTCACCAGAAACTTCTATTGGACCAGTAATTTTTAATATATCCTCCACTAAGTCTGGAGTAACAGCCAAGACGCCGTCAAACTCTTTAGCAAAAGGTTTTTCTCTACCTTCTGGCCAAGCCTGTATAATTTTTTTATGGATATCTAAAATATTTATAGCTGAATATTTCCAACTTGGAGACCAGTTAGCATCACGCAAAAACCATTTATCAACTTTTAAATATTTTGCTAAAGCAGTTGGAGGCTGGCTTTCTAAACTGTCTTTAACTGGCATATCTAAATGATAACTATCGCCAGTTTCTACGACCTTAACCTGACCTGCTTTAGAACTTACCACGCCATAGGAGCCAATAAAACCACCGGTTGGTCTAAGTTCATGACTATTTTGGAAAATTATTAAAAAATTGCTGGCACTGGGATAACCTAAAATATAGGGAGAAAGTTCTAATAGTGGAAAAACTGCTTCTAAGCTATGCCAAGATTCTAATAAGCTACCTCTAAAACTATTAAAAGTACCAGCCACTGGATACAGCCAGCCAGCTAATTCAATATTTTCCAACTTATAGATAGCTAAAGATAAATTAGCTTTTAGACCTTTTATCTCAGGAATATGTTTCATTAACTCTAAAAGCGCTTCATCTTGACCAGCTAAACTTTGCGGTAAAGATTCATTTACTTTTTCTGATAAATCACTTAGTTTGTAGAAATTAAAGGCTAGAGAGTCTGCTATTTTTAACAGTTCCTCCAACTGATCTAACTCTCCATAAAGATTAAAAGGATAACTAAAAAAACTGTCCTTAACTGAATTCATTTCTTTTTCAGCTTGTGACAGTTTATCTCTAGCTTGGGAAATTTGACTTTTCGCAGAAACAAAATCTTTTTGAGTAAAACTATTTATACCTTGCTCTAAATTATCTTTAGCTGCTAAAGTTAAATAGACACTAGATTTCATTTTAAAAGCAAAAACTCCAGTAAAAATTAATAAGACTATAATTAAAAACAATAGAGAATAAAATGTGTATTTTAAAGCTTTCATAAAATTAAAAATAAATTAATCTTCCCTTTTTTCACTCTCACTAATTTCATCATTTAAAACTATTTTTTTGCCTTGCATAATTTGATATAAAAAAACATCCGTAATTTCCTGTCGATACTTAAATTCTTTGGTGCTTAAAATAGTATAATTAACCTCCACCCCTAAATCTTCCTCCAGTTCTTTAATAACTGGTTTTAACTTAGTGCGGTTAATGGCGCCAACTAACAATATATCAGTGGCTGAATTTTGATTTAAAAAAACCCCAGTTAAAGCTAAGTATTTAGGCTGACAAATTTTATATAATTTTTTAACAAAGCTTCTGCCTGATAAAATTTGAGCTTTAACGAACAAGTCTCTTATTTCTTTAAAGAGTATAAATTTTGTGTTCACCTGATAATACTTCTTTTCCTGCTTGCCTTCAGGCTCAGTTTTTTTACTCTTATTTTTTGCCTCTATTCTAGCAATATCTAAAAGTCTTCTTTCATCCCCAGAAAGATCTTTAAATTGTTCTTCTAGTAACTGAAAATCATCAATTTCTTGTCCAAGATTAGTAGTTAAAAGTCCAAAAGTTTCTAAATTATCAAGTTCCCTTCTGACTGAATTGACTTGCAAACCTAGTTCTCTAGCTAATTGACGTATATAATATTTTTTGTCAGAATTCAAAAGAAAGGTTTTTAAAATTTTTACTCTGGCATTAGAGCTAAATAAATGGCTCAACATGAAATTATTTTATTTATTTATAATTTTATAGTATAATATAGTCAGGCAAAAGTCAAAGACATCTGCCCTAACCTATTTACTATGTTTAATAAAATTGCAGGCTTCACTTTAAATTCTACGGAAAAAAATAATAGTTTTACTGAAACCTATATTTCTCAACCTGATAGTGCTAAAGAAAGGCTAGCAGGCAAACTTTTTGTTTTAACCGATATCACTGGTCCTCTAGCTGATTGTAAAAGCTTTTCCAGCTTTATTATCGAAACCTTAAATTCCCTATACTACAACGATGAAAAGATACTGATGAGAGAAAAACTGGATAATGTTAGAGTAGAAAATATTTTTGAATCCATTTTAAGTAAAGCTAATGAAAAAATTTATCAATTTCTAGAAGAGCAAAAATTATTAGAAAAACTAGAAGATATTAATCTTTTAGCTGGCATTGCTCACGATGACGAGGTCCACTTTTCTCAGGCTGGATCTAGTAAGGCCTTTGTGTTGTATAAAAAAGAAAAGCAGTATGAATTTATGCCTGTAAGTACTGAAGATGATGATAAAAAAATTCGCTATAATGAAATTTTTAGTAGTTTAGTTAGCGGTTCTGTCCCCCCTGGTTCTTTCTTTATTGTTAGCAATGAAGCTCTAGCAGAATACATAACCACGGAAACTTTAAAGGAAATTATAACTATACTTCCGCCCATAAGCGCTATTGAGCAAATAAAAAATCGTCTAAAGCAAATAAATAGCCGGGTGTCTTTTGCTGGGATTATTATAAAAAACAATTTTGGACAAATTGACCCTGAGTCATCTCAGTCTTCAGCTAATGTAGTCAATGTTCAATACGCTGAAGAAAAAACCTCTAGTATTCTTTCCACTGCCGGAGTTTTAAGTGGTAAAAAAGTTAAAAAATTCTTTAAACTATTATCTACTAAAATAAAACCTAAGAAAAAAGATCCTCGCATAGTTTCTGCACCTAAAAAAGAAACTGAAACTCAAGAAATAAAAACCTCTGAACCTGAAAAAAAATCAACTAAAAAAATAAAGCTAGCTCCCATTAACTTAAAAGATAAAATTGTCTTTAGAAAAAAACCAGGAATTTTTAGCTCACTGAAAAAAATCCTACCTATTTCTTATTTAAAAAATAGAAATAATTGGCGCTGGCACACTCCTAATTTTAGTAAAAAAAACAAAGCTATATTAATAGTAGTTTTAGCCTTACTATTAATTTTCTCTATTAACTTAATGATATCTAAACAAAAAGAAAAAAGGCTAGCCCAAGAAGAAGCTTATCGCCAAGAAATAGCTTTAATTGAACAAAAACAAAATCAAGTAGATTCATATCTTTTATATAAAAACGAAGACTCAGCTAAAGAGCTTTTAAAAGAAAGCTTAACTCTTATCAACTCCCTGCCTAAAGAAGAACCTGTAGAGCAAGAAAATTACAACAAATATTTAGCTAAATATGAAGCCCAAATTGATCAGATTAGACATGCTTCCTCACCTCAATACACTGAAGTTATGACCCTGCCACAAGATGCCTTACTCTCCGCCTTTGGCTTGACCTCTGATGGTCTTATTTACGCTTCTGATAGCCAAAACAAAAAAATCTATTTAGTCACAGCTGATACTAAAAATTTACAAAGTTTAGATGTACCCTCTGAAAATGTATTATCTCTTAATTTTGGTTTAAGTGATAGATACAATAACTTGTATTTTGTAAATAATTCTAGCTTTACCCAACTTCTATTAGAAGACAAGACTTTAAACTCTCTAACTTATCAATTACCTGCTGAAGCTGGTGAAATAACAGCTGGCAGTAGTTGGTTTGATAACTTTTACCTATTTGATAATGGTAAAAAGCAACTGTATAAATATAATAAAAGCAACAGTGATATTAGTTTTTTAAATAATTGGCTTAAATCAAGTGAAGGTCTGGAAGGTTTAGATATAAAAGATGTAGCCATAGACGGAAACATATATTTCCTAGCTAGAAGCGGAGAAATTAAAAAATTCTATACCGGGGAAGAACTTGAGTTTAGTATAGACTCAACTGAGCCAGCTATAGAAAATGCGGAAAAATTAATTATCCAAGAAGATTGGCTCTATATTTTTGAACCTACTGCTAAAAGACTTTTAAAATACAAAATATCTGGAGACTCTGGAGAAAAGGCGGAGTTTGTAGAACAATTCGAGATTATAAACTTAAATGAACTTCAAGACATAGCTATCTCTAGTGATAATAACAGTGCCTATTTATTAGCTGATAATAAAATATATTTATTAAACTTAAACCAAAACACAGAAGAAAATACTGCTGATTAATAGAATATATTTTAGAAAATACTAATTAAAACTTAAATATAGATAGTAAACGACCACCAGTCTGAGGACTGGTGGCTTTTTATTAGCCGGCCATGCCGGCAGGTCGGTTTTAGTGATGATTGTATTTAAGATGTTAATTTATCAAACAAAGAAGGTTGATTTACTTCATTGTGGTGATTTT
>JAIPJA010000005.1 GCA_021734405.1 Minisyncoccota bacterium
GAAGCTACTGAACTTGTATTTGACATAAAATTGAATGATAATATTTTAAAATTATAGTAGCATACTAACTTTAATATTAAAATATCATCAGTTAATTTCCCATATACCCACTGGTTCAGTATATCCAGGACTAATCAAAAGACTATTAGGACAATAATGATCTCGGAAGGACTCTGGAAGCCCAAACAAAAGAAAAAGGGCAAATATCATGCTTGGCGACAAAGAAAAGCTAATCAAGGTGAAATGATTCAATATGATGGTTCATATGAGTACTGGTTTGAAGATAGGGGTGAAAAATGTTGCCTCTTAGCATGTATAGATGATGCTAGCAATAGAGTTTGGTTAAAGTTTGATAAACATGAAGGCGTACAACCTACTTTTGCTTTCTGGAGAGAGTATATAGAGAGGTTTGGTAAGCCATGCTCCATATACGTTGATAGATTCAGTACATATTCTATGAATAGTAAATTAGCTCAAGAAAATGATGACACACTTACCCAATTTCAAAGAGCTATGGAGGTAGATTTAAACATAGAAGTAATTCTTGCTAAAACGGCTGAAGCTAAAGGCCGGGTAGAAGTGTTATTTAAAACCTTGCAGGACAGATTAATTAAAGAACTAAGACTAGCAGGAATTAACACGATAGAAGAGGCTAACAAATTTCTAGAGAATGTATATATAGATAAGCATAATTTTAAATTCATGGTTGAACCAAGGTCTAAGGCTAATTTACACAAAAAATTAAGGCACAAAGAAAGAAATAGTTTAGACGGAATATTTTCTAGACAATATGAAAGAGTAGTTAGGAACGATTTCACTATTAGTTATGAGAAAAAATATTATCAATTAACAAGTAATCAACCAGTGACTATATGTAAAAAGGATAAGGTGGTTGTTGAAGAAAGAATGAATGATGAGATAAAGTTAAGATTAAGAGGTAAATATTTAAATTATGAAGTATTACCGGAAAAACCAAAAAAGATTAACAACAAAATCTGGGTTATTGCTAAATCTAAAGCACATAAACCAGCACCAAACCATCCTTGGCGACAATATCAAAACAATAGAGTCTTTAATAATTAATTAAGTGTCCAGTAGGACATTTCTATTTCCTCTTTACATTGTGTTTGTTTTCTTCTTTTTTCATATGCTTTTATTCTAGCGAATAAAAGTTGCAATTCAAAACGGAAATTGCGTAAAATTAAATATTATATTGTTGAACTAAATAATTAAATGATGAAAAAGCAGACAAAGCAAAAACCGCGTTATTTTCCGAATAATGCTGATCTTATTCGCACAAGTTTTTCTGATGAGGAAAGAATCAGGATTGTTAATCCTGATGACTTCCCTTTACAGGAAATGTTGTCTATTACTCGTCTCAGAGATTATGTTTCAATGTTAGGCATTACTGATGGTCAGGAAATAAAAAGAAGAACAGAGATGTTTCGTTTTCTTCGTAAACACCCGGAAATTGAGGGATTTCTATACTCTTTAAGAGGGTATTCTTTAAGTATACCAATAAATCAGCAAGCATTTTTAGATTTTTTTGATCCAAAAAATGAACACAATCCTTATTGGAGCATCTTAATTGAGTTTGTAAACTTTTTTAAGAAATACTCAGACAAGCCACGATGTTTAGCAGAGTTTATTTCCAAACTAGAGGAAAATTTTTCTTTGGAAGAATTGGAAAATGATTTTGGCCGTAAAGTGTCTGCAGAGATACAAAAATCTTCCATGCTAACTGGTTTGGCAAAATTTCGATTATCTTTGTCAGTTGAAAACTATGAGCCGGAGGACTTGCCAGCAGAAAAAAAGAAAGAGCCAAAATTGCAAGTCAATGTTGAAACGCCCCGCCGAGGCTCCGCTTTAGAGATTGAAGAAGTTAAAGGCTACCAAGCTTTTTCTTTTGCTTTGAGCAATTTTCAGCCATTAAAGTTGCCTGCCTGGACTGGTAAATGGTGGGCCAAATTGTTGGGATTGAAAAAAATACAAAAAAGCAGACATGAGAGAATAAATGCTCAAAGAAAACAGCGCGCGTATAAGTCAATGTTGTTTGAAACATTTGGTGATAAAGAAACGAGTTTTGCTAATGAGTTATTCTCATTTCTGAAATCATTTTTTAATGACATGGTTTTTCCCGACAACAGAGAAAATAAAGACAATCCTTATGCAGGTTTGGAGCAATTTTTGTCAGAAAGAAGTGTCATGGTAAATGGTAAGCTTGCCTTTTATTTTAGTAAGGAGGGTCTGAGGTTGCAAGTTGTTGATTTTCAGCTTGAAAATTATATAGAAGGTGTGTTTCCTGTTCCATACACAGAGGTTGACAATATTGTGCATGATATGAACGATGTTGTCAGGTTTTCTGGTTTTTCAAAAGAAGAGTCAGATTTTTTAGTTGCTGGAGCCAGTTCTATTTCTAAAAACTGGAAAAATAACTTGCAGCGATCTAATGCCGCTTTTTTATTATTATGGTTAAATCATGTCAATTATGATGTATTTAAACCATTTACCGCGGAGTCAGAATTTTTGAAAGAAAAATATCAATGGGTATTTTTGGAAAATATTTATAACTCTCCAATCTTCAAAGATTTGCATTCACAACTTACTCAATACAGAGAATTTTATGTCTCTGGTTCGAATCAGTTGTTGCAATATTTGACTATAAACAGGAAAGTTGTAAATTTTGCTAAACAGTTTAACTGTCCTACTACTGTTCCAGAAATTTTAGACGATGATCAGCATGTTGTTGGATTTCAAAATCTTTTGCCGATGAACATGCTAATTAAGCAAAAGCAAAAGGAAATTTTGGGGACCAAAGAAGCTGCCTTGCCAATTCTGATTAATAACTTCCCCCAGATAAATGGGAATATTGTATTCCTAACTGGTTTTCATGGTGGCGGTAAAACTACAGCTGGTCAGAGCGCTCTTTTGATGTCATATTTGGCTTTATCTGGAATTCCGGTATGGGCCAGTAGCTTTAAGATTAATCGTAAAACTGCTTTAGGCTCAATTGTTAGCTCTGAAGGGGCAGAATCAACAGCCACTGTGTTACTTGAAAAAACCAATGCTTTGGTGAGAACTGCAGATGAATTGCCCAATAATCAGGTTTTATTTTTTATTGATGAGATTGGTAAAGGCACTCAAGAGGTGGCTGGCATTGACTTGGGACTTGATTTAATGGAGACTTTTACAGAGAAGCAAATCAGCTTATTGGTTAATTCTCAGATTATACAATTAGCCGAACTTGCCCAAAAACACTATGGCGCTATTTGCCTTAAAGTTAATGACAAACATCAGTTTGTTCCAGGCATTGCTGACGGTGGCATGGATAAATTACGTAAAAAAACTGGTATTAACAAGTATTTGAAAAAATCAAAAGTGAGATTGCAGTAGTTGTTTTTTTACAACAAAACCCCTTCAAACAAGAAGGGGTTTTTTATATACCTAAACAGTGCTCCGTGCAGGGCTCGAACCTGCGACCATTTGCTTAAGAGGCAACTGCTCTACCAGCTGAGCTAACGGAGCTTTAGTTGTGGCTGGGGAGAGACTTGAACTCTCGACCTCGGCGTTATGAGTGCCGCGCTCTAACCAGCTGAGCTACCCAGCCATATTTTGTTTTAGTGCGTGCCTGGCAGGATTTGAACCCACAACCTTCTGGTCCGAAGCCAGATGCTCTATCCAGTTGAGCTACAGGCACACCTTAAAACAAGATATGATAAACTATTTTGATTTTAAAGCATCTTTGAGATTTTTTCCAGTTTTAAATTTAGCTACTTTTACTTCAGGGATGGTAATCATTTGTTGAGGGTTGCGAGGATTAACTCCGTTTCTAGCATGTCTAGTTCTGGAAAGAAAAGTACCAAAACCAGCTAGAGTTACCTCATTACCTTTTTGCAGTTCTGAAGTAACAGTCTCTGTAATTAACTCAATAATGTCGTTAGCTTTATTTTTATTAACGCCTTCAATTTTATTAGAAATAATTTCAGCTAAAGCTTTTTTATTCATACAATTATTTGGTTATTATATCATAATTTAATAATAAGTCTATTTACCGAGCGTATTCAGTTACTCTAAGTTCTCGGATAACATTAACCTTTATTTCCCCAGGATATTTTAATTCTTGCTCGATTTTTTCGCTAATATTTCTAGCTAATTTTTGAGCTTCAAAATCACTCACTTCTTCTGGGGTGACAAAAACGCGGACTTCTCTACCAGCTTGAATAGCGTAACTTTTTTCAATACCATCAAAAGAATTAGCTATTTTTTCTAGCTCTTCTAAACGTTGCAAGTAATTTTCGTAGTTGTCGTTTCTAGCTCCAGGACGAGCAGAGGAAATAGCATCAGCCACTTTTACTATAACAGATTCTAGACTGGCTGGAGTGTCGTCATGGTGGCTTTCAATTGGTGCAATAATATCAGGTGAAAGGTTAAACTTTTTAGCAATATCTCTACCAATTTCAGTATGGTTACCCTTAATTTCATGATCAACTGCTTTGCCAATATCATGAAGTAGGCCTCCTTTTTTAGCTACAGTTACGTTAGCTCCTAATTGTTCAGCTAAAAGAGCAGAGATGTGGGCTACTTCAATAGAGTGGCGCAGAGCATTTTGACCATAACTAGTTCTATATTTTAGCCTTCCTAGGATTTGCACTAATTTAGGATCAAAACCAGCGATACCAACCTCATACATAGCACTTTCTCCAGCCTTTTTGATATCAACAGCAATTTCTTTTTTAGATCTTTCTACCGCCTCTTCAATTTTAGTAGGGTGAATACGGCCATCCTTTATTAAATACTCTAAAGTTTTTTTAGCAATATGTCTTCTAATTAAGGAAAAGCCAGAGATAGTTATGGCGTTAGGAGTGTCATCAACGATTATTTCTACTCCAGTAGCTTGCTCTATAGCTTTAATATTTCTTCCTTCTCTACCAATAATTCTACCCTTCATTTCATCACTAGGTAAATCAACTACGGTAGTAGTTAATTCTAAAGTATAAGTAGAAGCCAGTCTTTGCATGGCTGTGGCCATGATGTCTTTAGCTTTTTCTTCTAGCTTTTCTTGAGAGTCTTGTTCTAGCTTCTTAAGTCTAATGCTTAAGTCTTGAGCAACTTGTTCTTCAATATTTTTCATGAGTATTTCCTTAGCCTGATCTTTGCTAAGTTGAGCAATTTTTTCTAATTTTTCAACTTGTTCCTGTTTAATCTGTTTAATTTTTTCTTTTATAGCTCCAACCTCATTAACTTTATCGTAAAGTTTTTGCTGTTTTTCTTGTAAGGTGAGGAGTTTTTGAGAGAAAGAGTTTTCTCTTTGCTCTAATCTTCTTTGAGTTTCGTTTATTTCTTTTCTTCTTTCAGACTCTTCTTTTTTAGCTTCTTCGATTATTTTTAAGGCTTTGTCTTGTGATTCTAACAATAGCTCTTTTTGTTTGGTTTTAGCTTCAGCGATTATTTTTTGTGCTTTTTGCTCAGCATGACCTATTTTTGATTTGGCTGTTTGTTTGTGAACAAAAAAGCCAATAAAAAAAACTCCAATAGCTATTGCTAGATAAATAAAGTATTCTAGCATATGGTTATTATTGCAGGAGTTTTAGGTTGTTTTAAGCTGTGAGAATTATATTTTCTATATCAAAAACAAAAATAGACTGAATATCAGTTTAGAAAAACTTTTTAGATAAATTATATTGAGATTTTTGGTTTAAAGTCATGTAATTTACGGCTATAGTCAGGGGTTAAATAATGTTTTCTGTTATAAATTCTCTAATTTTAGCTAAATATTTTCTATAATCTCTTTAGCTTTAAATTCCTAAATTCCTGTTTCAAATTTATTATTATTTTAAGCTATATATATTTTAGCAGGTAAAATTGCACTTGTAAAGACTTTAAAATTAGTTCACTTTTTCATTTATTTGAATTATATTTTTACTATATTTCTTAGCTTGGCTTGGTTGACAAAATTGAAAAAATCAATTAAACTTAAAGAAAACCATTTAATTTAGGGCGAAAGCCCTTATCTATTTTTATGAATTTAACAGAATTAGCTAGAATTTTAAAAATTACCCCACAAGAACTTAAAGACTTTTTGCCTAAGATGGGATTTAATATTGGTCAAAAGGCTATTAAAGTTGATAATCGTACTGCTCAAAAAATTATTAAAGTTTGGCCTAGATTTAAAAGACAATGGGAAAGAGAAAAATTAATACAAGAGAAAGAAGAGGCAAAGACAAGTACTGAGTTAATAGAAACTAAAAAAATTAGTGTGCCTAAACTTATAACCATAAGGGAGTTTGCGGCTAAATCTGATTTACCGATTAATACGGTGTTAGCTAAATTAATGGCGAATGGTGTTTTTGCTTCTATGAACGAAAAAATAGATTTTGATACAGCCAGTATTATTGGTGAAGATTTAGGCGTAGAGGTGTCTTTGCAGGAATCTGTAGAAGGAGAGGAAAAAGAGGAAAGAAAGCTTTCTGACCTTATTTCAGCTGAAGATCAAAGCCAACTGCAGGAAAGAGCTCCAGTAATCGTGGTTATGGGACACGTAGATCATGGTAAAACTAGACTTTTAGACGCTATTAGAGAAACTAATGTTATTGAAGGGGAAGCAGGAGGCATAACTCAGCACATAGGTGCTTATCAGGCAGTAAAAAATGATAGAGCCTTAACCTTTATAGATACTCCAGGGCACGAAGCTTTTACCGCCATGAGAAGTCGTGGAGCTAAAGTGGCGGATATTGCTATATTAGTAGTAGCCGCTGATGACGGAGTAAAGCCTCAGACTACAGAAGCTTTTAAAATTATTGAAGCCGCTAAAATTCCTTTTATTGTTGCTATTAATAAAATAGACAAACCAGAGGCTGATGTGGCTAAAACCATGCAAGATTTATCTTCTAAGCTTAATCTGGTTCCTGAAGAATGGGGAGGAAAAACTATTTGCGTACCTATCTCAGCCAAAGAGAAACAAGGTCTTGATAAGCTTTTAGATATGTTACTGTTAGTATCTGATACCGAAGTTAACACTTTAAAAGCTAATCCAGATTCTAAAGCAGCTGGTACTATTATTGAGTCTCATATAGACAGGTCTGCTGGACCTGAGGCTACTATTTTAGTGCAAAATGGTACTTTAAGGGTGGGAGATCAATTAGTTTTTAATAATATTATCTATGGCAAGGTAAAAGCTTTATTTGATTATCTAGGGCAATCTTTAGAGTCAGCCGGTCCGGCTATGCCAGCTAAAGTTTTAGGATTGAAGGTTTTACCAGAAGTTGGAGACATGTTAGAAGTTGGTGAAGGAGTTAAAGCTAAAGCTAATCAGATTAAATTTAAACGTTCTCAGGAGCAATCTGGCCAAAGTCAGGAGTCCGGTGAAGATAAAGCCAAAACTTTAAATGTGATTATTAAAAGTGATGTTTTGGGCTCAGCTGAAGCTATAGAAGAATCTTTACTTAAAGAAAACACTAAAAAAATAAAAGTAAAAGTTTTAACTAAAAGTCTTGGCAATATTAATGAAGGAGATGTAAAAAGAGCTGAAGATTCAGAAGCTATTATCTTAGGCTTTAATGTTAAAACAACCTCAGAGGTAGAAGAATCAATAAGGGAAAAAAATGTTAAAGTAAAAAACTTTTCTATTATTTACGATTTAATTAAATATGTAAAAGATGAGATGAAGGAATTAGAGGAGGAAGAGATTGTAAGAAGAGAGGTTGGTAAGATAAAGGTTTTGGCAATTTTTAGAACTGAACATAAGAATCAAATTATAGGTGGTAAAGTCATAGAAGGTCAGGCTGAAAATGATAGTCGAGTGGAAGTTTTAAGAAATGATCAGTTTGAAGCTGAAGGGAAAATTTCTCAATTACAATCAGGCAAACAAGATGTTTTTGAAGTCGAGGCAGGGGCTGAGTGTGGACTATATTACGAGGGCAAGCCTGTAGTTGAAGTGGGGGATGTCTTAAATTTATTTAAAGAGGAGGTATTAAAGGAAGAAGATAATGGATAGCAGACAAGACAAAATTAATACTTTATTACAAGAAAAAATAGCTTTAATAATTAATGCTAATTTTGATTTTCCAGAAGTATTTTTAACTGTTTTAAGAGTCAGTGCTGATAATAATGTAAGTGAATTAATAGTGGAAATTTCAGTCTTACCACAAAAATTAACAGGCAGTGTTTTAAAAGATTTACGTAGGCAAAGCGCTTTTTTTGCTAAAGAAATTCAGAAAAAAGCTAAATTAAAAAGAGTGCCTAAGATAAGTTGGAGAGTGGAAGATAGAAATAAAGATGTTTCAAGTTTGGAAAATCTTTTAAACAGTCTCTAACTCATTATATCTATGGAAAGCAGTAGACTTAACTTTTTCAAGGAAGCCTATCTTTTAATACAGACTTCTAAAAACATTTTAATTATTGGACATGTAAACCCTGATAGTGACGCTATTTCTTCAGTAGCTTCACTAGTGGAATTGAGTCTTTTGTGGAATAAAAATTTTACAGCTTTTTGTTTAAATAAACCTCAATACGCTTTTAGCTTTCTGCCACATGAAGAAAAAATTTTAAGTCAAACTAACTTTAAAATAAAAGATTTTGATCTTTTAGTAGTGGTTGATTGTGGATCTATTTCTAGAACTGGATTAGCTAATGAAATTAGGCAAGCTAAAGAAGAGGGTTGGACAGGTAAAATTATTGAATTTGACCACCATCCTAAAGTTGATGATTATTCTAATGTTGAGATAAGAAACCCAGAAGCTTCTGCTACTACAGAGGTTATTTACGATTTTTTAGAAGCCAATAAGGTGTTTATAAACAAAAAATTAGCCACCCTTCTTTTAGCTGGAATTTTAACAGATACTGCCAATTTTCTTTATTCTTCTGCTAGAGATAAAACTATTTTAATAGCTTCAGAATTACTGCAAAGAGGCGCTCAATTTCCAAAAATTATGGAAAAAATCATGAATAAAAAGAGTTTTAGTACCGTTAAAATTTGGGGTAAAGTTTTGAATAATTTATATATCAATAAAAAATACAACTTAGCTGTAGCTGTTTTAAACTTCGATGACTTAAAAGATTATATAGACGATAAATCTTTTGAAGATGAAGCTTTTGGTGAAATAGCCGGATTTTTAAGTAATTTATCAGACATTAAAACTATTTTATTTTTAAGAGAGCCTGAGCCGGGTTATATAAAAGGCAGTCTACGGGCTACCGCTTATAATCAGAACATTGATTTATCTAAATTAGCTATGATATTTGGTGGGGGAGGACATAAAAAAGCTGCCGGCTTTTCTTTGTCTGGCAAGCTAATAAAGGTTAATAAAAATAAATGGTTAATAGAGTAGTATTAATTAAGTTTTTTTAGATATTTTAGTGGCTTCCTCTTGGCGCCACTTTTTTATTTTTTGATGATTGCCAGAGAGTAATACTTCAGGTACGGGATAACTTTTGCTACCGACTTTAAAAGTGGCTGGTTTAGTATATTGAGGGTATTCAGCAGGTAGAGTATCATTAAAAGATTCTTCTTCTAGACTAGCTTGATTACCTAAGACTTCAGGAATTAGACGAGAAATAGAATCTACTATAGTCATGGCTGGTATTTCTCCTCCAGTTAGGACGTAGGGACCAGTAGATATCTCTTGGTCTATAAAGTTAAGTATTCTAGCATCTACGCCCTCATATCTGCCACAGATCATAATAATTTCTTCATATTTTTCTGCATAATTTTTAGCTAGTTTCTGTTGCCAGGTTTTTCCGGAAGCAGAGAATAAAATTATTTTTCTTTTTTTCTTTGGACGAGGAGCTAACTCTTTTAAAGCTTGGTAAAGAGGTTCAATTTTTAAAATCATACCAGCGCCACCTCCATAAGGAGTGTCATCTACAGTTTTGTGTTTATCATTAGACCATTTTCTTAAATCGTGAATCTTTATTTTTATAAGCTTTTGGTCTTGAGCTCTTTTTATTATACTTTCGGAAAAATATGATTTAAATATTTCTGGAAAGATAGTGATTATATGAAAAGTCATAGAATTAATATTTTTTTAATTAATTTTATTACTATAATAATTTATTATAATAAGTTAGAAATTGTAAATTTATTTAATCTGTTTAATATTTTACCTTTTTTATTTCCTAAAAGCAAAAAGCCACAAACTGAATTGTGGCTTTTTGTCTATATAGTAACTTTTAAATTTAGATATTCAAGTCATCTACAGAAGAAGTATCTACTTCTTCTCGGTTAGATCTAGCTGGTCTTTCTCCGGCATTAGGATCGTAAATTTTTAAGTTAACCCTGGAATTGTTTTTAGCTCCTACAATCTTTAATAAAGTTCTGATTGCTTGAGCAGTTTGGCCTTTTTTGCCAATAACATATCCCATGTCAGAAGGGTCGATTTTTAGTGTTAATAACACGCCCATTTCATCAATGGTTCTTTCGACCTGCACTGCTTCTGGTGTAGAAACAATGTGCTTGACGATCATTTCTAAAAATTCTTTGTCTCTAGCTTCGTCCATAGTGTTTACTGTTTCTTCTAAATTGATAGAGATGATAACAATAAAGTTCATTCATCAATTTAAAAGAGCATTTAAGAATTATTCTTATATTACATTATAACAAATTATCTAATTTTGTCAAGTAGCTTATTCTTTTTTTGTCTCTTCCGCAGATTCCTCTTTATTTTCCTCTGTTTTTGTCTCTGCCTGCTTTTCTGTTGGAGCCTCAGCCTTAGCTTCTTCTTTGGCTTTTTCTTCTGCCTGAGCAGCTTGCTCACTGGCTTTAGCTTTTTCTTCTTTGGTCTTAGCTTTTTTAGCTAATTTTTTCTTAGTTTTAAGACGACTGTTGCTTTCTTTCTCTCCTTTAATGATGTCTTTATCAATTAAAAGATTATTAACACTAGCAGACATAGTAGCGCCTTGGCTTAACCAGTGAAGAATTCGCTCTTTTTTAGCTTGTAAATCTTTGGTGTGAGGATTGTATGAGCCTAAAATTTCTAAAGCTCGTCCATAAGGATCTCGGGCTTTTTCTGAAATTATTAAACGGAAAGTCGGCTTATTTTTCTTTCCTACTCTTGATAATCTAATAGTTAACATCTTTGTTGCTTTAATTATCTTAAAATGCGCTTAAATCTAATTTTAAGGCACTTTTTTATTATTTTTATATAATATTAATAACTAAATACTAGCTTAACAGCTGTAAAAAGTCAATACTTTATTAGTCTTTAGCGTCTATCTGATGGGCGACGAGAATTCTGACGTTGATTATTGTATCTACCATTTCCTCCGTCTGAACTCATTTTACTTGGTTCTCCTTGCCAATACTTTTCATTAACACTTAAATCTTTCATGGTTAATTTAACCCTACCTTGATCATCTATTTCTTTTATTTTAACCTGCACGGTATCACCAACTTTTAACAAACTTTCAGGTTTATTAACTCTATAGGGAGCCATTTCACTAACATGAACTAAGCCATCTTGGTTGTTATTTAATTTTACAAAAGCACCAAAGTCTGCAATTTTAACAACTTCTCCATCAATAATTTCTCCTGGTTCAAATTCATGAACAATATCTTGCACCATTTTTTGGGCTAAAAGACATTTATCCTTGTCTTGTCCACAAATAATGACTAGACCATCGTCTTCTATATCAATACTAACCTCAGTAATTTCAATAATTTTATTTATCACTTTACCTCCAGGCCCAATTACCATACCAATTTTTTCTGGATTAATATTTAGAGTAATTATTCTAGGAGCATAAGGAGATAATTCTGTTCTAGGTTCACTAATAGCATTATTTAAAACCTCAAGCACTTGGTTTAAAGCTTGCCTTCCTTTTACTAAAGTTTCTTTAATTATTTCTTCGTTTAAACCATCAGTTTTGGTATCTAATTGAATGGCAGTAAGCCCATCTTTAGTTCCAGTGATTTTAAAATCCATACCACCTTTACCATCTTCTAAATCTTGGATATCAGTTAGGACTTTCCATTTGCTCATGTCTTCATTAGAAGCAAGCCCCATAGCAATTCCAGCTACAGCTGATTTAATTGGCACGCCAGCATCCATTAAAGCTAAAGATGAGGCACAAGCTGAGGCCATTGATGAAGAGCCGTTAGAACCAAGGGTTTCACTTACTACTCTAATGGTATAAGGGAAGTCTTCTTTTTTAGGTAAAACTGGCATAAGAGCTTTTTCAGCTAAAGCCCCATGACCAACTTCTCGACGTCCAGTTCCTCTCATTGGTCTGGCTTCGCCCACACTGTAAGGAGGGAAGTTATAGTGGTGCATGTATCTTTTAGTGGAAGCGCCTTCAATACCTTCTAAAGACTGTTCTAAACCTGGAGCACCTAAAGTTAAAATTGACATTACTTGAGTTTCGCCTCTAGAAAATAAACCAGCACCATGATTTCTTGGCAGTAAACTAACATCAGCAGTTAATTCTCTGATTTCATCTAATTTTCTACCATCAACACGACGCTCTTCCTCAATAATAGCGCGACTAACTTCAGCCTCTATTTCATTTTCAGCTGTTTTAGATATAGTTAATTTTCTTTCACCAGCGTCTAGTCCTTGTTCAAATAAATATTCGTCTAGTTTGTATTTTATAGCTTTAACTACCGCTTTCCTTTCAGTCTTACTATGATAGGCTTTATCAAATAACATTTTAGAAACATTATCTTTAAGCCATTTTTTAGCTAATTCAAGGTTTTCTTCCTTTTTTTGCTTAGCGTTTTTTTCATCAGTAGTTTCTAGAGCTTCCCTGATTTCTTTTTTAGGAGCAGGTATAGCTTCTTTAAATTCTTTAATTAAATCAATAGAAGCTTGTAGTTCTTTTTGACCAGCTAAAATAGCTTTTTCCATTTCGTCCTCTTTTATTTCCTCAGAAGCAGCCTCAATCATTATTACTTTCTTCTCAGTGCCCACTACGATTAAATCTAAATCACTTTTCTCTCTTTCTTCATAGGTAGGATTAAAAACTAAATTATTTTCAATTCTTCCTACTCTAATTCCTCCAATAGGACCTTTCCAGTCTACACCGGAAATAGATAAAGCAGCGGAAGCAGCAATTAAAGAAACAATATCATGATCATTTTCATGATCAACAGATAAGACGGTTATAATTACCTGAATGTCTTTTCTTTCTTCATCATTAAATAAAGGCCTAATAGATCTATCTATCATTCTTCCGGTTAAAACAGATTCATCAGTAGGACGACCCTCTCTTTTTATCCAGCGAGAACCTTTAATAATTCCAGCGGCATACAATCTTTCTTCAAAGTCTACCATTAAAGGAAAGAAACTAACATCAGGTCGTTCTTCTTTAGATTGTACCACTGTAGCCATAACTACAGTTTCTCCATATTGCACACGGACAGCTGCATCAGCTTGCTGTGCTAAGCGTCCAGTGATAATGGTTAGTTGGCGGCCAAGCCATTCTTTGGTGAAGCTTTTTTCTTCAAACATAAGTTTTATTGCTTGACCATCAAATTACAGAACCATAAGCTATTCATTTTTTGCTTATAGCACTATTTATTTAATGGCCAAACCTTAATTAATTATTTTAATTTATTATAGATCAAAAATATACTATACAAGCTAACTAAAAATTAGCCGTATAAGGTTATTGTAAAAACTTTTTGTCGTCGCTTAAGTTAGTAAAATCATCAGCCTGATCTATGAGACGGGAAGAAGTGGTTTTTCTAAAACCCATAACTTCTATTAGGGAACCAGTAGTGTTTTGAATGTATTCAATTAAAGGTATATAGTCCCCATCTCCGCTTACTAAAACTATTACATCTAGATTGGAAGAGAGTTTGATTGCGTCCATAGCAATACCAACATCCCAATCAGCTTTTTTCATACCGCCAGAGAAAATTTGTAATTCTTTCATTTTTACCTCAAAGCCCTGTTGTAGCAGGGCTTCAAAGAAAGAAGTTTCTTCTTCAGTGTCGGTATGGATAACATAAGCAACGGCTCTGATAAGTTTTCTTCCGGCTACAGCTTTTTCCAAAACTTTTCCGAAATTAACACGTTTGTTATATAGATTTTTGGCGCTATGGTACATATTGGAAACATCTACCAATACGCCAACTCTTTGTTCTTTATGTTTTACCATATATTATTTAGTTTCTGGCTCTTCTTCATCATCATCATCGGAAGTACTAACAATTGCTTCTAGTTTTTTTTCTTTTAGCATTTCTTTTTCTTCTTCAGCTTGTAATTTTTGAGCTATTTTTAAATTTAATTTTTCTGATAAATTTCTAAAAGCCTTACTATCTTCTTTTTGCAAATATTTTAGAAGCTTTCTTCTTTCACCAACTTTTTTTAAAAGACCTCTTCTTGAGGAGTAGTCATGTTTGTGACTCTTTAAATGTTCGGTTAATTCTTTAATTTCTTCAGTTAAAATAGCAATTTGAACTTGTGAAGAGCCGGTATCATTTTCATGAGTACCAAATTTTTTAATTAATTTTTGCTTTTTTTCTTTAGTTAACATACTTTTTTTGCTCAAGCCGAGACATAGTCTTTAATATAAAGGCTAAGCCAAGCAAGAGTAAAATTAATTATTTAGATGCGTTAGCTTTTTTTTGTAGTCTAGATTTGTAGCGACTAGCAGTATTTTTTTTAATAACACCTTTTTTAGCAGCTTTATCTAGGCTTTTTATAGTTTTTTTAATTAATTCTTGAGATTTTTCCTTACCAGCTGTCTCTAATGATTTTCTAGTTTCTTTTAAGCTTTTCTTAAAAGTTTGCTTTACTTTATCATTAGAAGCTTTTAGTTTAGTATTTTTTCTCAATTCTTTTTTAGCCGATTTAGTATTAGGCATATTTTTTATAATAATTTAATCTTTTTAAGTGGTCGGGGCACTGGGACTCGAACCCAGGATCTCATGCTCCCAAAGCATGCGCCTTAGCCAACTAGGCCATGCCCCGTTTATAATAATCTTTTAGACCATCAATCCATCCTATCATTTTGAAAAATAAATTTACATCATTTACTCTTATATGCACTGTTCCGTAAGTTAATAAATTTATTTTTCTATTTTTTCTATTTTTTGTGGTGGTACAGTAGGTTTTCCAGAATTGATTTGGCGGTAATTTAGTCGCACAAGACCAAAAACTAATTGCTTTATCTATATTAACATTTTGATGAGCTATTATTTGTAATTTTATCTTTTCTCGTGGAATTTTACAAATATTTTCCAAAAAATTTATTATTAATATAATCATTTCTTTATCAGAGTTAGCAAAGTCAAAACCTTTCCATTTACTACCATAAGCCCCTTTTTTATATCCCTCAGCCCAGTAAAGGTTTATGGCTGAGAGAAATAGGTGGTTGTCTTTAAGTTGTAAAAATTCTTTTTTAGCTTTTTCTTTGATATCTAGATGTCTGTCGTGTGCTATTTTTGTTTGTTGTTTATTTCTTTTGATAAGAGCTTCAGAGCTTTTTTTGTTTCCTTTTTTTAGAATCTGTTTTTTTAATGAATTTGGGATATCTAACTCTTTTAACCAATAACTTAAAGTGCTTTTTGGTGTGTTCAAAACTTTATTGATTTCATTGTAGCTATACCCCAATTTCCTTAGTTTTATAGCTTCATTTTTGTCTGTTCTCATAAAATTGAACTAATAATACAAATATATTATATGATTATGTTCAATTTTGTGCAAGAAGGTGCCGAGGGAGAGAATCGAACTCTCGACACAAGGATTTTCCTTGTTTTTGCTTAGATTTCTCTAAGGATCGGACTATATCATCTCCGCTTATAAAAAGTACGGAGTCGGGCGCTTTTATGAGATTATTGTTGGGACTCACTCATTAGTCTCTACACCTTCCTTAACACTTATACCCATTAAGGCTTGGCTCGGAATTGCCTTGTTTTAATTATATAAAATTTAGGTTTTTCCGAATTCACCCGATTTGCATATTATATTACTATAATATGGACCGAAAATCAGTCCTTTGCTCTACCACTGAGCTACCTCGGCTTAAATATTTTATTGTCAATTTGTTGCGGGGGCAGGACTCGAACCTGCGACCTCCAGGTTATGGGCCTGGCGAGCTGCCAACTGCTCTACCCCGCGTCGTATAAAGTGGGCAATGGAGGACTCGAACCTCCGACCTCAACATTATCAGTGTTGCGCTCTAACCAGCTGAGCTAATTGCCCTTTTTAATTTGTGTATTTACATTATAATCAAATAACAAAAAAATCGCTAGTCAAGCGTCTACAATTGTTTTCTATATTATCAGATACAATAAAAAAAAGCAAGAGAATTAAAAACTAATCATAAGTTTACAAAAAACAATAAAATATTATAAGCCATTTTTTTTATAATACAAAATAGCTTGATTCATGAATTCATCCATGTTTTTACAAGAAAGCCAAATTTCTAGTAGTTTTTTTCGTAAATTTTTATGAATTTCATATCCCTCATCTTTAACATGAGTAATATCAGAAAACTCTTCATTGATAATGACTGTCATGGCTTCTTTTATGTCAGCATGCCCCTTGGCTCCTAATTTATTCCAAACGCCTTCTCCAAAATATTGGAAATATTGGAAATGTAACAATTCATGAATAAAAATTTCAAGTTGATAAGGTAAGGTTTTTTTGTCTGAAATCCAAATATAACCTTTATCGTAAACATAAGGAAGTCGGGGAAATGAAGTTAAAAAAAGAGTGAAATTTTTTTGTAAAATAGGCTTGCCTGTTATTTTTTGTGTTCTTAAAAAAATTTTATTTGAGTAATTAGTAAAACCTTTCTGTATGTCATTAATATATAATTGTATGTTTTTGGAATAGTAGTATCTTTGCAGGTAGGGTAATAAAAAATTAAAAGCTTGCTTTTTAGTTTTGTTAACTATTTTTTTTTGTAAATTTTCTTCAATTCTATTTTTCCAATCAACTCCATTTGAAATCTTATTACAAGCATCCCACCAGTTCCAGGCGTCTTTTTCTAAGTCTAATTTTATTTTTATTTTTAGCATAAAAAAATCCCTTAATATAAATTATATCAAGAGGGTTTAAATTATTAAAGTTATTTATTGTCTATCACTTATGTCCTTAAAAGACATAAACAACCTCAGCCCCTCTTCAGTCTCCAATTTGCCAGTTTTAGAGAGGAAATCTATTTTATTTAATTCTGAAATTTGATGATCTATTTCTTCTAAAGAAAAGTTATTGCTTTGCATAACTAATTTTTTAGTAGCATAAGGATGCCAAGAAAATTTTTGAGCTATGTCTTTTTCTGTTATACCTTCTGCTAAAACCTCTTTAACTTGAAACAGTTTTTGTAAGTGTTTTCTAAAGATAGCTAATACATATTCAGCTGCTAGCCCTGAAGCTAATTGTAGCTCTAGTTCTTTTAAGCCTTGGCTTGGCTGTTTTTGCCCTAGTTTATCAGTGAGAATAAAGATATTTTCTTCAATTTTTATAGGAATATTATTTTCAATATCAGCCTCAGTAATTTTTTTGTTTTCACTATAATGAGCAATTTTATGAATTTGCTTAGAAAGCTTCCAAAGATCATTACCACTATGAGTGACTAGAAATTGAGCAGCTGGCACTTCTACCTCTTTATTATATTTTTTAAATTCTTTAGCAATAAAGGTGATTAATTGTTTATTATCTAAAGGTTTGAATTCTTGAACGAATTTTTGTTTTTTTAAAAAACTTAAAAGAGCTTTAGCCTCTTTACTTAAAGAAGAGATTTTTAAGTTCTCATTTTCTAGAAAGACAAATACATTAGTTGATTCATTTTTTTCTGTTTTAATAAAGTAATCTAGCGCCTGACTTAGAAATTGTTGGTTTTTATTTTGCAGTATATTGTCTATAACTAAAAGACGCTTAGAGGAAAATAGGCTGGAAGAAGCAGATTTTTCATTAATAGCTTCTAAATTAGCTTTCTCACCATCTATATCT
Organism: Minisyncoccota bacterium; assembly: GCA_021734405.1. Taxonomy (GTDB): domain Bacteria; phylum Patescibacteriota; class Patescibacteriia; order Patescibacteriales; family UBA12465; genus JAIPJA01. The sequence goes on from JAIPJA010000005.1 coordinate 17,898, forward strand.
AATATAGCGCTATAGCCTTCGCTAACGCTTTTTAAAAATTGCTCTTTTATTTCTTTTAATTTTAAGTGGCTACGATAAGTGTCAGAGCCAAAAAGAAAAAATATCATAAGAATGTAAGTTTGATTTTTAATTAAAAGGATTGATTAAACTATAATTTAGTAACTTCTTCTTTAAACAGATTACCTCTTTCTTTGTAGTTTTTAAATAAACCAAAACTAGCACAAGCTGGAGAGAGAAGGGCTATATCTTTTGCTTCAGCTTGGCTGCTAGCAATTTTTATAGCCTCAGACATGCTATTTACAGGAAAGCTTATATTTATATAGTTAATTTTCTCTAAAGCTTTTTTTATTTTCTCTGAACCAGCTCCAGGAAAAAGTATTACAGCTTTTACTTTTTGAGAAATAGTTTTAGCTAAATTAGAAAAATTAGCTCCTTTATCAGGGCCACCGGCTATAAGGATAAGGTTGTTGCTAAAGGAATTTAAATCTAAGACAGTGCTTTCAGGCGTGGTAGAAAAAGAGTTGTTAAAATATTTAACTCCTTGTTTTTCAGCTACAAATTCTAATCTATGCTCTAGGTTAGAGAATTTAGCCACAACTTTTTTAGCTATTTCTTCTTTTATATTTAAAGCCTTAACAGCTTCTAGGGCAGCCCCAATATTTTCTTGATTATAGCCTCCAATCAGCTTACTGTTTAAATTTTGTTTTTGGTATAACTTGGTTTTGCCTTGATGCTTTTTAATTGTATTAGGCAAATGTTTTTTAATTAGGTTTAAAGTTTCGGTTTTAGTTATAAAGATTCCACTTTGGTTTTGGTTTTTAAATAAATTAGCTTTCGCTTCAATATATTTTTTAAAGCTAAGGTGGTAATTAGGGTTGTTAGGGTCAGCTGGAGATAAATGTTCTTTATATAGGTTGGTTATAATAGCTACTTTGGGGCTATAGTTTAAATCTTCTAACTGAAAACTAGAGAGTTCTAAAACTATATAATCTTTAGCTTGTATTTTATCGATAAAACTTAAAGGAGCTATGCCAATGTTTCCACCTAAAAAAACGGTTTTATTAGCTGTTTTTAAAATAGAGCTAACTAAGGTGGCGGTAGTGCCCTTACCTTTAGACCCAGTTACGCCAATAATGTTTTTACTAGAACAAAGAGAAAAAAATAAGTTCATAGGACTACTTATTTCAACCTTTTTACTCTTAGCTTCTTTTAAGCCGGGACAATTAAGAGACCAGCCGGGCGAACGGAAAAGTAAATCAAAGTCAGATAAATTTTGATTAAACTTAGTTCCTAGACGATAATTAAAATTATTAGGATTGAGTTTTAATTCTTCTAATTTTGGACTTAGTATTTCTTTAGCTCTAAAATCACAGATAGTAAAGTCTAGTTTTAGCTTTAATTTTTTAGATAATTTTAATAAAGACTGATTTTCTAGACCTAGTCCTAAAAGAGCTATTTTTTTTCCTTGAAGTTGAGCTTCAAGTTTTTCTTTTAATGTCATTTATTCTAATTCGCCCCAGCTATTGCCAGCTTTTATATCAGCAATTAAAGGGACCTTTAATTTGTATATGTTTTCCATGATTGCTTTAATCTCTTTGGCATATGAATTTAATTTATCTTCTTTAACGCTAAAAATCAATTCATCATGTACTTGTAGCAGAAGTTTTATATCTTCTTTGTCTTTATATTTATTATATATCTCCAGCATAGCCATTTTTATGATATCAGCGGCACTACCTTGAATAGGGGTGTTTACAGCCATTCTCTCAGCGGATTTTTTAATTAAAGAAACTTGAGAGTTAATTTCTGGTAAATAGCGTCGTCTGCCTAAAATAGTTTTAACATAATTATTTTCTCTAGCTTCTTTTATAGTATTTTCTATATACTTTTTAATGCCCTGATAGGTTTGAAAATATTTAGCAATGAATTCTTTGGCCTCAGCAAAAGAAATGTCAGCATTTTGACTAAGACCGTGAGGACCTTGACCATAGAGTATGCCAAAGTTTATACTTTTTGCTTGTCTTCTCATTTCCGCACTAACCTCTGATTCTTTGATTTGATAAATAGAAGCAGCTGTAGAAGCATGTATGTCTTGACTATCTAAGAAATTCTTTATCATCACCTTATCTTTAGATAGATGAGCTGCTACTCGTAATTCAATTTGTGAGTAATCAAGAGCTAGAATTTTTTCTGTTGGTTTTGAAGTAAAAGCGCTTCTAATTTTTTTACCGATTTCATGTCTAACTGGTATATTTTGCAAATTAGGTGAGACTGAAGATAGTCTGCCAGTGGCCGTAACTGTTTGGGTAAAGCTGGTGTGAAGCTTATTGGTTTTTTTATCTATTAATTTGGGCAAGGCCTCTATGTAGGTATTTTGTAGTTTGTTTAATTCCCGATACTCTTGAATTAATGAGATTATAGGGTGTTTGTCTTTTAATTTTTCTAATTCTTCAAAAGCAGTAGAGTAACCAGTTTTAGTTCTTTTAATATTATCAGTAGGGATATCAAGTTCTTCAAAAATTACTTTTTGTAATTGTTTAGGGGAGCTTAGATTAAACTCATAAGGGCAATCTTTATATATTTCTTGGCTTATCTGTAAAAGTTTTTTACTAATTTCAGTTTCTAATTTCTTTAATTTTTCCTTATCAATATATATACCATTATCTTCCATGTGAGCCAAAACTTTAACCATGGGTAGCTCTAATTGGTAATATAAGTCTTCTAGAGCATCTTTTTTAAGTTCTTTTTCTAAGTGAGCCACTAACTGGTAAGTGCAGTCAGCATCCTCGCAAGAATAAAGACTCATTTTTTCCGGCTTAACATCTTTATAGTCTATTTTATTTCTGCCAGTGCCTAAAAGATCGTCACTATTTATTTTTTCCCAATTTAATTCGTGTAAAGACAGCGCATCTAAACTATGTTGTCTGTCTCCAGGGTTAATAAGGTAAGCTGCTATTTTAGTATCAAAGGCAAAATTTTCTACCTCTACTCCATAAGCTCTAAGTAGTCTAATATCAAACTTAGCATTATGACCGTATTTTTTAATGTTTGAGTCGGAAAATATTGGTTTTAATTGGTTAAGCCAGTTATCTTTGCTTGATGTAAATAAACTATTTTTATTTTGATTTAAGTTAAGGTTTAGATAATAGGCTTTTTTAGGGCTCCAACTAAAACTAATACCTAAAAGAGAAGCTTCAAAAACTTCTAAAGAGCTAGCTTCAGTGTCAAAGGCAAATTCTGATTGTTTTTCTAAAACAGAAAGAAAATTTTTAAAATCTTTTTCAGTCTCTACTAACTTATAGTCGCAAAGCTTTTGATTGCGTGCAAATTTATCTACCTCTACTTTAGGATTATTATTCTCGTTAGCTAAAGACTTTATTTTTTCTAATCTATTTACTAGAGAGCTGAATTCAAATTCTAAAAATATTTTTTTTACATCTTCTATATTAAAACTTTTAAGTCGACAATCTTCAAGTTTAAAATTTATATCAATATCCTTTTTGATAGTAGCTAGTCTTTTACTTAAAAAGGCTAAGTCTTTATTTATTTGTAAAGATTTTAATATTTTGGGCTTAATGTCTTCTGTTTCAGGATATTTATCTATATGCTCATAAAGATTTTCTAGAGTGCCAAAAAGTTGCAGTAAATCTGTGGCAGTTTTTTCTCCTACTCCAGGAACTCCAGGGATGTTGTCGCTAGGGTCTCCACGTAGAGCTTTGTAGTCTATGATTTGATTAGGTTGTAAGCCGTATCTGCTTTCTACTTGGCTTTTATCGTAAATTACAGAATCAGACAAGCCTCGGCTCATAGTATAGACTTGAGTGTGGGCGTCTATTAATTGTAAGGTGTCTAGGTCACCGGTAATAATAATTTTTTCTAAGTTTTTTTCAGTTTCTAATTGTTTAACAATAGATCCAATTAGATCATCAGCTTCAAAGCCAGACTGGGAATAAACAGGCATATCAAAAGCTTTGGCCACTCTTTTTACTAAAGGTATTTGTGCGTATAGTTCATCAGGAGCTTTTACTCTTTTAGCTTTATACTCTTTATATTCCTTATGTCTAAAAGTTGGACCCTTTTCATCTAAAGTTAAGGCAATGTAGTCAGGTGATAAATCGTTTAAGGCTTTTAGAAGAAAGGAACTAAAACCGTAAACAGCATTAACCATAACATTGTCTTTAGTGGTTAGACTCGGTGGTAGAGCATGAAAACTACGATGTATTAAGGCGTTGCCGTCTATTATAATTAGTTTTTTACTAGTCATATTAAAATTAAATTTAAATTTAAGAGCTAGAGTTTAATAAGTTCTATTTATATTATAACAAAAAATCAGGTTAAAGATAGGCTTAAACCTGATTTTATTATCTTTTTTAAGACTTTTATTGTAATTTTCCTGGACCGTTAGGATTAAAATTATTATCCACTTCTTCTTTATCTGAGTAGCCGTCACCGTCAGTGTCTGTATTTAAGGGGTCGGAGAAATATAGGTATTCTTCTTGAAAATCACTTAAACCATCATTATCACTATCCAGGTCAGAGTTCATATCTAACTTTTCGGTAAAAAATTCTTGGTTTTCTTGGTTTTGCCAAAAAGTTGGAGAAGGATTATTAGTATTTTTTAGAAGATTATTATTAATGTTTTTTAAAAAATTATTGTTCATTCCCATTTTTTCTAATAAAGTTTCTAGATCAATACTTTTTTCAGGTGCTTGAATATTTTGATTTTTATCTATATTAAAAAGTTCTAGACTAAAAGATAAAGCTTTTATATCTCCTTGTTCTAAATATTCTTCATTTTTTAGTCCTTGAATTTTTCCAGTTATTTTAGTTAAATACAAACTATTTTTATTTATCCATATTTCTCCTAAAATATAAGAATCTAAGAATTCTACTTCTTCCAATTCTTTTTCCAATTCTTGCCAATTTTTTTGCCAATCAGGCATTTCGGTAGTTTCTAAATAGGTTTTTATTATTTCTTTTATTATATTTTTAGAATTTAATACATAGCGATAGTGATAATTTTTTTGATTATTTATCTTTTCTTCATTCAGAGTTTCAGTGATTTCTATTAGTTTAACTATTTCCAATTTTTTCCAGAAATTATTTTGTAATTTTTCTATAGCTTCTAAATCACGGGAATCAATATTTTTGATCTGGTTGTTATATAAGCTATTATAATTGATCCATTGGTTTTTAATATTAAAAGTATCTGTATCTAAAAACATAGATATAATAAAGGGTAAAGAATTTATTTTAAGAAAATATTGACTGTCTATTTTTCCTATTTTTCCTAGTTCTAAAATTTCTAAATCTATATCACCATTTTCTCCTAAGTTAGTTTTAATATTAAAGTAATTTTTAGGATTAGTTTGGTCAATGTTATCTATTTTTCCATTGATTTCTAATTCAATACTTTCAATGCCTAAGTCAGTGATTGGGCCATTATTTGGTAGTAGGGATATTTTGTTAACAAAAGAAGCGCTTCTTATTTTTAAAGTTTCGTTTAAACTTTTTTGAACAATATCTTTAGGTTCAGGTTGGGATAGTTTTTTGTAAGCTAAAACACTGCCAGTTATTACAACCATTCCTATTATAATTAACGCAGGAATTAAAAAAATAGGTTTTAAAAAATAATTTGATTGCAATTTATTTTTAAACATAAGTTTAATTTATATTGATAATTAAATAATAAATAATCTTTTTCGGTTTAAAGAGAGAATTTCCAGATTTTAAGTATATTGCTACTTTGTTTTTTAATAACAGGCTTAAACATATATTTCTAGTATGTCAAAATAAACTTCTTTTGGCAACTATATTTTTTTTGAATTATTTTTTAGTTTAAAAGGATTTTTTTGGGTGGCTGTTAGAGTTATAAATCAAATTTAAAAATAATAGGAGAATTTTAATTTGTGGTAATTTTTAAGATAGTTTCTTGTGGTTGTTAAAAAAAATGGATTTTCAATTATTTTTATAAAATTAAGCATTAGGCGGAGTTTTTAAAAAAAGGGATTTATGTTCATTAAATAGCCATGTTTTTTTTGGTCTCCATATTATACTGATAATATATCAATTTGCTTAGTACTGTTATATATTTTTTAATATGTTATTAAACTTCTTATCACAATTTTAATCAAATTAAAAAAGACCTGTTAAAAATCAGGTCTTTTTTTGTTTGTGGACCATAAGGGACTCGAACCCTTGACCCCCTGCTTGCAAAGCAGGTGCTCTAGCCAACTGAGCTAATGGCCCTTAAATATAATGTTTTTTTTATCTTTGCCCAGCTCTGATAAGTGGACCTAACATCCAATTAAAAAATAGGCTAGCCATGTTAAACATAGTAACGATTCCTATAAAAATTATCAAGAGGCCAAGCAGTTTATAGCCCAATCTAGATCCTCCATCAGATCCTAGATATTTTTCAAACATAGCACTTCGGCCAAAATTAGCTAGAACTTTTTCTGTTTTGATAACAATGTAAGTCCCTAAAGCAATCATTAAGGCTCCTAGGATAATGTGCATACTTTTTTTATTTTATATAATTTAAAGGATTCATCAAGCTACCATTTATTATAACCTCAAAGTGTATATGAGGTCCAGTGCTCCAGCCAGTAGATCCCATAGCTGCCACAGTCTCCCCCTTATCAACTTTGTCTCCTTTACTAACGTATAGTTTAGAAGCATGGGCATAGCGAGTACGCATGCCACCACCATTATCAAGTAAAACATTATAACCATAGCCAGTGCTCCAGCCAGCATAAATAACTGTACCTGCTTCAGAGGCGTATAAAGGAGTGCCGGTTTTATTAGCTATATCTAATCCTTTATGTTTCCAGGAGTAATATTGAGTAATCCTGTGACCCTCAGTAGGCCAAAGCATATTACTAGCATCAGCTTTAGCAGGACTAGGTTTTACTAATTCTTTTATAACCTCTAGTCCACTGGCCGCATTTTGTACTACTTTTTTAGCGGTGCTAGCTGTTTGCACGTTAGATCTACGACTAGCTCCTGGCATGATAAGTTTTTGGCCAATTTTAAGACTATTGGCATTAACTAAATTATTAGCACTTAAAATTTCATCCACAGAAACATCGTAGTAATTAGATAGATAACTTAAACTTTCGCCTCGAGCGACTGTATGAGAAACTCCAGATTCAGGCAATATTCTTAAAGTATCACCAATTTTTAAAACACTGTAAGCGCTTAGATTATTTTCCCAGAGTATTGTGTTTACACTAATACCAAATTTTTTAGCAATTGAGCTAACTGTGTCTCCAGCAGAAATAGTGTAAGTAGTTGTTTCTTGGCGTTTCGTGAGGCTTTGATTGTCAGTTTCTTCGTCAGTATTTTCATTATTATCTTGAATATTTGTATGGCTTAATTTAGAGGCGTCGTTTTGTAAGGCTAAAATTTTATTGGGGTTCATTTCAATAACTAATTGAGTGTTATGGTTATTATTTAAAGATAAGGTCTTTCTTTCGCTAGCACTTAGAGTTGGGTTTTGTCCTTTTATTTCGCTATAACTTATATCTAAGGCAACAGTTTCTTGGTTTAAAGTCTCTTCTATCAATTCCTCTGCTTGATTCTGTCTAATCTCTCCAAATTCACTAGGAATAAAGTTAGTAATAATAGCGTTAGAGAATTTATCCGTACTAGCTTTAGCCTGATAAGCACCTAAGTACTGGTAAGCTATTAAAGAGACAACTATCAAAGAAATGATTATTTCTAAGCCATATTTTTTTAATCCTTTTTTCTGTCTATTGATTGATGTTGTATTAACTGCGCTAGGAGCGGGTTTACGATTTAATTTTTTATATAAATGGTAAAGTTTAACTAGTCTTTTATATAATAAAAAATTAACAATAAAATAGAGAGGTTTTTTTATTGTGTAAATTAAAATACCTTCAATTATTTTTTTCAATAACTGAAAAAATTTGGTAGCTACCAAAAGGAAGTCGATGATTATTTTTTTGATTCTTATTTTGACTGAAATATATTTTTATGATGAATTATAAAATTCAGAGCTATACTAGCAGTATTTATTTTTATAGTCAACTCTTTTCAATTATGTTAAACTTTATTATATAATAATTAAATTAAATTATTTATATGTATAAAATTGTATTTATTAGACATGGTCAAAGTCTTTGGAATAAAAAAGGTCTTTTTACCGGCTGGGTTGATTCTGAAAAGCAAGGACAAGAGATTCTAGACGTTGATTTAACTCCTAGAGGCGCCAAAGAAGCCATAGAGGCAGGCAGACTTTTAAAAGAAAAGGGTTATCATTTTGATTTAGCTTATACCTCTGTACTGCAAAGAGCAATAAAGACTTTAGATATTGTTTTAGATGAAATGGATTTAATGTGGATACCAGTAATAAAGTCTTGGAAGCTTAATGAAAAACATTACGGCAATTTACAGGGTTTAAATAAAAAAGAAACTGCTAGAAAATTAGGAGAAGAACAAGTTTTTGCTTGGCGCAGGGGCTATAGAGTTAGACCCCCCAAGATAAAACCGAGTAATAAGTATTATACCAAAAAAGACCCTCGTTACCAAAATTTAGATGCTAAAGAAATTCCTTTAACTGAAAGTTTGCATGATGTAGTTTTAAGAGTAAAGCCTTATTGGCACAATGTAATTAGTAAACAAATTAAAGCTGGCAAAAAAATTATTATTTCAGCTCATGGTAATAGCCTTAGAGCTTTAGTTAAGTATTTAGATAAAATTCCTGATGATGAAATATCTTCTTTTAATATACCTACTGGCATCCCTTTGGTTTATGAACTTGATAAGAATTTGAAACCTATAAAAAGTTACTACTTGGGAGATCCTAAAGTGATAGCTAAGCTAAAAGCAGAGGTTAAAAATCAGGCTAAAATTTAGTTTAAGGTTATTAACCTTTTCTAAAACCTTTTCTAAATATTGTCAAAAAAAAGATTTTATTTTATAATAATATTATAGCCATAATGGCTTTTTAACCGTTCATTAATTAAATATAGGAGACCCCAAATTATGTTTGTATTTCAAATTTCAGATCTTCGTTAAATGCCGGTCCGGAAATCATGGCTTTAGTTAACTAAAAAACGAAAAAGTAAGTTAACTAAAAACATAGGTTTAAAATGCCCCATAAAATTATTGGGGCATTCTTTTTTAAAAATAATTGTTTATTAATAATATTTTAAGTTTTTAATTTTGTAGTTTTTAGTTTTATGTTATAATAAAAATAGCCATAATGGCTATTTGTTCATTTACTCACTAAAGCATAGGAGACCCAAGTTATGATTGTTTTGGACATAAGAATTAAGATAACATTGTCACAAGAAAAAAGAAACTGAACTTAATCGTAGCAAATGCCCCGCCAAAGACGGGGCTTTTTTATATTTGAAGTTTGAAAGTTTATTTAGAGTTTATTAGTATCTCTTGGTTTTTATTTTATAATAACTTGCCCAACAGGGATGTCGGCTATTAAATACCAAGGCACTGTTTGTACTTGAGAGAATTTATAGCCATTAGCTATAAAAGCTTCTTTGCTAAAAAAGGGTAGTTTTTTGCCATTGGCAATTAAATAAACAGTGTTTCCTTCAGGGGATTTAACTAAGCTTTGGTTAGCTATAGGCGTGTTTTTGGTTAATTGGTTGGAATGAGTTACTAGTTCGGTTGTTTTATAATCTTTAAGATCTTTTTCACTAGCAATTATCACGTCTTTATCTTGATAATTTAAATATTTAAATACTAACCAATTGGCTATAGGGCGTTTATATTTTCCATCTATAACATAGACAACGCTTTTATTAGCTTGTTTAACTACTTGCCCATCATAGAATTTACCAAAGTAACCCTCAGTCGTTTTATAGGCTGATAAGTCAGTGCTAGAAATAGTTTTTATTTCTTTATCATAAGCTAGTTTATTTAAACTGTTGCCACTAAAGGGAATTTTTTTATCTTCATAAATTAAGTATTTTTCAGACTTTTTAGAGCTAGTAGTTACAACATCCCCACTTTTAAAGTATAGGCTTAAGTAGTCTTCATTTAAAGGAAGGGTTTTAAAGCTATAGATGCTACTCTTTAGGGTTTTAGAGTTTAAGTCACTTTTCATTTCTATTTTAAAATAATAGATAGTGTTTGGTTGTAAATTTTCTAAAACCGCTTTATGCTCTAAAGCTTTAGAGCTTATTTTTTTAGAACTTTTTAGTTTTTCTGGATTAGTGCCATAAAATATTTTTGATTCAGCTAAAACATTACTTTCCCAAGTAATAATAGCAGTCTTAGGCATAAGTTGTGCTTGTTCATAACTTTCGGGGCTCAGGTTGCGCATAACTAATTTGTCGTATTCATTAGAAAGTCTAGTGTTTATATTTTTAATAGTAATTAAACTATTAGATTTTTTATCTGTTAGAGTTATTTTTATTTCATATTTGTGATCAGGCTCAAGTTTTTTTAGTATGATATCATGGGTAGTTTTATAAGAGTTAGTGCTCCAACTTTTATTTAAAGACTCATCTTTTACTCCATATTTAATAGAAACTTTAACTTTTTCATCAGTTTTTATCTTAAAATTAATAGCTCTGTTAGTGGTTTGTAAAATAGAGAAGTCTATAATTTTAGGTCTTTCTGTATCGGCCATGTTTTCCATATCAATATATTTCATAAAGGACTCTGATTCTTCTCCGTTTTCATTGTAAGCTACAACTTTGTAATAATAAGCACTATCACTTTCTAGTCCAGTTAAAGTTAAGCTGTGATAGTTATCATAAAGACTGCTTCCTACTGACATATCTAAATTATTAGCGTTTTTACCAAAATAAACTGAAACTCTGGCATCTTGGTCAGTATTGCAAGTCAAAGTTGCCTGATGGTTTTTCAGGTTTTTCATTTCAATATTATATATAGCTGTTTGAGCCTTCCCCGGCAAAGGGAAAGATAATAAAACAGTTAATAAAGAAAAGATAGTAATTTTTGCTATTATTTTTTTCATAAATTTAGAATTTACAAACTTTTAGTTTGATACATTATTATATCATATTATCTATATTGTGTCAATAGATTGAGGTAATGTGCACACACATATTGCACTTTTTGGTAAACTAGAGGCATATGAAAACTATGCCAAACAATACAATAGAAGAAAAATATCGATGGATTAAACCAATCCTAGATAAAGAAGTGACAATTAAACAAATGGTGAAAGTATCTCCATTTAGTGAGAGGACCATTAAGTACTGGTTAGCTCGCTATAGGGGCAATGGTTTAGAGGGATTGAGGAATAGATCAACTAGACCTAAATCTCAACCTAATGAGCTTTCCATACGTGTTAAAGAGAGAATCATTGAATTAAGAAAAGAAACCCATCTCTGTGCTAGAAAGATGAACTACAAATTAAAGAAGGAAGGATTAGAGGTCTCTGATAGAGTTATTGGTAAGGTAGTTAAAACAGAAGGTTTAGTAAGAAAATATAGAGTAAGAAAATTGAAATATAGGTATGTCAAGATTTTATTAACTCCAGGAGAGTTAGTAGAGATAGATATTAAGTATGTACCCAGTAAAATTAAGGGTAAAAGATATTATCAATATACAGCCATAGACTGTGCTAGTCGATGGAGATATCTAAAAATATATGATGATATGGGTAATGGTTCATCTATTAAGTTTTTAAAAGAAGTAATTAAAGTAGCTAAATTTAGAATTAGAGCGATAAAAACAGATAACGGTAGTTGTTTCACAAACAGGTACACTGGCTACCTGAAATCAGCTGATCCAATGAGCCCTAGGCTACATCCGCTAGACCTAGAATGTCAAAAACTAAACATTATTCATTATCTAATAGACCCGGGCAAACCCGCACAAAACGGTAAAGTGGAGCGTAGTCATAGAACTGATCAAGAGATGTTCTATGACAGAAACAAATTAAAAACTCTTCCAGAACTGGAAAAGAAAATTAAAATATGGAATAATTATTATAATAACTTAGAACATTGTGCCCTAGATGGTCTCACCCCAAACGAGGCTTTAGCTAGAGTGCAAAATGTGTGTGCCTAAAACAAAAAAAGTTTTTATATTAACCTCATAATGGTTAGGCTCTTTATTTTTATAAAAAGTTTATAGAAATTTTAACTAGCCTTTGTTATACTAACTACATGATTAAAAAAGACAATAAAATTATATTATTTAATAATAAACAAGTTCGTCGTCACTGGGATGAGGAGAAAGAGCTTTGGTATTTTTCGGTTGTGGATATTATTGAAATTTTAACAGATAGCCCGAGACCAAGAAAATATTGGCATGCTTTAAAAACTAGATTAATTGAAGAGGGTAGTGAGTTGTCCCAAAAATTGGGACAACTGAAACTGTTCGCTTCAGATGGCAAAAAATATCTTACAGATGTATTGGATACGGAAAATATTTTAAGACTTGTTCAGTCAGTTCCTTCTCCCAAAGCCGAACCATTTAAGCTATGGTTGGCTAAAGTTGGTTATGAAAGAATAGAAGAAACAGAAGATCCTGAATTAAGCATAAATAGAGCTATGCAGGCTTATTTAAGAAAAGGTTATTCTAAAGCCTGGATCAATCAAAGACTTAAAAGTATCGAAATTAGGAAAGAATTAACTGATGAGTGGCAAGAAAGAGGAGTTAACAAAAGAACAGATTTTGCTATTTTAACTGATGAAATTACTAGGGCTTGGTCAGATAAATCTGTAAAAGAGTATAAGAAATTTAAAAACCTTAAAAAACAAAATCTACGAGACAATATGACTAATTTAGAATTAGTTCTTAATATGCTAGCTGAGGCTTCTACAACTGAGATATCTAAAAAACATAAACCAAAAGGTTTACCTGCAAACAAAAAAATTGCTAAAAGAGGTGGTGGGGTAGCTAAAAAAGCTAGAAATGAAATAGAAAAAGATATTGGAGAAAGCATTATTTCTAATAAAAATTCCAAATATTTACAAACAAAGACAAAGAGAAATTTTAAAAAGCCTTGATTTAACATCAAGACTTTTTGCTTTAGCCACTTTTATTTATAGTTTTATATAGCGTTTTTGCCTTTATTTTTAAATAATTTAAAAATTAAAATATAGGCAATAATTCCGCCAATAAAGGCAGTGTAAAATTGAGGGTAATTAAGCATTTTAACAATAAAGTTAGAAATTTTTAAATCTAATAAATTATTTACAAACTGCCAAGCAAGAGATAAAAATATAAACTTTAAACTAGCTGAGATAAATAAGGCTAGCCAATAAGAGCTGTAATTTTGGCCTAAACTTTTATAGCTCACGTAGAAAGAAAATATAAATATTAAATTAGCTATAATTATTAAAGGAATGGCCGGGGCTAAAATGATAGGCAGTAGCCCTACAGACAAGGCAGAAAGACTAGGAATAAAAGCTAAAGGCCAAACTGATTTAGGTTTTAGAATAAATAAGGAGATTATAAAGGAGGCATTTGCTAAAGAACCTATTAACCATTGGTTGGAGAAGGTTATAGGTACTAAAAATAAAACAGCTGACAGCCCTAATAATTTATAGGCTGTTTTTTGTTGAGTTAAATTTAGGGTTTTGATTATAGTCTCCATAATTTTATTATACTACTTTTAAGCACATTTTTCTAATATTAGTGATTATTTAGTTTTTATTTCAAGTTTTTTAAATGTAAAAAATTGTTACTTTTTTCTACAACTTTCGTTATAACTACAAAGACATGTCAATTATATTTTTAACAAAAACTAACCTATTAATATTATGTTAAAAATGAGGTATAATAATAGAAAGGCAAACAAGAAGCAGGATGATTTTCTTGCCGAAATAATTTTTAAGAAAGGACTCACATGGAAATCAATGAAACAAAGCTCATTTACGACTGTCAGAAAGGACAGCTAGAGAGCTTCGCGCCTTTATATGATAAATATATTGGCAAAATTTACGCTTTTTTATTCAGTCGCAGTGGCAGTAAAGAATTATCTGAGGATTTATGCAGTCAGACTTTTCTCAAGGCTTTGCGCTCTATTTCCCAGTTTAAGGCGGAAGATAATTATTTTTCTGCTTGGCTCTATAAAATTGCTAGAAACAATCTCATAGATCACTATCGTCAAAGTAAAGATACTTTAGATATAGATTCTGTGTGGTCTCTGGCTAGTGATCAGAAAATAGAGGAGGAGGCAGATAAAGATTTAAAGTTAGAAAAGGTAAAAAAATATTTATCTGTGTTAGATACTGAGCAACGAGAAATAGTAGTTTTAAAAGTTTGGGATGAGTTAAGCTATCAAGAGATTTCCGAAATTATGGGTAAAAGCGTTAATAATTGCAAGGTGATATTTTCTAGGAGTTTAAAAAAATTAAAACAAGAAATGCCTTTATCATTATTTATCTTATTTTTATTAAATTTATGAACAATAAAGAGATTAACAAAATTTTAGAAGAGTTATACATGATAGACAAGGAATTAAAAGCTCATGAAACTGAGCTTAAAAAAATAATTAAAGAATTATCTGAGACTCGTCCAGATATAAAGCCAGACCAAGCTTTTGTAAGTGAATTACGACAAAAGTTAATGCTAGAAGCTAAAGGTGCTGACAAAAATCCAGCCTTTACTTGGAGTTTATCCAAAAAAATGGCTTTAGCAGGAGCAACTTTAATTATCTTAGCTTTGGTTATTATCCCTTATTACAATCTTAAAAATAAAGATTTAAATAGTTTAAAGCAAGCTAACAAAAATAAAGATAATCGATTTGCTATGGAAGACTTAGGGGATAGGGCTTTTGGTAGTTTGAATTTTACTCCTTCTGACTCTGCTGGTGTTTTTTCAGAAGGAGCTTCTCCTTTAGAGGCGAGTGTTAGTAGCCAAAGAGTAATGGGTCTAGGTGCTGGCGGGGATATTTCTGACTCAGCCTTATCCTCAAAGATGATTATGCCTAATCCAATAGTTTATGAGTATAAGTATGTTGGTGATGACTTTGAAATAGATTACGAGAAAGCTAAGGTTATAAAAAGAAAAACCAGTGAAGGTTTTTCTGGTAGTCAAATTAATTTAAGTGGTTTTAAAGTAGGGAAAATTGATTATAGTAAGTTTAAAAGTTTAACTTTAACCAATGTTAATTTAGTTGAAGATGTTGACTTTGGCTATAATCTTAATTTAGATCTTGTGTCAGATAACCTTTCGCTTTATGCTAATTGGGAGAAATGGCCAACAGTTGACTGTCAGGATGAAGCTTGTTTTAGAAACTGGCAATTAAAAATTTCTGATATGCCTTCTGATGATAAAATAGTGCAGACAGCTGATAAGTTTTTACAAGACTATGGAATTGATATAGGTGTTTACGGACAAGGTCAAGTTTTTGATGACTGGCGTTATCACTATACCAGATCAGAGGATAAGTCTAATTTCTATATTCCTGAAACCGTTAATGTTGTTTATCCATTAGTTATTGATGGGCAAATAGTTTATGATGAACAAGGTAATGTCAGTGGCTTAGGGGTAGATGTTAATGTTAGATATGACAAAGTTTCTAGTGTTAGAGGTATTATGAGTCAAGTTTATCAAAGCTCTGATTATGAAGCCTTTACTGATAAAGAAGAGATTATAGATATTGCTGAGGAAGGTGGTTTCAGAAACTATAATTACTATATTATGGAAAATAGTGAAGTGAGGGAAGTAAAGCTTGATACGCCTTCTTTAGAGTTAGTAAAAATTTGGCAATATGATGAGTCTAAAAAAAGAGGTGAAGAAATCTTTGTTCCAGCCTATGTCTTTCCTGTAATTTTTGAAGAAAATTCAGATATGTATTACAGGAAGGCAGTAATAGTGCCAGTAGTAAAGGAAATAATAGAAAAAGAACAAAGGAACCGACCTCAGCCTATGCCCATGCCAGCTGTAAGGGGCGGGGGTGTAGATATAATGGAGGAGCCAGTAGTAGAACCTATGATTGAGCCTCAGATTATGATTGAGGAATAATAAATTAAAATTAATAGTTTAATACAAAAACAGCCTTTGATAGAATAAGCTGTTTTTGTTTTAAGCTCCTATTTTATATTCCCTCTTACTATAACATCAGTAGGTTTTTGTTTGTTAAAAATTTTAGGTTCAACATTTTTACAATAGTTTTCAATATTCTTTTTGAAGTAGTTTGGTTTAGCTTCTTGTATTTTACCAATAATGTAATAGCTTAAAGCTAGAATAAGGCCAAAGTTTGATGTTTTAGGTAAGTCTACATCCCAGCGATGACTAGGATGGCCAAAATATTTATTTTTTTCACCAATAGATATAACCAATTCTTTCTGGCAAGGTATGACATATTTAGCGTGTTTAGCTTCTCCCAGCCCATAAGCTTTTAGGTTTAATTTGGAGCCGAAAAGTTCTCTACCTTTTATCTCTAACATGGGAGCAATAGCACTAAATTTATCAGGCAGGATAAAGCTAAAGTTTTGGTGACGACTAAAGTTCTTAGGGAATTTTAATTTTTTCAAATAACTTTTTATTTCTTCAGGACTTTCTTTAGTCGCTCCTGTTATCATAGATAAATAGGTGGAAACGTTATAGGTATAGGGTTCGTCTACTTTACTAAAAACCTGAACTTTATCAGCTAGCTTAGAGGCTGTGGAATTAGCTGAACAAGTTAAAAGCGTAGTATGTAGCTTGATTTTTTTAGCTAGCTCTATTTGCCAAACTGAATCTTTTTCTCCAGAAGCTGAAATAATTACCGCTTCTTTTATAATCTTCTTCTTTACTAAATCACTAAAAGTTTTAGCTTTATCTCTAAAATTATTTTCATTAGCAAAAATAGCTTTTTGCTGTGAAAACAAGATAGTGCCAGTATAGTAAGCATTACCTGAACCCACTACAAAAGGAAATTGAAAGCTTTTTAAATTAATTTTTTTGGGAGGATTTTTAGAAATTAATTCTAAAGCATTTAAGACTGCTTGGTCTAAGTTTATAATTTTCATAAAGTATTTTAAAATTATTTTAAGCCCGTTTGTTTATTATAGGAAATATTGATTTTTATTTCAATTTTAGTTAAGATAATAAGGTAAAAAGGCAATACCAATTGCCTTCAAATTTTAATTACAAGTATATGTCAGGACATTCTAAATGGGCAACCATAAAAAGGGCTAAAGGCGCTAAAGACGCTAAAAGAGGGGCTGTCTTTACTAAACTTAGCAACCTAATAACCGTTGCTGCTCGAGATAAGGGCGGCGATCCAGACACAAATTTTACTTTGCGTATGGCTATTGACAAGGCTAAAGCTGTTAATATGCCTAAGGATAATATAGATAGAGCTATTAAAAAAGGCACCGGAGAATTAGAAGGAGCACAAATAGAAGAATTATATTATGAAGGTATTGGTCCAGCCAACTCCCAATTTATTGTTAAATGTTTAACAGATAACAAAAATAGAAGCGCCGCCAATGTGCGTCATCTATTTACTAAATTCGGAGGTTCTTTGGCTTCTGTTAATTGGAACTTTGAACAAAAAAGTATGATTAGTTTTTTAGCTTCACAGCTTGTAGAGCTGAAAATAGCTAAAGATGATTTAGAGTTAGAATTAATTGATGCTGGTGCTCAAGATATTAAGAAAGAAGATGAGATGATAGTGGTTGTTGGGGCTATGACTGACTTGCAAAATTTAAAGCAAGTGTTAGAGTCTAAAAATATTACTACTGAGTCAGCTGAGATTGAATATGTGGCTAAAGAAGAAATTAGTTTGTCTGAGGAAGATAGAGCTAAGGTAGATACTTTTATTGAAGCCTTGGAGGATGATGAAGATGTGACTGATTTTTATACTAACATCAAGTTTTAAAAATAGAGGTTTATGTCAAAAATAATTTTGGGAATTGATCCAGGTATTGCTGATACAGGTTTTGGGGTGATAGAGTTTTTTTCTCACAGTAAAATGACTTCTTTAGATTATGGTTCTATTAAAACTCCGGCTGGCCAAGATTTAGAGAAAAGACTTTTGCAGTTAAGTTTAGAGCTAGAGAAAATATTTAAAAGATATAAGCCTCAAATATTAGCTATTGAGCAATTATTTTTTAACAAAAACATTAAAACCGCTTTGACTGTGGCTCAAGCTAGGGGAGTGGTTATGCTTTTTGCCGCTAAACATAGCTTAGAGGTTCAATCTTACACTCCTTTACAGATTAAGCAATCGGTTTCTTGTTACGGTCAGGCTCAAAAAATGCAAGTACAAAAAATGGTAAAATTAATTTTAGGCTTAAAGGTTTTGCCTAAGCCAGATGACGCGGCTGACGCCTTGGCCGCTGCTATTTGTGCTTCTTCAACTTTAAAATTTAAGTAACATGAAAAAATTAAAAATTGTCCATATAGCTTCAGAGGTTGCTCCCTTCTCTAAGACCGGGGGTTTAGCTGATGTAGCTCGATCACTTCCCAAAGCTTTGTCTCGTTTAGGTCATGAGGTTAGAATTATTACTCCTCTTTATGGCAAGGTAATTGACAAGAAAAAGTACAATTTAAAGAAGATATTTTCTGAGGTAGAAGTATTTTTAAATTCAAAAGAGTCAGTTAAGGTTAATTATTGGCAAGGTTATGCTATGGAAGGACTACCAATTTATTTTATAGAAAATACAAAATATTTTTCTAAACATAAAGATATTTATGGTTCAGGTAGAGAGAATGCTCGATTTTTAATTTTTAATGTAGCTTCTTTAAAGCTTATTTCTTTACTTAAGTTCGAAGCTGATATTGTTCATTGCCATGACTGGCAGACAGGACTTATCCCTTTTTATTTAAAAACTGATTTTCGTTATTCTAAAACTTTAAAACAAGCTAAAACCGTCTATACTATTCATAACCTTATTTTCCAGTTTGGGCAAAACTGGTGGCAAGTGCCGGCAGAGAAAAAAGATTATGGACGCAAAAGATTGCCTCATATAAGTGATGAAAATATTGAATATATTAATTTTGCTAAGAGAGGAATTTTATCAGCTGATATTATAAACACTGTTAGTGAACAGTATAGAGATGAAATCATGACTAAGAAGTTTGGTCAGGACTTACATAGAATTTTAAAAAATCGAGACCAGCGTTTATTTGGGATTATAAATGGCATTGACTATAATACCTATAATCCAGATAATGACGATAAGATTTTTAAAAACTATAACCATACCAATTTAGAGCTTAAAAGCCTTAATAAAGAGTATTTACAAGATCAAAATAATTTACCTATAAACGCTAACATCCCTGTGCTTTGCACTACTTCCAGAGTTACTTTTCAAAAAGGCTTTGATTTAATATTGAAAATTATTGAACCTTTATTAAAGTTAGATATTCAAATAATTATTATGGGAGATGGGGATAAAAATTATTTAAAACCACTTAGAAAAATTGCTAGGCATAATCCTAAGAAGTTAGTTTTAATGCCTTTTAAACAAGATAAGGAAACTTTGCTGTATGCTGGTTCGGATATTTTTCTTTTACCTTCTAATCATGAGCCTTGTGGCATTAATCAGCTAATAGCTATGCGTTATGGTTGCATTCCTGTAGTAAGAGAAGTTGGGGGTCTATATGACACCGTAGATAATTATTCTCCAGCTACTAAAAAAGGCACGGGCTTTACTTTTACTGACAATAATCCTTTTATGTTTTTTAGAGCTATTGTCAGAGCTTTAGAGGCAGAGAAGAATAAAAAAGCTTGGCACAATCTCATTTCTAGAGCTATGCGTCGATCTAACAGTTGGGAAATACCAGCTAAAAAATATGTAGAGCTCTACAAGAAAGTGTTAAAAAGTTAAAAACAAGAATTTTATGTTGTGGATTAATTTTATTCATTTATACCAACCAGCTAACACTAAATCTCAATACATAGAGGAGGCGGTTGATCTTTCCTATCAAAGACTTTTACAGGCTTTAAAAGAAAATTCTAGAACTAAATTTACTATTAATATAAATGGTTGTTTAATTGAGCGTTTATTTGAGATGGGAAGAGTTGATATAATTTCTGGGTTTAAAGACTTAATTAGTCGAGGTCAGTTAGAAATAGTTTCAACCGCTGCTTATCATCCAGTTTTGCCTTTAATTTCTAAACAAGAAATGGCTAGACAAATTAAAGAGCAAGAGAAAATATTACATAAGTATTTAGGCGTAAAAAATAAGCCAAAAGGTTTCTTTTTACCAGAAATGGCTTATAGTCCTCAAGTTTCTAAAGTTTTAGCAAGTTTAGGATATAAATGGATTATTTTAGATGAGATTGCTTTTAAAGGTAAAATTGATGAAGCTGAAGTGGACAAGGTCTATCAAGATAAATATAGTGGTTTGAAGATAATTTTTAGAAGCCGAAGGCAGTCTAATACTTATGTGCCTGATTTGATTATAAAAAATATAAAGTCGAATAATGAGTTAGAGTTTTTTATGACTGCTACTGATGCTGAGCTTTATGGTTTAAGACATCAAGATCCTACTGGAGAATTAGAGAAAGTTTTGTCTAGCGCTAAGGTTGAGACTCAAACTATTTCTGAATACTTAAAAAACAAACCAGTTATAGAAATAAAACCTTTGGCTTGTAGTTGGGAGTCTTTAAAAGAAGAATTACAAGATAATCAGCCTTATATTCTTTGGAATGGGAGAAATAATAAAATTCAGGCCAGTTTATGGAAACTAGCTAATTTAGCTTTAACTTTACTGGAAAATAATCCTCAAGATAAAAATTACGCTTGGGCTCGTTGGCATTTAGTTAGAGGTTTGGCTAGTTGTACTTTTTGGTGGGCATCAGCTAAGGATTTTAAGCATAATTTTGGACCTTATGCCTGGAATCCGGATGAGACTGAAAGAGGTTTAGAAGAACTTATTCGTTCAGTGAGGTCTTTGGAGTCAGAGAGTTTAAGAAAGTATAAATTAAAAGCTGAAAATTTATATATACAGGCTAAAGCCTTGATTTGGAAAAGGCATTGGCAGTATTATTGGAAAAAATAATTATGCAAAAAGTAGAAAATTTATTTGACCCCAATTTTGTTAAGGGTCTATTTGTAGAAAAAGTTTTACCTTTATATCCAGATTTTAAAGGTATAAAAAGTATAAAAGTCGTGTCTCATAAAAAATTACTTTGGACACAATCATTTCATATAGTTTTAGAATTTAGAACTAAGTTTATTAAAGCTAATGGTAAAACAGTTACTTTACCTATATTTTGTTCAGGCCACTCTCATGAAAGCAGAAAAAATGTGTTTGAAGCCTTAACCTACTTATGGAATAAAGGTTTTAGTAGAGGCTATTTAAGTATTCCTCATCCTTTATTTTATTGGGAGGATTTAAATTGCTCTTTTTACAGAGGAGTGACTGGGGAGAATTTGTATCATTATATTAAGCAGGAAAATTTTGCGGTTATTGAAGATGTGGTAGCCAAGACTGCGCGCTGGTTTGCTAAACTTCATAAAATACAGCCTGA
The DNA here is from genome assembly GCA_021734405.1 of Minisyncoccota bacterium. GTDB lineage: Bacteria > Patescibacteriota > Patescibacteriia > Patescibacteriales > UBA12465 > JAIPJA01. Next base: position 39,286 of record JAIPJA010000005.1, read on the forward strand.
AGAACAAGCTAATTTTAGTCCAATAAATAGCCGTATTCAAACAGTTCTTCCTGGGAAAGAGCATATATTAAATTCAATTGTTAGAAAACATCCAGAACATTTAGATCTTTATCAAAAAGCCTACGATTATTTTATTAGTGCTGAAGAGGATTTTTTAGCTAGCACTGACAAGCGTTGGTTAGTGCATGGAGATGCTCATCCAGAAAATGTTATTAAAATGGGAGCTAAAAAAATAGCTGTTATAGATTTTACAGATTTGTCTTTAGGAGACTTTGCTCGAGATTTAGGTTGTTTTTTGCAACAAGTACAATATATGGCTAAAAGAAAGATAAACGATGATGATTATGGCCTTAAATTACAACAAATCTTTTTGGATAATTATTTAAAAAATGCTAAAATATCTTTAGATTATAGCTTAAAGCAACGAATTAGTAATTATTATTATTGGACTTCTATTAGAACAGCTACATTTTTACTTATAGGTATTTATTATCGCCCAGAAAGAGCTAAGCTACTTTTAGATCGCCTAGAGTCTAATTTAGGTGGACAAATTAGTTTATTTAATTAAGAAACACATTATGTTAATTGATTTGCAGGTACACTCAACTTATTCTGATGGTTATTTAACTCCTACTCAGTTAATTAAATTTTTGTCAGAAAACAAAATAGAGGTAGCAGCTTTAACTGATCATAATACTGTTTCTGGTTTGGCTGAGTTTGAAGAAGCTGGTAAGAAAGCTAAAATTAAGACCATTCCCGGGATTGAACTTTATTGTAGTCTAGGTCATCGTCATTTTAATATATTGTGGTATAACTTTGATTACAAAAGTCCAGAGTTACATAACCTGCTTAGGGAAACGCAGAGGAGAAGGCGAAGAAAGGTTAGAAAAATTTTAGAAAATTTAAAAGCAAAGGGCTATAGGGTGGAGGTGGAAAATATTTTAGATCAATATAATCATTATTTGGCTATTAATAAGGTAGGTGGAGCTTTTTATAAACAGAATAGAACTAAAATTAATAGAGAACTAGGTTTAAACATGCCCAGAGAAGAGGATATATTAGGTGCTTATTTTTTTAGTAGAGAATTTGGTGTTTTAAAGGAAAGTTATATTAATATTGAAAGAGTAATTAAATTAAGAAAAAAGATTGGTGGTCAATTGATATTTTGCCATCCAGGCAAACACAATAAATATGCTGGAGTTTTACCTGCGAAATTAGCTAAATTAGGAATTGATGGTCTTGAAGTTTTGTCTCCACATCATTCTATTGGCTCTATTATTTATTGCCAGTTTTTAGCCAGAGAATATAACTGGATAGAAACTGGGGGTTCAGACTTTCATTTATATGCTGGCAATCGTTTTAGCTTACAACATGCTTGGCAGTGGTTTAAAATTGATTCCAAGAATTTACGTAAAATTAATCAGATTATAAAGCCCTAATAATATAATTAATGAAAATAGCCATTATTTCTAAGTTGTGGGAGAATACTGAGCCAGAGTCTACTGGTGGCACTGGAGCGGCTTTAGGTTATTTAGTTAACGCTTTAGCTAAAAGAGGCCATGAGATTACCTTGTTTGCTACGGGAGCTTCTAAAGCTAAGGCTCAAAAATTAATAGCAGTTAGAAAGAATCCTTTTAAAGATGATTATTCTGAGATTGAGGAAATAGAAAATATTGCCAATGCCTTTAGAAGAGATAAAAACTTTGATATTATCCATGCAGCTGTAGAGCATAAGAGCCTTTTTTTTGCCAAGGTTGCTTCTGTACCAGTATTACACTCTATTCGTTATGGAGAGTTTTTTCAACAAGAATTAGATCTTTTAAAAAAGCATTCTCAAGAAAATTTTGTAGGAATTTCTAAAGCAGTGTGTAATAAGTTTAATTTTTTAAACTTTCAGGGTATGGTTTATAATGGACTTGATTTATCATTTTTTCCTTTTATAAATAAACCAGGAAATTATTTAGTTTTTTTAGCTAGAATATCTCCGTCTAAAGGGGTTCACACTGCTATAGAGGTAGCTAAAAAACTTAATCAAAAATTAATTATTGCGGGTAAAGTTAGTGCTGTTGATAAAGACTATTTAGATAAATATTTTTGGCCTCAAATTGATGGCAAGCAGATTGTATATAAAGGCGAGCTTGCTTTCAAGGATAAAGTAGATTTGTTAAAAAACGCTTATTGCTTACTTCATCCTATAGAAAATATTTTTGAAGCTTTTGGCATGTCTTTAATTGAAGCTCAAGCTTGCGGAACTCCGGTTGTGTCTTACGACAGTGGTTCTCCTAAAGAAGTAATAAGCCCAGGGAAAACTGGTTTTGTAGTTTCTAGTTTTAAGGAAATGCTAAAGGCGGTTAAAGAGCTTAAAAATGTTTCGCGCCAAGACTCTAGAGATTGGGTAGAGAAAAATTTTAATTCAGACCTTATGGCGTTAAACTATGAGAAGTTATATAATAAAATAATAAATAAATAAAATAATATGGATAACTTAAAAGTATTAATGGTAGCAGCAGAAATTTCGCCTTTTGCTAAAGCTGGGGGTTTAGCTGATGTTACTGGCTCTCTGCCTCCTGCTTTGTCAGCTTTAGGTGTCGATGTTAGATTAGTTATGCCTAAATATGGGAGTATTTCCGAGAAAAAATATGCTTTAAAAAGAATTCATAAAGACATTGATGTTCCTACTGGCGGTAAGATTATAAAAATTGATATTTATCAAGGAGCCTTACCGCGCACTGATATTCCAGTTTATTTTATTGATTGTCCAGAGTATTTTGGTGATAAGGAAATTTATTTAGGAGAAAAAGATACACAAAGATTTATTTTCTTTTCTTTATCTATTCTCTATATTTTACCTATTATAGAATTCAAGCCTGATGTAGTTCATGCTCATGATTTTCATAGCGCCTTAGTGGCTAACTTTATTAACCTTTCTAATTTTACCTACTCTAAAGACGCCAAGACTCTATATACTATTCACAATTTAAATTATCAAGGTCAAGCTAGCCCAGATGTTCTCAAAGAAGGAAATTTAAGTGCTAGCTCTTTAGAGTCTTTAGCTACAGATGCTAAAGATGGAGATATTAATTTCATGGTTCAAGGTATTTTTAATTGCCAAGCTTTAAATACTGTTAGCCCTACTTATGCTAAAGAAATCATGACTAAAGAACAAGGCAGTGGTTTGCACAGAGTCATTAAAAAAAATAAGCATAAACTTTTAGGTATTCTAAATGGTTTAGACATTTCTAAGTTTAATCCTGAAACGGATCCTAATATTTGTTGTAATTTTTCTGTGGAGTCTTTAGATAAAAAGTCTGAAAATAAATTAGCCTTGCAAAGAGAACTTGGTTTACCAGAAGATAAAGATAAACCGCTTTTAGCTATAGTGAGTCGTTTAGCTTGGCAAAAAGGCTTTGAGCTTATAAACTCAGAATTACTTGAAAAATTAGATTTCCAGTTAATAGTTTTAGGTACAGGGGAAGAAAAATATGAAAATCACTTTAAAGATTTAGCTGAAAAATTTCCTGAAAAAGTTAGTGCTCAGATTAAATTTGATCTTGGTTTAGCACAAAGAATTTATGCTGGTTCCGATTTCTTTTTAATGCCTTCTCGTTACGAACCTTGCGGTCTGGGACAAATGATTGCTATGCGCTATGGTTCTTTGCCTATTGTCAGATATACTGGAGGCTTAGCAGATACTGTTAATAAAAAAGTGGGTTTTAGTTTTAAGACTTTTTCCCAAAAAGCCTTTTATTTAGCTGTAAATAGAGCCTTAAAAACTTATTATAATAAAAAGAAGTATCAAAGCATGCAGGCCAGAGCGATGAAAGTAGATTTTTCTTGGAGTCGTTCTGCTAAGAAATATTTAAATATTTATAGAAAACTAACTAAGCATAAGAATTAATTAAAATTTCACTAACACTCAGTCTTAATTAAGTTTGACTAAATCTATGGGAAGAAAAAAAAGAGGAAGACCGAAACAACAAAAAAAAGAAGCTTTAGAATATATTGCTTTACCTAAGATAAATTTAGATTCTAGCTTAAAAGCTAGTTTAGCAGTTATTTTAATTTATATTATCGGATTATTAGCTCTATTGGGTCTATTTGATGCCGGTGGCCAAGTGGGTAATTATTTTAAGCAAATGCTAGCTATAGCTTTTGGTTGGGGCAAGTGGTTATTTCCCTTTTTACTTTTAGCTTGGGGAGCTTTTATATATAAAGGAAAAAAATCTCAAATTAAATCTATTCATTATATTGGTCTATTTTTAATTTTTTTAAGCTCAGAGTCTTTATTGCATTTCTTTATTTCTCCAGATAAATGGTTTCTTATGGCTGAAGCTGGTAGTGGTGGAGGTTATTTAGGGCTTTATTTAGCTTTATTTTTTAGCAAGTTCTTCGGTTTTTTAGGAGGTTTATTAGTTATTTTAGCTCTATTTTTAGTGGCCTGGCTTTTGCTTTTAAACAAACCTTTAAGCCATATCTTGCCTAAAACTAGCTGGCTTTTATATCCAGCCAAATTATTATTAAGGCTTTTTTCTAGAAAGAGAAAAAATACAGTTGAAGCTGATTATCAGGAAATAGAAGAAGAAAATGACCCCTTATATTTACAAGTTGGGGATGACTTAGAGACTGATGAAGCGGAAACTGGAAAAGAAGGCCTGCCTTTTGATTTTTCAGAAAAGTCATTAACTCAGACTGAGTCTAAACTAGACAGGCCTAAAGCTGAAACAAAACATACTAAAACATCAGCTACTGACTGGAAGAATAAAGGTTTAAAGATAGATTTGCCTTTAAACTTATTACGCCAAGAGGACAGCAAAGCTACTGGGGAAAATATAGAAAAAAATAAAGAGATGATCAAAAAGACTTTAGAGAACTTTGGTATTTTAGTAGAAATGAGAGAATCTTTTGTAGGTCCAACAGTTACCCAGTACACCTTTAAGCCCATGGAAGGTATTAAACTTTCTAAAATTACTACTTTAAGTAATGACTTATCTTTAGCCTTAGCTGCTCATCCCATCAGAATAGAGGCTCCTATTCCTGGAAAATCATTAGTTGGGATTGAGGTGCCTAATAAAAATAAAGCGGTGGTAGGTTTAAAGAAAATGTTATCTTCTAAAGATTTTAAAACTAGAAATAATAATTTAATGGTAGCTTTAGGTGAAGATGTTACGGGCGAGAGTTGGTTTTACAGTGTCTCTAAAATGCCCCACTTATTAGTAGCTGGAGCTACTAATTCAGGCAAATCAGTTTGTTTAAATTCTATTATTATTAGTTTGCTTTATCAAAATAATCCTGATGATTTACGTTTTATTATGGTTGATCCTAAAAAGGTAGAATTAACCATTTATAATAATATTCCTCACCTTTTAACCCCAGTTATAACAAATGTAAGCAAAACTATTAATGCTTTAAAGTGGTGTTTAAATGAAATGGATAGGCGCTTTGAAATTCTCTCTAGTGCTCACAAAAAAAACATTAGTTCATATAATGAGGCTATGGTAGCTAAAGGAAAAGAATCGGAAAAAATTCCTTATTTAATTTTTATCATTGATGAATTAGCAGATTTAATGGTAGCAGCAGCTAAAGACATAGAAGCTTCAGTTATTAGGTTAGCTCAAATGGCTAGAGCTGTGGGCATTCATTTAATTTTAGCTACACAGCGTCCTAGTGTTGATGTTATTACGGGTCTTATTAAAGCTAATATTCCGGCTAGAATTGCTTTTTCAGTTGCTTCAGCTATAGATTCGAAAACAATTTTAGATATTTCTGGAGCAGAAAAGCTTTTAGGCCAAGGTGATATGCTTATAACCACTCCCGATACTAGTAAACCTAAAAGGCTACAAGGAGCGTATGTTAGTGATAAGGAAATAAAAAATATTTGTAATTATTTAATTTCTAAAACTGGTGGAGCTGATTATTTAGATGGTATTACCGATAAGCAACAAGTTAAAGGTATGGGAGCAATTGGTTTTGATGGCGAAAATGAACACGAAGATGATTTATTTGAAGAAGCTAAAGAGATTATTATAAATAATCAGCGTGCTTCCACTAGTTTTTTGCAAAGAACTTTAAGAATAGGTTATGGCCGAGCAGCTAGTATTTTAGATAGTTTAGAAGCAGCTGGTATTATAGGCCCTTCTAACGGCTCTAAGCCTCGTGAAATTTTACTTAGTCGAGAACAATACGAAGCTATGATAGATCAAGGCACAAGCTCTGTTAGTCTACATGATCGTGCCAGTTCTCAGGCTCCTGATAGTTATTTAGGTGAGGACGAAAATGAGGAAACAGAAGACTCTCAAGAAGATGAGGCAACAGAAGACTCTCAAACAGATGAAGTGACTGTTGCAGAAAAAAACAGTGATAAAACTAATAGTAATGAAGAAAAGGAGAAAGTAGAGGAGCCTGAAGCCTTAGCAGAAGTAGAAGAGGAAGAGAGCGAAGAATATGACGAAGAAGTTGAAGAAGACAAGATAGAATTTGTTGGTCAAAACGATGATAAAAGCCAAGAAAAGGCTAGAGATTTAAAAGACAAAGAAAGTAAATTTTCAGACAGTCAAGAAGTGGAAGGTGAATATGAAGATGATAATATTGAAGAGAAAAATCAGGCAAAGAAAAAAACTACTTCAAACAAAAATGAAAAAGATGATCAAAGCGATTGGTTTGATGATGGTATTTATTTTTCTAAATAAGATTAATATATCTATAAATTAAATCAATACCCTTTAAAATTAGACATAATATTAAGGTTCATTTACATTCTTTAGTGTTTAAGCACCAGTTAAGAAACGATAGGACAATCTAGGGTTCTATCGTACGATGTACGATCAGTTAT